>DITA01000114.1:0-3835 GCA_002422665.1 Flavobacteriales bacterium UBA6196
TGAATAATGCTCTTACTTCTGATGATTTGTCATTCATATCACCGAATTTAAGTGCTCCTGTAGAACAAGCTTGTGAACAAGCTGTTTTAAGTTCTCCATCTTCAATTCTTCTGCCTTCTTTTTTAGCTTCTAGAATTGTAGCTTGAGTCATTTGGATACACATAGAACATTTTTCCATTACCCCTCTAGTTCTTACTACAACATCTGGATTTAGAACCATTCTTCCTAAATCGTTATTCATGTTGAAGTCAAACTTATCATTCAAGTTATAAGTAAACCAATTGAATCTTCTTACTTTGTAAGGACAGTTGTTTGCACAATATCTTGTACCAATACATCTGTTGTAAGCCATTTGGTTTTGACCTTGCTTACCGTGAGAAGTTGCAGCAACAGGACAAACTGTTTCACAAGGTGCGTGATTACAGTGCTGACACATTACTGGTTGGAAAATCACATCAGGACTTTCGTTTGGTTCAATTAATATATCATAAAGGTTAGGAACGTTTAATCCCTTGTCTAAACCTTCTTTTACTTCTATTTTTTCTTTAGCAGAGTAATATCTATCGATTCTTAGCCAAGCCATATCTCTAGACATTCTTACCTCTTCTTTACCTACTACAGGTACGTTGTTTTCTGCTTGACAAGCAATGATACAAGCTCCACAACCGATACATGAGTTAAGGTCTACAGAAAGATTAAAGTGAGGGCCATCAGTATCATCGAAAGCATCCCAAAGATCTACTTTACCCATAGGTAATGTTCCTTGTAATGTTTCCATAGTTAATGGCTTGTTCCACTTGTTTACGTCTTCGTTTAAGTAAGTATCTAATGTTACTTCTTTAGCGATTTCGTAACGACCCATTAATGTATTTTGAAGCTGTACACCTGCAAATTCGTGATCATCTGCTCCTGATTTTTCAATAGAAACATTAGATACTACAGTGTTGTAACCATCAAATAAAGGATAAGCGTTAACACCAGTTTCAGCTACTTTACCTGAGTCTTTTTTACCATAACCTAAAGCAAGACCTACTGAACCTTCTGCTTGACCTGGCTGAATGAAAACAGGAACGTTTTCTAATTTCACTCCATTTACAGTAAGATTTACCATAGTACCATCTAACTGCATTCTAGCATTTAATTCATTCTCAATACCATATTCTTTAGCGTCTGCTGGAGAAATAGTAAGGTAGTTATCCCAAGCCATTCTCGTAATTGGATCTGGCAACTCTTGTAGCCAAGGGTTATTGGCTTGAGTACCATCTCCCATTGCAGTAGTGGTATAAAGTACAAGTTCTAATTTAGAAGCTTTGAAACCTTGTAATTCAGACACCGCTTTTGCAGCATCTCCACCTGTGTAAGATAGAGTTCCTGTAATGTTCCCTGCATTAAAACCATTATAAAGAGCTTGGTTAAATGAAGTTCCATTAAGAATTGTTGCAGCATTGGCTTTTAAATATTCATAATAGTTAGGAGTAAATCCTTTTCCGTTTATCCAAACAAGAAGTGATTCTTCAATTTGTCTAGATTTGAATATTTTTTGGATAGTAGGTTGCATTAATGAATACGCACCAGTTTGAGGAGCAATATCACCCCAAGACTCTAACCAGTGTGCTGCTGGAATGACTACTTTTGCTGCTTGAGCAATTTCGTTTTTCTTATCAGTTACAGCAACTACAGTTCCTACTTTGCTTAATGATTTTTTGAATTCTGCACCTTTTGCGTGAGAATAGATTGGGTTTACGTTGTTAGCAACTAAAACACCAACTTGACCAGCATTTACCCAAGTTAAAAACTCGTTAAATCTTGCGTTGTCATATTCTTTTAATAGGTTAGCTTTTCCTGTGAAAGCTACAGAACCTAATTTTTGATTGATTAAGTGTGCTAAAACATAAGAAGCTTTAGAACCGTCAGCAAAAACTACCGCTTTGTTTCCTTTAGCTTGTAATTCTTTAGCAATTTCAGAAGCTACTTTATCAGAAGTACCGCCTCCTACGATTGCGTTATAAACTTCTACTAAAGTTTTATTTACAGCAGAAGGTTTTTGCTTAATTCTAGTATCAGCGTTAGCACCAGTAAGAGACATGTTAGATTCTACTTGAATATGTCTAAGCATGTTAGCACCTGGTTTTCTAGCAGCTGCGTATGATGTTTCTAAGCTATTTGCGTTATAATCTCCTAAGAAATCTGCTTGGAAAGAAACCACTAATTCAGTAGCTGATAAGTCGTAAACTGGTAATGCTCTATTACCGAAAACTTCTTGAGCAGCGTCTAATGCAGCAGCATACGTATAAGCATCGTAAGTTACTAATTCTGCATTAGGATATTTGGTTTTAAACTCTCCGAATAATTTCTTGAATGTAGGAGAAGGATATGAATGAGAAAGAACTACAATTTTCTTGTTTTCAGCTTGAGCTTTAGTTAATGCTTCTAGAACTACAGAATCTACTTTGTCGAAAGTTTCGTCTTTACCGTCTAGTTTTGGTTGCTTAATTTTATCATTATCATATAATGACAATACACTTGCTTGAGCTCTAGCGTTTGTTTTACCTAGATCATTTGCAGTTTTATTCGGTTCAATTTTAATTGGTCTACCTTCTCTAGTTTTTACTAAAACACTAGCAAAGTCAAACCCGTCAAAATAGGTAGATGCATAATAATTAGGAATTCCTGGGATAATACTGTGTGGTTTTACCACGTAAGGAATTGTTTTGATTACTGGAGCTTCACATGCTGCAAGCGTAACTGCAGCTGTAGAGAAGCCTAATAATTTTAAGAAATCCCTTCTAGAAGTCCCAGAATTGTTCATTTTTTCTGCATCACCCAAGAACTCATCTACAGGAATTTCGTTTTGAAATTCTTTTTGAGCCAACTTCGCGTTAAGCGATTGGTCTTTAAGTTCGTGAATACTTCTGAATTGTATTTTATTTGAAGCCATTTATACTTCTAATTTTCTGTTATTAATAATGACATTTACCACACTCTAAACCACCAATAGCATCTACGGTCATTTTAGTTTCTCCACCGTATTGTTTTTTCAACTTGTCGTGAAGTTTTTGGTAGTATTCTTTGTTATAACCGTTTGTCATGTCTACTTCTGTAGTTCTGTGACAATCAATACACCATCCCATTGTGAAGCTATTTGCCATTTGTACTTTGTCCATTTCTTGAACTTGACCGTGACAAGCTTTACATACTACGTCTACTTTTTTAGCTTTGATGATGGTTTGTTCACCAGCTACCACGTGTTGTGCGTGATTGAAGTATACGAAATCTGGCATATTGTGAATTCTCACCCACTCGATTGGTTTAGTTTTTCCAGTGTAAGACTGTGAACCTTCATCCCAACCAGCAGCTTCGTAGATTTTCTTAATCTCTGCAGTATAGAATTCTCTAGATTTTCCTTCTTCTATGTATTTTCCTTTGTATTCTGAAATACCTTTGTGGCAATTCATACAAACATTTACAGAAGGGATTTCTGATACTTTACCATACTTAGCACTTGAGTGACATAATTGACAATCGATTTTATTCTCACCAGCGTGAATTTTGTGAGAGAAGTAAATAGGTTGCTCTGGTTGATAACCTTTGTATACACCTACCCACATTAACCAATTCCAAATTCCGTAAAGTGCCAATAAGGCTAATAATCCCATTAATGCTTTACCTAGCGTATTGTACTTCTCGTAGAATTCGCCAATTGAGTTGATTCTTGTAGCGTCTAGAGCAGAAATTTCTCCAGATTTTCTGTGTAAATTTACGAGTTGGGTTAATCTGAAAAGTAACCAAAGAAGTAATCCTCCAACTGCAGCTAAAGAAATTAATAGAGCAGATG
>DITA01000115.1:0-2904 GCA_002422665.1 Flavobacteriales bacterium UBA6196
TGAATAATGCTCTTACTTCTGATGACTTGTCATTCATATCACCGAATTTAAGTGCTCCTGTAGAACAAGCTTGTGAACAAGCTGTTTTTAATTCTCCATCTTCAATTCTTCTGCCTTCTTTTTTAGCTTCTAGAATTGTAGCTTGAGTCATTTGGATACACATAGAACATTTTTCCATTACCCCTCTAGTTCTTACTACAACATCTGGATTTAGAACCATTCTTCCTAAATCGTTATTCATGTTGAAGTCAAACTTATCATTCAAGTTATAAGTGAACCAGTTGAATCTTCTTACTTTGTAAGGACAGTTGTTTGCACAATATCTTGTACCGATACATCTGTTGTAAGCCATTTGGTTTTGACCTTGCTTACCGTGAGAAGTTGCAGCAACAGGACATACTGTTTCACAAGGTGCGTGATTACAGTGCTGACACATTACTGGTTGGAAAATCACATCAGGACTTTCGTTTGGTTCAATTAATATATCATAAAGGTTAGGAACATTTAATCCCTTATCTAAACCTTCTTTTACTTCTATTTTTTCTTTAGCAGAGTAATATCTATCGATTCTTAGCCAAGCCATATCTCTTGACATTCTTACCTCTTCTTTACCTACTACAGGTACGTTGTTTTCTGCTTGACAAGCAATAATACAAGCTCCACAACCGATACATGAGTTAAGGTCTACAGAAAGATTAAAGTGAGGGCCATCTGTATCATCGAAAGCATCCCAAAGATCTACTTTGCCCATTGGTAAAGTTCCTTGTAATGTTTCCATTGTTAATGGTTTATTCCACTTGTTTACGTCTTCGTTTAAGTAAGTATCTAATGTTACTTCTTTAGCGATTTCGTAACGACCCATTAATGTATTTTGAAGCTGTACACCTGCAAATTCGTGATCATCTGCTCCTGATATTTCAATAGAAACATTAGATACTACAGTGTTATATCCATCAAATAAAGGATAAGCGTTTACACCTGTTTCAGCTACTTTGCCTGAGTCTTTTTTACCATAACCTAAAGCAAGACCTAATGAACCTTCTGCTTGACCTGGCTGAATGAAAACAGGAACGTTTTCTAATTTCACACCATTTACAGTAAGATTTACCACAGTACCATCTAACTGCATTCTAGCGTTTAATTCATTCTCGATACCAAATTCTTTAGCGTCTGCTGGAGAAATAGTAAGGTAGTTATCCCAAGCCATTCTCGTAATTGGATCTGGTAACTCTTGTAACCAAGGGTTATTGGCTTGAGTACCGTCTCCCATTGCAGTAGTGGTATAAAGTACAAGTTCTAATTTAGAAGCCTTGAAACCTTGTAATTCAGACACTGCTTTTGCAGCATCTCCACCTGTGTAAGATAGAGTTCCTGTAATGTTTCCTGCATTAAAACCATTATAAAGTGCTTGGTTAAATGAAGTTCCATTAAGAATTGTTGTAGCATTAGCTTTTAAATATTCATAATAGTTAGGAGTAAATCCTTTTCCATTCATCCAAACAAGAAGTGATTCTTCAATTTGTCTAGATTTGAATATTTTTTGGATAGTAGGTTGCATTAATGAATAAGCACCAGTTTGAGGAGCAATATCACCCCAAGACTCTAACCAGTGCGCTGCTGGAATGACTACTTTTGCTGCTTGAGCAATTTCGTTTTTCTTATCAGCTACAGCAACTACAGTTCCTACTTTGCTTAATGATTTTTTGAATTCTGCACCTTTTGCGTGAGAATAGATTGGGTTTACGTTGTTAGCAACTAAAACACCAATTTGACCAGCATTTACCCAAGTTAAAAACTCGTTAAATCTAGCGTTGTCATATTCTTTTAATAGGTTAGCTTTTCCAGTGAAAGCTACAGAGCCTAATTTTTGATTGATTAAGTGTGCTAAAACATAAGAAGCTTTAGTACCGTCAGCAAAAACTACCGCTTTGTTTCCTTTAGCTTGTAATTCTTTAGCAATTTCAGAAGCTACTTTATCAGAAGTACCGCCTCCTACGATTGCGTTATAAACTTCTACTAAAGTTTTATTTACAGCAGATGGTTTTTGCTTAATTCTAGTATCAGCGTTAGCACCAGTAAGAGACATGTTAGATTCTACTTGAATATGTCTAAGCATGTTAGCTCCTGGTTTTCTAGCAGCTGCGTATGATGTTTCTAAGCTATTTGCGTTATAATCTCCTAAGAAATCTGCTTGGAAAGAAACCACTAATTCAGTAGCTGATAAGTCGTAAACTGGTAATGCTCTATTACCGAAAACTTCTTGAGCAGCGTCTAATGCAGCAGCATACGTGTAAGCATCGTAAGTTACTAATTCTGCATTAGGATATTTAGCTTTAAACTCTCCGAATAATTTCTTGAATGTAGGAGAAGGATATGAATGAGAAAGAACTACAATTTTCTTGTTTTCAGCTTGAGCTTTAGTTAGTGCTTCTAGAACTACAGAATCTACTTTGTCGAAAGTTTCGTCTTTACCGTCTAGTTTTGGTTGTTTAATTTTATCATTATCATATAATGACAATACACTTGCTTGAGCTCTAGCATTTGTTTTACCTAGATCATTTGCAGTTTTATTCGGTTCAATTTTAATTGGTCTACCTTCTCTAGTTTTTACTAAAACACTAG
Source organism: Flavobacteriales bacterium UBA6196 (assembly GCA_002422665.1). Taxonomy (GTDB): domain Bacteria; phylum Bacteroidota; class Bacteroidia; order Flavobacteriales; family Weeksellaceae; genus Cloacibacterium; species Cloacibacterium caeni_C. Next base: position 2,623 of record DITA01000115.1, read on the forward strand.
CAAAGTCAAACCCGTCAAAATAGGTAGATGCATAATAATTAGGAATTCCTGGGATAATACTGTGTGGTTTTACCACATAAGGAATTGTTTTGATTACTGGAGCTTCACAAGCTGCAAGAGTAACCGCAGCAGTAGAGAAGCCTAATAATTTTAAGAAATCCCTTCTAGAAGTCCCAGAATTGTTCATTTTTTCTGCATCACCCAAGAACTCATCTACAGGAATTTCGTTTTGAAATTCTTTTTGAGCCAATTTCGCATTAAGCGATTGGTCTTTAAGTTCGT
>DITA01000115.1:2930-6837 GCA_002422665.1 Flavobacteriales bacterium UBA6196
ATACTACGTCTACTTTTTTAGCTTTAATGATAGTTTGTTCACCAGCTACCACGTGTTGTGCGTGATTGAAGTATACGAAATCTGGCATATTGTGAATTCTCACCCACTCGATTGGTTTAGTTTTTCCAGTGTAAGACTGTGAACCTTCATCCCAACCAGCAGCTTCGTAGATTTTCTTAATCTCTGCAGTATAGAATTCTCTAGATTTTCCTTCTTCTATATATTTTCCTTTGTATTCTGAAATACCTTTGTGGCAATTCATACAAACGTTTACAGAAGGAATCTCTGATACTTTACCATACTTAGCACTTGAGTGACATAATTGACAATCGATTTTATTCTCACCAGCGTGAATTTTGTGAGAGAAGTAAATAGGTTGCTCTGGTTGATAACCTTTGTATACACCTACCCACATTAACCAGTTCCAAATTCCGTAAAGTGCTAATAAGGCTAATAATCCCATTAATGCTTTACCTAGCGTATTGTACTTCTCGTAGAATTCGCCAATTGAGTTGATTCTTGTAGCATCTAGAGCAGAAATTTCTCCAGATTTTCTGTGTAAATTTACGAGTTGGGTTAATCTGAAGAGTAACCAAAGAAGTAATCCTCCAACTGCGGCTAAAGAAATTAATAGAGCAGATGAATTGTTTTTTTCATCTTGAGCAGCTTTGATGGCCTCTGGTGAGTTTACATCAGTTTCTGCTGCAGCAGGCTCTGCTTTTGGCGGATTAGTGGTGTATTCTAGAAGGTCTGCAATATCCTGATCTGTAAGATTTGGAAACGCAGTCATCTCTACTTTGTTGAATTTTTCGAAGACTTCATTCGCATACTTATCGCCAGAAGCTCTAAGTGCTTTGTTATCTCTAATCCATTTTTGGAACCAATCTACACCTAAATTTTGTTCCGTTTTTAATCTGTCTACTACGCCTCCTAAAGCTGGGCCTACCATTTGTTTGTCTAGCGCGTGACACGCAGAACAATTGGTCTTAAAAAGGGTTTCTCCCTTCTTAGCGTCACCTTTAAGATCTTGAGCGTAAATAGAAGCACTGGTTGTTAAGAGCAAACTACATGCTAACAACACTCTCTTGTAATGCTTTCTCCAACTAATCATTTAAATAATCTTGGGTTAATACTATTGAGTTTACATTCAATTCCGCAAAAATAATACTTTAACACAATATTAACAGAAGGTTTGTGTGTATTTTATCAATTTTTTTTAATTTATAATTGTTCTAAATAAGAAAGATTGGTATAATTTTTATTTGTATTAACTTTGTCAAAAATAATTTTAATGAAAAACGTAATAAAAATACTATCATTATTAACTTTTTTAAGTTTTAACATCTCTAATGCTCAGGTAGTTGAGAAAAAAGAAACACATAATGGAACAGAGTTAAAAGTTTCTATGGATAGCAAAGTAAATGAGCTTTTAACGGATTTAGAAGGGAAATGTGACAAGATTAAAGAGGAAGAAGCGAACAAAAATGAAGCTCCAAAAGTAGAAATTTCAACTAAACCTAAAACAAATGCTGAAATTTGTAGAGATAATCCTAGAATTTTAGGTTACAAAATTCAGGTGGCGGTTGTAAAAAGTAATGAAGAAGCCAATAAAGTGAAATCTTATTTCCGTACGAAATTCCCTAATATGAAAGCAGAAACTGATGCTTCGCTAAGACCTAATTATAAGGTTTTGGTGGGGAGCTATTTCAGTAAGCAATCTGCAAGTGGTGATTTAGCAAGAATTAGAAGTTATTTTCCTGCTGCAATTGCCGTACAATACAGAGTTTTCTGTGTAGAAGCGAAATAATTTTCACATATAGCATAACAAAAAATCCACCAAAATTTTGGTGGATTTTTTTATTTAATTTTTTACTAAAAGTCTGAACCCTTCTCCATGCACGTTAATGATTTCTAATCCTTCATCATCTTTTAGGAGTTTTCTGAGTTTAGCAATGTATACGTCCATACTTCTTGCCGTGAAATAATTTTCTTTTTTCCAGATTTTTCTTAATGCTAAATCTCTTGGCATAAAATCATTTCTGTGTAGACAAAGCAATTTAAGCAATTCGTTTTCTTTTGGCGAAAGTTTATATTCATTATCGCCTACTCGCAATTGTCTTAGAACAGAGTCGAAAAATACGTTAGAGATTTTAAATTGCTCTTGTTCTTCGTCTTCTACTACTGCACTTCTTTGTAAAATAGCTTTGATTTTGTATAAAAGTAATTCGGTGTCAAATGGTTTTGTGATGTAATCATCAGCGCCGATTTGATAGCCTTTTAAAACGTCTTCACGCTGGTTTCTTGCCGTTAAAAATATAATTGGAGTGTTTTTATCAATTTTTCTCACGTCTTCAGCTAATGAAAAGCCGTCTTTTTTAGGCATCATGACATCAAAAATACAAATGTCAAATTCCTTTTCTGTAAATTCTTTTAACCCTAATTCTCCGTCTGTAGCAAGGGTTACATCAAAGTTGTTAATGCTTAAATAATCTTTAAGTACCGCTCCGAAACTTTGGTCGTCTTCCACTAATAAGATTCTATTACTCATAATATTTGGTGTTTTTTATTTGTTGTTATTTCATTGGCAGTTTGATGGTAAATGTGCTGCCTTTATCTTTTTCTGATTCTACAATTACTTGACCGTTATGCAGTTCTACGATTTTCTTCACATAAGACAATCCTAAACCTTGTCCTTTTACATTGTGAATATTCCCGGTTTCTTCTCTGAAGAATTTTTCGAAAATTTTGGTTCTGTTATGTTGTTCCATTCCCATTCCTTTATCAGAAATCGCAATGACGTAAAATCCAGGTTCATTTCTAGTAGTAATTCTAATTTCTGGGGTTTCTGGCGAATATTTATTGGCATTGTCTAATAAATTGACCAGAGCGTTAGAAAGGTGGAATTCATCTACTTTTACATGGTAATGTTCCGCTTTGAATTCTTCGGTTAATGTTCCGCCTCTTTCTTCTACAATAAGTCTAAATGATTGAGAAATTTGCTTAATAAGTTCTCTTACATTGGTTTCTTTTAAGAAGAGTTTCACCTCGTTTCGCTCTAATTTAGACATGTTGAGAACGTTTTCTACCTGTTTTTTCATTCTCAAGTTTTCTTGCTTGATGAGTTGAGAATAATATTTTACCTTTTCTGGATTGGTAGAGATTTTATCATTAGTCAAAGCATCTGTCGCTACGGAAATGGTAGCTAATGGTGTTTTGAATTCATGAGACATGTTATTGATGAAATCAGTTTTTACTTCAGAGATTTTTTTCTGTTTCATCATGTAATTAATCGAGATGATGTAGATTCCCAAAATGGTTAATAAGGACATGAAAGTTCCTAATAGCATTGGCAAATTATTCATTACCAAAGACGCATCTTTTCTTGGGAAAACCAGCGAAAGCGTAAAAAGTGTTCGGTCTTTATCGTCTGTAAAAAGTGGAAAATTATAATTGGTTTTGTCTCTTTGGTCTAAATAGGTATTGTTAGAAATCTGAGTTAATTTATTGTTTTTGTCTAAAATTCCATAACCGAATTTGGAGTTTATTCCATTGTTTTTCAGTTCTTTAGCGAGAACGGAATCCAGCATTTTTGGATTAACTCTTTGGTTGATAGGTAAGTTAGAAGCATTAAATTTCGCAAACTCTGTCAAGGTAAATTGTCCGCTGCTGATGTCTTGACTCTGAACCGAAGAAATAATCTGAGGAGTGCTTTCGTTTTTTTTAATGCTGTATAAACCTTCGTCTTTGTATAGTTTTATTTTGGTAATGCTGTCTCCCTTTTTAGAAATCGGAATATTTTGTTTTTCAATAATCGTTTTATTGAAAGTAAGCGTGGTTTTGTTTGCAGAATCCTGCGTTTGCTGGATTTGGAAAAGTGTAGGGCTTTTAGCGTTATTGGCTAAAGTTT
>DITA01000014.1:0-6226 GCA_002422665.1 Flavobacteriales bacterium UBA6196
ATGGAAAAACCTTGGATGAATAGCTTCGACCTTACTGTTACTAAAAAATTCTTGAATGATAGACTTACCGTATCTGTTTTTGCAAATGACTTGTTTAGAAGCAACGTAAATGCGGTAACCTCGCTTTATAACAATTCTAATCTTTATTTAGGAAATAATTTTGATTCTCAAAATTTTGGAATTTCTATCAATTATAAACTTCCTACTAAGAATAAATTGGTAAAAGAAGATCCGAACTTGTTAAAACAAGACAAGAAAGAAGATTCTGGATTACCGAATCAGTAAATATCAAAAAGATTTCTAAATTTTAGAAATCTTTTTTTGTTTTAAGACGCAACCTTTGCATTGATTTCATCTCTATATAAGAAAAGATTAAGATTATGAAAAAATTATTTTTTACTACAATGGCTTTATGCACTCTTGGATTTCTATTTTCTTGTGATACTAGAGAAGAAAACAATATTAGTATTTCTAGAATTAAAATAGATAGTGTAAAAATCCCTCAAGAGAAGATGGATTTATTTACTACTCAAACCATTAAAACTTACTCTACTTATGCTTCTGGTTGTGATAGATTTTATGACTATGATTATAGAATTGATAATCTGAATAGATTTGTAACTTCTTATATTTACAAAGAAAATAATGTTTGTACACAAGTTGCTTATGTAGGCGCTAATCAATTTAACTTTAAACCTGTAGATAAAGGAACCTACACTTTTAAATTTTGGAACGGAAAAGATAATGCTGGAAATGATTTATGGATTACTAAAACCATAGTTGTAGAATAAAATCACTATTTTCGGTATTGTAAGTTGTATTACATGAATTTTAAAGAACTAATCTCTTCTTGTTTACAAAAAAATGCACAATCACAACGTGAATTGTATGATTATCTCGCACCAAAACTTTTTGGTGCTTGTTTAAAATACGCTCAAAATCAAGATGATGCCAAAGATTATTTTCAGGAAAGTTTTATTTTAATTTTCAAAAATTTACATCAATTTAACTTTAAAAGTGATTTGTTTTTTTGGGCAAAAAAATCACTATTAATCATTGTATTTCTCAACTCAAAAAAAACAAGAATTTAGCTTTTACAGACTTAGAAACTATAGAAAATCATGAAGAAATAAATGAAGAAGAGGAATTTTCTATAGACCAACTTCTAAAATTGGTACAAGAACTACCTCCTCAATATAAAATGGTTTTTAATCTCTATGTTTTAGACCATTATAGCCATCGTGAAATCGCAGAACTGCTTAATATTTCTGAAGGAACCAGCAAATCTAATTTGAGCAGAGCCAAAATGATTTTGAAACAAAAAATTACATCACAACAGAAAAATACGCTTTATTACCATGAAAAATAAAAAAGATATAGAGCAAATTTTTCAGGAAAAACTCAGAGATTTTGAAGCCAATCCGCCACAAGAATCTTGGGATTTTATTTCCGAAAAAATAAATGAAAAAGAAGAGAAAAGAAGGATAATTCCTCTATTTTGGTTGAAATCTGCAATTGTTTCTACAAGTGCAGCTGCTGTTTTATTGATAAGTTATTTCTTATTTAATGATAAGATTGACAGCAATTTACCAAAAAACAACACCGAAATCGCTCATCAAAGCCCTGAAATTCAGAATCAAAAAATTACAGAAAACAACTTACATAATCATTCAAAAATAGATGCAAAGACTGCTGAAATCATTAATAATAAAAACAATATTACCGATTCTAAAAACACAAATTCTTCCATTAATACAATTACTAAAGAAAGTTCTTTGCCTAAAAGCAATACTTCAAAAAATATAAAATTAACAAACAATACCCTAAATTCTGTAGAAAAAAATAAGACAAATCTTGAAAATCCATCTTCAGAAGAAAAAAACTTGGCGAAAAATCTTCAATCAGAAATTACACCAAATCAAAAAAATATAGAAGAAAAATCGCCAATTGTTTTAGCTGAAAACAATCTCGGAAATTCGGCTAAAAAAGAACAAGAAGTTTTGAAAAAAGAAGAAAATATTTTAGCTCAAAATAATTCAGAAGAAGATATTTTTAAAACAAAACTAGAAAAAGAAACGCAAAAAGAAACGCAAAAAAAATCTAAAAAACTATCCGTTTTTGCTAATTATACTCCACTTTTTGCCTCTTCTACTAAAGGTTCTGCGATAAGTAATTCCTTTGATAACAATACTAAAACTTTTGAAAAAAATAACAGCTTTGGAGCAGGAATTCAGTATGCTATTAATGATAAAATTTCTTTAAGAACAGGTGTAAGCAATTATAGCCTTAATCATAAAACCGAAAATGTAATTTTCTTTAAAGCCAACAGTACGGCTTCTATTAGTTACAACAATAGCTATAAAACATTGTCTTTAAATGAAAACGGACAGAATATGGTTATCCTTAATAATAATGCTTCTTTTTACAATGCAGATGTAGTAGGTTCTGTAAATTCAGGGACACTGAACCAAGAGATGAGTTTTATTGAAATTCCTATTGAATTTTCTTACAATTTACTCAATAAAAAACTGAAAATCAATACTATAACTGGTTTTAGTTCTGTCATTTTAAATAAAAATGCAGTTTCCGTTTCATCTAATAATACGAAAACAGAAATAGGTAAGTCTAACAATATCAACGATGTACATTTTACAGGAAATGTAGGACTCGGTTTTTCTTATCCTTTTTCTAAAAATTTAGACTTGAAATTAGAACCTACTTTTAAATATCATTTTAATTCATTCAAAGACAAGCAAAACTCATTTTCGCCTTATTTTATAGGAATATATACTGGTTTTGTATATAAATTTTAAATTAAATCACCATGAAAAAATTATTTTTACTTCTAGTTCTTGTTTGGGCAATATCATGCGAAAGACAAGATGAAAATTCTACTAAAGAATCGTTAATAGGAAACTGGGAATGGATTTCTTCTACTGGTGGAATTGATGGCAGAACAGAAACGCCAGCTTCCACAGGAAAACAAGTGAAAATTGTTATTACAAAAGATTCTGTAAAAGTTTATGAGAATAGCGTTTTAAAACAAAAAAACAGTTATAAAATTTCACGAGAAAAATCTGTTCTCGACAATAAAATTAAAGACATGATTATTTACAATAGTGGTTTTAGAGACAGTTTTATGATAGATTCACAAAACCAACTGCATCTAATTGGTGATTGTTTTGATTGTTTTGCAAGTCTTTATAAAAAAGTAGAAAATCAACCTTCACAAGCATTCCAAACTGCGTCATTCTGAGGAACTGGAGCTGTAATTTCTATATTTTCTTTAGTTACTGGGTGAATAAATTCTAATTTTCTAGCATGTAAATGAATTCCCCCATCAGGATTTGAGCGTGGCGAACCGTATTTTAAATCGCCTTTTATGGGCGTTCCGTTTTTAGATAATTGTGCTCTGATTTGGTGATGTCTTCCCGTTTCTAAATCGATTTCTAAAAGAAGATAATTGTCCAATGCTTTGACAATATTATAAGTAAGAATCGCTTCTTTTGCACCTTCAGTAGGTTTTGGGAAAACAATTGCTTTGTTATTTTTCTCATTTTTTTTGAGATAATGAACCAATCTTTGAGAAGGCGGAATCATTTCCTTGGCTACCACTGCCCAATATGTTTTCTTAATCTCGCGGTTTTTTACCATTTGTGTGAGACGAGAAAGTGCTTTAGAAGTTTTGGCATAAATCACCAAACCAGAAGTAGGTCTATCTATTCTATGAACCAAACCTAGGAAAACATTTCCAGGTTTATTATCTCTTATTTTGATGAAATTTTTGATGGAATCTAGCAGAGATTCGTCGCCAGTTTTATCACCTTGAACCAATTGTCCCACTTTTTTATTGATAACCAGAAGATGATTGTCTTCATAGATGATTTGAGCAGCGATATTTGAGTTTATGTTTTGCATTTTCAGTTGAAAGTTGCAAAGTTAGAAAATAAAAAAAGTTGAGCAAAAAACTCAACTTTTTATTTATCTAGTAGCTTTCGTTCTTATTCGGGAAGGAAACGTCTTTCACATCTTTTACATACTGCGAAACGGCGCCTGTAATTTCTGTATAAAGGTCTAAATATCTTCTTAAAAATTTCGGCGAAAATCCTTTATTCATTCCTACCATATCATGATAAACCAGAACTTGACCATCACAATCTGGTCCCGCTCCAATTCCAATCGTTGGTATAGAAATGCTTTCTGAAACTTTCTTCGCCAAGTCAGCAGGAATTTTTTCTAAAACCAAAGCAAAACAACCCAATTCTTCTAAAATTTTAGCATCTTTTATTAGTTTTTCGGCTTCTGCATCTTCTTTAGCACGAACTTTATAAGTTCCAAATTGATAAATAGATTGTGGTGTTAAACCTAAATGTCCCATTACTGGAATTCCAGCATTGATTAATCTAGAAACAGAATCTGCGATTTCTTCGCCACCTTCTATTTTCACAGCATGCGCTCCAGATTCTTTCATCATTCTTACGCCAGATTCCAAAGCTTTTTGCGGGTCTGACTGATACGTTCCGAATGGTAAATCTGCAACTACTAATGCTCTATCTACTCCTCTTACTACGCACTGAGCGTGATAAATCATTTGATCTAAAGTAATAGGCAAAGTAGTTTCGTGACCTGCCATTACATTCGCCGCCGAGTCTCCTATCAAAATAGCATCTACACCACCTGCATCTACCATTTTGGCAGTTGTATAATCATAAGCAGTAAGCATTGTGATTTTTTCCTTATCGAATTTCATTTTTCGTAAGGTTTCGGTCGTTACTTTTTTAATTTCGGAATGTACTGACATGGGAATAAATTTTAAAGAGTAAATGTATAAAAAAATGCCGACTCACGGTCGACATTTTATTTTATAAAACTACGTGTCCTAATTTTCTTAGTTTTTCGTGGTTTAAGATTTTTAAGTTTCTTCCTTCCACTTCTATGTAGTTGTCTTGTTTAAATTCTGAGATTAATCTGATGGCACTTTCTGTTGCAGTTCCGATTAAGTTCGCAATTTCTTCTCTTGTTAAAGAAATTTTGATAAAACCTTCTGGGTCTGTTCCTAATTTCTGCTCTAGAAGAAGAAGTACTTCTGCTAATCTTTCTCTTACTGTTTTTTGAGCTAAGAAAGTTACTGTATTAGAACTTTCGCCCAATTCGAAAGAGATTTTCTGAAGCATTGCAAAAGACAACTGAGGGTCTACTTCTAACAAATGAAGAAACACATCTGCAGGAATATAAGTCGCTTGTAAATCGCTCATCGTTTCAGCAGTTGCTTGATAAGCTTCGCCAATTAACAGCGCTCTATAACCAATAATATCACCTTCTTTGATGAATCTTAAGATTTGTTCTTTTCTATTAAAACCTAGTTTATAAAGTTTTGCTGTACCACTTTCTATAAAAAAAACACCTTCTACATTTCTTCCTTCCTCGAAAAGAGATTCTCCTTTATTAAAGAAAAGAGTTTGCTTAGCATTGATATATTTAGTGTAATCTTCTTTAGATAGAATTTCCTTAAAAGCCTTGTCATTAAAAACACTTTGAAACTTGTTTTCAATAAAAATTTGTTTTTCTAAAGACATAGATGAATTTTTATGATTTTCGTCAGCAAAATTATCATTTTTTTCTTATTAATCATAAAGAATTTTTGTATTATTTTTGCACATTTAATAAAAACAGATGGCAGAAAATTGTTTCCATTGTGGACAAGAAATAGATAAAGATAGAATTTTCTTCGATGAGAAGGCATTTTGTTGTAACGGATGCAAATCTGTTTATGAAATTCTTAATGCAAATAATCTCGGAAATTTTTATGAATTAAATAAAAATTCTGGAATTAGACCAGACGAAAATCTCTCTCAATTTGATTATTTAGATACTCCAGAAATTTTCGAAAAAGTAGTAGATTTTTCTGAAGGGAACACTAGTGTAGTTACCTTTAAAATCCCAGTGATTCACTGCAGCTCTTGTATTTGGTTATTAGAAAGTTTACAAGATTTAAATTCTAATATTAGATATTCTCAGGTAAATTTCACCAAGAAAACGTTACAAGTTTCTTTTAACCAAAATGAATTACCTCTAAGTGAATTGGCAAAATTCTTGACGAATCTTGGTTATAAACCTGTGATTTCATTAGAAACGGCAGACAAAAAAGAAGCCGCAGTAGACAGAAGTCTCACGATAAAAGTGGCAGTTGCAGGATTTGCCTTCGGAAATGCGATGATGTTTGCAT
>DITA01000016.1:0-8025 GCA_002422665.1 Flavobacteriales bacterium UBA6196
TAGCCACAGAAAAATTTAAAAATGTTCCAAAAGGTGCTAGAAAAATAGTATTAATTAGCGATGGCGAAGATAATGAAGGAAATGACAAAGCGGCAATAGATGAAGCATTGAGACAAGGTATCACCATTACTTCTGTAGGAGTTGGAAAGGATGATGGCGCTCCTATTCCTATTTATGAATTTGGGCAATTAATGGGCTATAAAACCGATATTCTCGGCGAAACGATTATTACCAAAAGACAAACAGAAGCATTGATGTCTCTCGCTTTTGATACGAACGGTGAATATGTAGACGGAAATGATATGGAAGCAGCAGTCAATAAAATTGTTTTGCAACTCCGAAACCAAAAAGGAGCTTCGGAAACACTGGTAAATACACAATCTGCGGTGCATTATTATCAGTGGTTTTTGGGCGTTTCGCTTTTTATTTTTGTGATTATTTTTCTTTTTAATCCTAAAAAAGATTTCAATTTTTAAAAATGAAAACTTTAGAAAACGCAAAACCTTGAATTTTAGTCTCAAAAAACTACTTTTTTATCAATTATTTAACATTTCTAAGATTTAATTTTAACAATTAAAGCGATATTTTTGTACCAACAAATGTTGAGAAAGTTTTTTGTACATATTAGCTTAATTTTTCTTGGTCTCGTTACTGTTAAGGCTCAAGAAAGTTTAAACACCCTAATCTTCAGAGGAAACCGAAGCTTCGACAAACAAAAGTATGGCGAAGCTATTTCCACATTTTCGGAAGCGGTGAAAAAAAATGAAAAAGATTTTGGTGCGCATTATAATTTGGGCAATTCTTTGTATAAAATAAAAAAGTACGACGAAGCGATTGCCGAATATCAAAAAGCTCAAAAAAACACCAATAATAAAGATGAAAAAGCAGCTTCTTATTACAACGAAGGAAATGCTCATCTTCAAAATGGTGATGGCGAAAAAGCAGTCAATGCTTATAAGAATGCTTTGAAATTCGATCCAGATAATGAAGCGATTTTAAAAAATATACAAATTGCCAAGAAGAAGCAAAAGCAAAAAGACAATAAACAAAATCAACAAAACCAACAGCAAAATCAACAAAATAACCAAAATAAAAACCAAGATAATCATCAAAATCAGCAAGGAGACCAAAATCAAGAAAATAAAAATAACAATACCAAAAATCAACCGAACGGTAATATAGGCGATCAAAATAAAGGAAAAGGAAATCAAGGAGCGGAAAAACAAAATCAGAAAAACGAACCGCAAAATCCTAAAGACCAGAATAAAATCCCTAAAGATTTGCAAAAATTAATTCTGCAAAGAAGTGCAAATCAAGAAAGAGAAACCGCTAAAAAGTTACTCAATAAAAATGGTTACTATTCACCAGAAAGCAATACAAAAGACTGGTAATTAATGCAAAAAATTCTCAACATATTATTTTTTGTAATGTCTGCAATTTCTTACGGACAAGTTACCGTTTTGACTGATATCAATACCAAAGAACCGAAGCAAAATGAACCAGTTGTTCTCACTATTGTACAAGAAGTGGTAGGCGAAAACATGGAACAGCAGAGTCCGCTTCGTCTTCCTGATTTATCAAAATTCGATATTGTAGGAAGTGCTTCCGAACAAAATACTTTCATTGACCAAAAAAGAGGAATTAGAGTAAACCAAATCATTTATCAATTATATCTTCAGCCAAAAGTTACGGGAAAAGTGAAAATTGGCTCTGCTTTACTTACTGTAAATGGTAAAATTTATAAATCAGAACCTTTTGACATTTTGGTGAAAGAAACGTCACGAGCTGAAACCGAATATCTTTCTAAAGATGTGTATCTGAATGTAGAAGTTCAAGATAAGGAAGTTTATGAAAATCAGCCAACTGTAGCGGTTTTGAGAGCTTATAGCAAGAATTATGATAACTTCAGAAAGTTAGAAAATATAAAATTTCCGCAACAGAATAATGCGAGAATTAAGCCTATCAGTTACAAAAAACAAGACATAGAAAATGTAAATGGCGAAATGGCTTCGCAAGTAATTGCTATGTTTATTATTTTCCCAGAAGAAGCTGGTAACGTAGAAATAGAGCCAGTTTCGGCAATGGTGAAAACTCCAGAAATCAGTAAAATTGTTTCGAATAAGGTTAAAATTAATGTAAAAACTTTGCCGAAAGATTCTCCAGAGAATTTTAAAAATGCGGTAGGGAAATTTCATGTTTCCATTAAAGAAATTGCAAAAACAGAACCTCTGGAAGTAAACAAACCGATTGACGTTTTGGTGAAAATTTCTGGTTTAGGAAATTTAGACGAAGATAAATTGCCGAAATTAATAGAATCTAAAGATTACACTTTTTTCAAACCTCAGATTATAAGCAAATTATCTACCAATAAAGAAGGGGTAAAAGGTTCAATAACCGCAAAATATGTAGTGATTCCTAAACATGAAGGGAAAATCAATATTTCTACTGAACCATTTTCGTTTTTCAATCCAGAACTGAATCAGTACATCGATTTGGGGGTGAAAAGTATTGTGTTGAATGTCCTAAATTCAGCTCAAATTGCAGCGCAGAAATCAACGATTGACATTGTGGATGATTATACTGCTAATGTTTTAAACAGCGTTCCTTTACCTGTTATCGAAAAAGAAAAACATACTCAGTCTTACCGTTTTAATCTTAAAAATTTATTCTCTGGTTTGGCAGTTCTTGTAGTGGGAACTTTCCTTTTCTTCTTGTGGATTAGACCAAAGAAAAAAGCTTTGGTTACTGTTGAAAATAAACCAATAACTACGATTAGAGAAGAAGAAGAAAAAATTAAAAATCTTCTAAAACCAGGCTTTGAAGCGAATTTAGAATATCTGAAAACGCTTTTGTCTAACAGAGACTATTCAGCATTTTTTGCTACTTATGAAGAATTGCAACAAGATGCAGAACAGCATATTCAGCAAAAATTTGGAATGGGATTGAAAGCATTTTTAGAAAATTACAAAGGTTCTCAGTTCACCGAAGATTTCAGAAATCTGGAACAACAAATTTCAATAGAAAAATACTCGCCTATTCATGACGACTCACATTTAGAAGAGCTTTACAACTCTATAACTGCGATGTATTCTGAAATTATGGAATAATAAAAGTATTTCATACTTTTGTGAAAATAATAAAAAAATCACACTATGTTAGAATCGTTTTCTTTTAAAGAAACCTTGACTTGTTTTATGGTTTTGTTTGCAGTAATCGATATTTTAGGTTCGGTTCCTATTATTGTTTCTCTTAGAAAGCAATTCGGGCATATTGATGCAGAAAGAGCATCGATTGTTTCTGGAGCATTGATGATTGTTTTTCTTTTTGTTGGAAAAGAAATGCTAAAATTCATCGGGATAGACGTGAATTCGTTTGCAATTGCGGGAGCTTTGGTTATTTTTATTATTGCTTTGGAAATGATTTTGGGAATAGAAATTCACAAAGTAGAAAACGTAAAGGCAGCTTCTATCGTTCCGATTGCGTTTCCTTTAGTAGCCGGAGCTGGAACACTAACTACAACGTTATCACTTCGTGCAGAATTTCATGTAGTGAATATTATTTTAGGGATTTTGCTCAATACCATTTTGGTTTACATCGTTCTGAAATCCGCCAATTTTTTAGAAGAAAAAATAGGAGATGCTACGCTGATGATTTTCAAAAAAGTTTTTGGAATTATCCTTTTAGCGATTTCTATTAAATTATTTACCGCTAACTTTGCGCAGTTATTTTCTAGTTACGTACAATTTTAAAATTATCAATATTAAATCATAAATCTCATACCAATGACAACGTTTTACAAAGTTTTTTTAGTGCTTTTTATTATATTTTTAGGATTAAATCTTTATGCAATCGACTGGAATTTAGGTTTTATGCATTCAGAAAACAATAAATTCTTATTCTCTATAGTCGCATCTATTATAGGAATTTTAGTTACTCTGGTCATGAACACTTGGAAAAAACTTTCGCAGAAAAATAGTTAATGAAAAATCCGCTTCTAGAAGCGGATTTTTTTATTGTAAATGATGAAGAATAGCTTGAGATTTCAGTTCGGTTTCTCGCCATTCTTTTTCTGGCGAAGAAAGTGCCGTAATTCCGCCGCCTGCAAAAGCGATTACTTGATTTTTGTAAATTTTTGCACATCTAAGATTCACAAAGTAATAAATTTCTTCATCGGTTTCTATTTTAATGTAACCTGCGTAAAATTCACGGTTGTATTGTTCGATTTCTATAATTTTTTCTTTGCAAAATTCCTTCGGAATACCACAAACTGCAGGAGTAGGGTGGAGTTCTTCAATTAATTCTTTAAGTCTATTATCTTCGATTTTAGCAGTGAAATCAGTTCTGAGATGCTTAATATTCCCCGAAATATGATTGTAAGTTTCACTCTGTGCAATTTCAACAGCATATTTTTTTAAAATTTCAGAAATATAATGGGTAACAGGTTTCTGCTCTTCAATTTCTTTTTCGCTCCATTCTTCATTTATAGGAAGTGTTCCTGCCAAACTCATGGTGAAAAACTCATGTGTTTTTTTATTGAATTTTCCTAAAATTTCAGGAGTTGCACCTAACCAAATTTCTTCATCAGAAATAAGCAGATAGCAAAGCGTATTTGGGTATTTTTTGCAGAGTAATTGGTAAGTTTCTTCTAAATTGATGGAAGAAATTTCTTTAGCAATAGGTCTAGAAATAACTAGTTTTGGCAAGTTATTTTGCTTGATGATTTCAATCGCTTTTTCTAATTTTTGGAGATATTCTTCATGCTGAGGAATATTTAGTTCAGCATTATTTTCAGGAAAATTTTCTACCTCAAAAAAAGAAGATTTGAGTTCTTCTGAAGTACAAACTTCTAGATTTTCTGCTTGTAAATGAATAGTTTTCCCATTGGTAAAAGGAAAAAAAGAAGCCACATTTCTTGCAGCTTCATGATGATGTATTAGGATAAATTTTTCTTCAAAAGGCAATCTGAAAATAGCTTTCATTACTTTTCTATTTTTCGGTTAATCACCATGTTCGTCATCGTAGAATGGCACAGTAAACTTCCGTTTTCGTCTTTTATTTCTATTTCTAAAAAATGGAGGGTTTGTCCTTTTCTAATCATTCTAGCCGTTCCTGTAACGGTTCCTTTGGTTTTGCTTTTCAGGTGATTAGAATTGATATTGGTTCCTACAGCAGCTTTTCCTTCTTGGGCTACCAAAATATTAGAAAGACATGAGCCTAAACTTTCTGCAAATGCAATATTAGCACCACCATGCAATAGACCTAATGGCTGATGAACTCTAGAATTTACAGGCATAGTTCCCACCAAATAATCGTCTCCCAAATCGGTGAAAACGATGTCTAAAGTTTCCATTAAAGTGTTTTTATTCCAAAGGTTGAGCTGTGCTAATTTTTCTTCGTTGGTCATCATAAAAATTCGACTTTAGATTAGTAGATTTTTGGATTCCACTTTTCTGGATATTTTGGAGTAATTTTTTTGTAATATTCTTGTAATTCTTCCATGATGCTTTCGTAGCTTCTGGTCTGAATGTCTTCAACAGAGATTTGTTTACCTAAATGAATACTTTTGGTTTTAAAATCTCCAGCAGCAATAACGATAGGAACGTTTGATTCTTTTGCCATATGATAGAATCCTTTTCTCCATTTGTTAACAAGACTTCTTGTTCCTTCTGGTGTAATCACTAAGCTGAAATCATCTTTAGCAAATTCATTTTTTACAAAATTTACCAAGTCATTTCTTTGGCTTCTATCGATTCCAACTCCGCCCAATGCTTTTACAATAAAACCGTACCAAGCCTTTGTGTGAGCATCTTTAATGATAACTTTTAGTTTTTTGTCAAGAACCCAATAAGCTAGATTTCCTAGAATGTATTCATCATTAGCAGTGTGTGGAGCTACTACTAAAACGCAACGGTCTAAATTACTTGCGGGACCTTCTAACACAATCTTCCAACCCCAAACCCAAAGGATAAACTTTGCAATAATTTTCTTAATAAATTTCATATTTTTCTCTTTAAAAAACAAAACAAGTAACCCTAGCAAAAAGGTTACTTGCAAATATAATTATTTTATAGATTATAATCTTTCTAAAATAGACTGCTGATGAACTCCATTATTTTCATCACGATTTCTAAGACAAATTGTATCATAATTTCAAGTGTTTTTTGTTTGTTTTATGTGAGTTTCATTCACTTAGCGAAGGTATTAATTATTTTTAATTTTAAAATATTTTAAATGTTAAAATTTTATAAAATCTTGAAAAACATCTTTCACTTCGGCTACTTAGTTTCTAGTGTAGGGTTGCGGAAGTTTCTGTTGTTATCATCAGCAACCCAACTAAACTAGAACTATTTATTTTTGGTGTTAATTTCTATTTTAGAATCGCCATCTTTAATTGAAATATTAAGGTCTTTTAAATTTTCTAAGTCTTTTAGACTGTTAATATTTTTGATGTCTTTTTCTAAAATGCTGTCTGCAACTTTTTTAGGATATTTTTTTCCGTTGATAATTACACTGTCAGCATTTTCAGAATCATATTCTATTGTAGTTCCGTTGATATTGATTTTATTTTTTTCGATAACGATATCTCCATTTTCATTGTTGTTATTTTCATCATCATCATCTATTCCGTTTGCATTAAGGTCACCGTTTACATTAAGATGTTCGTTTCCTTTTGCAACTTTCATGTCTTTAGGAACTACCAATTCATAATCTACACTGTAATGTCTGAATCTGTATTGGTAAGGATAACTTACGAAATTTGGTAATAAAATTTTGTTGCCTACCACTTCTACAGGAACATTAAGTTCTAGAGGTTTATTGTAACCTTCCGCATATTTTTTAATGATGAGGTAAGGCTGAGTAATATTAGCATTTCTTACTACTTCTACGTTTGGATAATCTTCTTCGAAAACCATTTTCTTGTCAGAGAAAATATCATCATCATAAGCAGTATAATTCGCTGGAATGTTTACTTGTTTTTTGTCAATGATAAGACTGTCAGTTGGCTGAACATTGATAGAAATATTTTCAGTTTCTTCTTTGTCACCTTTGTAAGACATATCTATTTTTGCCATGTTTACTCCGAAATAAGTTCCCAAAAGAACAATTATTAAGAATAAACCACCTAATACATATCCTAAGTTTCTTAATTTAGTTTTAGGAGATAATAATTTGATGCTGATTAAGCTGAAAAGAACCGCAGGGAATAATGTTCCTAGTACAATGAGTGAAGAAAGGATGTATTTCATTCCGCCATCGTCAAACAAGAAGTTCATTTTGCTTACACCAGGAAAATCAGGATTTCCAAATAAATTAAAAAAGAAAAATAAACCGATGATTGCTCCAAGTGCTAAGAAAGCGAAAATAGCACCGAAAAGAACTCTTAAAACGTTTAGCAATCCACTACCAGCAGAAGTTACTACAGGTTTAGCTTCATTGTACATTTCACCCACTTTTGCAGTAGATTCATTGGCAAATTTTACGATATTGCTAGATTCTTCTTTTAAGTTGTCAAAATTCAAGGGTTTACCTTTCATTTTAAGGAAATCTGCTGCAGTTTCTGCTTTTGGAAGGATAATCCAAAATACTAAATATAAGAATACGATGAGGGTAGTAGAGATTCCAGCGGTGAACAATCCTAAAAATGCTACACCAAACCAGATAACTCTCATCCAAGTTACGTCCATCCCGAAATAAGCAGCCAGACCAGAGCAAACACCTGCTAATTTCATATTTTCTGGATCACGGAACAGTTGTTTTTGCTGTGCCGAAGAAAAAGAAGGTCTTGATTTTTTATTGGCAGTTTTATCAGAAAAATAAGCTTCTTCTTGTTCTTCTATTACTTCTGGTTTACCAATTTGGGCAATTACTTTTTCTATATCATCATCATTTACCACTTCTCTTTTTCCCATGTTATCTTTTAGAATTTCTACAATTCTAATTTCGATATCATGCATAATTTCGTCTGCTTCTGATTCCTCTAGAGAACTTCTCAGTGCAGTGAGGTAGTCACTCAGTTTTATGTAT
>DITA01000043.1:0-24034 GCA_002422665.1 Flavobacteriales bacterium UBA6196
ATAAAGTTTGGCTTTTAGAAGAAGGGAACTGCTTAAGAACACAATTCGAAAATATCTGCAACCTTAAAGAAAACTCTCTGAAGCCTAAAAATTTAGATTTTATGGCGTCTAACATTAATACTTTGGTGCAAATGGTAGATAAAGTAGGAGGTTTAACCGTTTTACCAGAATTAGCAGTATCACAGCTTCAGGAAAATCAAAAAGATAAAATTCACCGTTTCAAAAAGCCTTTCCCAAGTAGAGAAATCAGCATGATTTATTACAAGCCTACTTACAAACAAAAAATTCTAGACGAATTGGTGAAATCTATTAAAACTTCCCTAGAACCGAAGTTGAATTATACCCAATTCCCACAAGATTTTGTAAAAATAAAACCACAATAATTTTTGTCAAAAAGCTCTTCAAATTTTTGAGGAGCTTTTTTTCTAAGTATTTTGATATTAATAAAATACTCTGTAATTTTGCCTAACAAATTTTAGAGGAAAAATTTGGACTGATTGCAACCTCAATAAAAAATGCTAAAACAGATTTCTTCTTTTTAGTTCTCATAAGGTTTGCCATCCAATTTTTTCTATTTTAATCCTTAAAAAGAAAATAATAATATGCCTTATTTATTTACATCTGAATCTGTTTCAGAAGGACATCCAGACAAAGTAGCAGACCAAATTTCTGATGCGCTTATTGATAATTTTTTAGCTCATGATAGAAATTCTAAGGTCGCTTGTGAAACTTTAGTCACTACAGGACAAGTTGTACTAGCAGGAGAAGTGAAATCAGAAGCTTATCTAGATGTACAAACCATCGCTAGAGAAGTCATCAATGGAATAGGTTATACCAAAGGTGAATATATGTTTAATGGTGATTCTTGCGGCGTAATTTCTGCAATTCACGAGCAATCTTCAGATATTAATCAAGGAGTTGATAGAAAATCTGGAGAATCTTTTGAAGAAAAAGCAAATGCTCAAGGAGCAGGAGACCAAGGAATGATGTTCGGTTATGCAACCAATGAAACCGAAAATTATATGCCACTTGCATTAGATTTAGCACATTCTATTTTAAGAGAACTTTCAGCAATCAGAAGAGAAGGAACAGAGATTAAATATCTTCGTCCGGATGCGAAGTCTCAGGTAACAATTGAATATTCAGATGATCATAAACCACAAAGAATAGATGCTATTGTAGTTTCTACGCAGCATGATGATTTTGCAGAAGATGAAGAAATGCTTGCGAAAATTAGAAAAGACATCGTAGAAATTCTAATGCCTAGAGTAATCGCTCAACAAAAGCCGGAAATCCAAGCATTGTTTAATGACCAAATTAAATATCACATCAACCCAACTGGAAAATTTGTAATTGGTGGACCTCACGGTGATACTGGTTTAACTGGTAGAAAAATTATCGTAGATACTTACGGCGGAAAAGGAGCTCACGGTGGTGGTGCTTTTTCTGGAAAAGATCCATCAAAAGTAGACAGAAGTGCTGCTTATGCAACAAGACACATTGCTAAAAACTTAGTTGCTGCAGGAGTTGCAGATGAAGTTTTGGTTCAGGTTTCTTACGCAATTGGTGTAGCAGAACCTTGTGGGTTATTTATCAATACTTACGGAACTTCTAAAGTAGGAATCAATGATGGAGAATTAGCGAAAAAAGTTCAAGAATTATTTGATTTAAGACCTTACGCGATTGAACAAAACTTGAAGTTGAGAAATCCTATTTACCAAGAAACTGCAGCTTACGGACACATGGGAAGAGATTACTATGTAGGAAGCAAGACTTTCAATAAAGGTCAAAAAAATGAAATTACACTCGATAATCTAGAATTCTTTACTTGGGAAAAGCTAGACAGAGTAGAAGATATTAAGAAAGCCTTCAACTTATAATCAATAAACCGTTCAGAAATGAACGGTTTTCTTATTTTTACAAAAATTTTCAGAATGAAAGCTCTTAAACATATATTTTTCTTCGGTATTTTCTTCATTGGATTTCGTGCGCAATCGCAGGTTACGGTTCATCCAACGGTTTTTGCAGGTTACGAATATCAAAACTCAAACTTTGGAGAAGTTGGAGCGAGATTCATTTTTCTAAAGAACGATAATGTTCTTTACAGAGTTTCTGGTTCTGCTTTGATGGGAAAAGTAAACGGTGAATTTGCGGTTTTGCCTAAATTTCAAGGAGATATTTTATTGAACTTCGAAAAAAACGTAGATATACAGCATTCTTATTATTTTCTCGCAGGTACAGAAATTACACCTCAATTTGTGGCACCAAAAGCTGGAATTTCCCTTTTCGGAATTATAGATTTTACTGGTGGTTACGCATTTCAGCTAGGAAATAGCCAGTTGAATGATAGAGTAATGGAAGGTCTTAATTTAAATTTCACGGTTAATATTCCGTTAGTTGTTTTCAGTAAATCAAAGAAAAATAAATAAGCAAACAACGATTTTTTTGAAAAATTATTTTGAATATTTAACATTTTTTATAAATTTGTCATACAAAACATAAATCGAATCGCCTATTGAGCAAACTTTACTTCATTTAATAAACTGTAAAAACCAGAAATAGCTAGCTTTTGTTAGTCTGTTTCATAATAATGAAGTTAAAGTTATGGAAACACATACTGATAGTTTGCTGATTTCGAGATATCAAAAAGGTGATGAAAACGCACTTTCTATTCTTATTTCAAGACACCAAAAAGAACTTTTCTCTTTTATTTTCTATAAATTGATGGATGAAGAACTCGCTAATGATGTTTTTCAAGATACTTTTATGAAAATCATTGTTTCCCTAAAAGAAGGAAGATACAATGATGATGGTAAATTTATTCTTTGGGCAAAAAGAATTGCGCACAATCTTATTATAGACCATTATCGACTTAAATCTAAGCACATAAAAGTTTCTGAAACAACTTATGAAAACGAAGAGTTTTCTATTTTTGATTTGCTTAAAGAAACAGAGGAAAACATCGAAGAAAGGTTAATCACGAATCAAATTTATGATGACCTGATGAAAATGCTCGTTTTCTTACCCGAAAACCAACAGGAAGTCATTAAATTAAGATTTTTTGATGGATTAAGTTTCAAAGAAATTTCAGAGCAAACCAATACGAGTATCAATACTACACTAGGTAGAGTTCGTTATGCACTGATTAACATGAGAAAAATTATGGAAGAACATCAAATAATTTTAACGAGGTAATACAATAAAGCTAAAAAGGTTTCGTTTTAATTAAAAATACAAACTTTTTTAGCCTATGAAAAATAATTACTCTCTTAAAACTCCTGTTTTGAATCCTAAAAAATCAACAGTAAATTTTTTATTAAATTATTCTAAAAGTATAGCTGTTTTATCTTCAAATGAAAAGAAATTTATCATTTCTAAAAATTAAATAAACCGCTTATTTTACTTAAATTTGTGCCCTATGAAAAACATAAGGCACATTTTTTTTGACCTCGATAATACACTTTGGGATCACCGCAAAAATGCAGTTCTTACCTTAGAAGAATTGTTCCAAAGAAAAGAAATTTCCGAAAAATACAACATCCTTTTTCATGAATTTCATGCTAAATATGATGAAATTAATGAAGATTTATGGGTGAAAATTAGAGACGGAATTATTGATAAAGATTTCCTAAGAAAACATAGATTTTATGACACTTTTTTGCATTTCGGGATAGATGATGAACAATTAGCGCAATATTTCGAGAAACATTTCTTAGACGAAATCATCAATTTCAATGAATTGATTCCGCAAACCATCGACGTTTTAGAATATTTAAAAGAGAAAGGGTATCAACTTCACGTAGTTTCTAACGGTTTCCATGAAGTGACGAACAGAAAAGTAGAAAAATCTGGACTTAAAAAATATTTCGAAACCGTAACGAGCGCTGAAGATGCTCATGCCATGAAACCAGATGAAAGAATTTTCGAATATTCCTTGAATTTAGCCAATGCAAAAAAATCAGAATCTATCTTCATAGGAGATGACTGGGTTGCAGATGTAAAAGGAGCTCAGAATTTTGGTTTAGATATTATTTTCTTTGATGCGCTTAAAGAAAATAAAACCGAAGAAGGTCTGAAAACCATTCAAAATTTGGAAGAAATTAAAAATTTTTTATAAAATTCCCGCAGATTCCGCAGATTTAAGGTAAAACTTCATAAAAACTTTTCTAAAATAAAAATGCTTCAAATTTTTTGAAGCATTTTTTATATAATATTTAAAATTTTTTATCAGCGTAAACTGCTGGAAATTTTTACATTCCTAAGCTTAATCTTACTCTTTTCAAAGTTTCTGCAGCAATTTTTCTGGTTTTTTCTGCGCCTTCTTGCAATTTAGCGTCCAGTTCAGAAAGATTGTTCATGTAATATTCGAATTTTTCTCTTTCTGTTTTGAAATTTTCAAGAATTAAATTGAATAATTCTGTTTTAGCATGACCATAACCGTAATTTCCTGCTAAATATTTAGCACGCATTTCTGCGATTTGCGTTTCATTTGCGAGTAAAGAATAAATAGCGAAAACTTTACAAGTATCAGGATTTTTCGGTTCTTCTAGCGGAGTAGAATCTGTTTCGATAGCCATCACTTGTTTTTTTAATTGCTTTTCTGGAAGGAAAATATTGATGATATTTCCTCTAGATTTAGACATTTTATGACCATCAATTCCCGGAACATATTTCGTGTTTTCTTGCAATTCAGCTTGTGGAAGCACGAAAATTTCTCCCATTTGATTGTTGAATCTAGCACCTACATCTCTCGCCATTTCCAAATGCTGTAACTGGTCTTTTCCTACAGGAACGATTTCTGCGTCATACAATAAAATATCTGCTGCCATCAACATAGGATAGGTAAAAAGTCCTGCGTTCACATCTTCTAAACGGTCTGCTTTATCTTTGAAAGAATGCGCCAGTTGTAATCTAGAAAAAGGAAAAAAGCAAGATAAATACCAAGAAAGTTCACAAACTTCAGGAATATCACTTTGTCTGTAGAAATAAGTTTTCTCGGTGTCTAAACCACAAGCTAACCACGCTGCTGCGATTTCGTAAGTGTTTTGTCTCAGTTCTTCTGCATTTTTAATTTGCGTTAAAGAGTGCATGTTTGCGATAAACAAAAACGATTCGTTTTCAGATTTTTTAGATAATTCTATGGCAGGAATGATGGCTCCCAAAAGATTTCCTAAATGTGGAGTTCCTGTTGCTTGTATTCCGGTTAAAATTCTTGACATATTTTTAGGTTGAGGTAAAGGTTAAGATTAAGAGCTGCAAATTTACGGAAAAGAAAAAACTACAAGAAATTTCTTGAAGTTTATATAGTAAAAAAGATTCAATCTTTACAGTTCAAATCCATTAGGGAAAGCTTTCCTTTTGAAAATAAGTAAGAAAATGGCACCGATGGTGATTGCAGAATCGGCTACATTAAAGATATAACTGAAAAATTCAAAATGCTTACCAAAAAGATTGAATGAGAACATCGGAAAATGGAACATATCTACTACACAACCTTTCATGAAATGTGAATAGCCTTTCCCGAATTCTGTAAATTGAGAAATCCCGTCATAACCAATCCATCTATCAATCGTTGAGTCATAAACCATTCCAGAATCGAAAATTAATCCGTAGAACATTCCGTCAATCAAGTTTCCGATGGCTCCAGCAAAAATCATAGACATCGGGATTAATAAATAATTAGAAGCGCCTTCTTTGAGCCATTTTCTAAAAAGGTAAATCATTCCTCCAATTAAGAAAATTCTGATGATGACAAGTGCATATTTGCCAAGTAAACCACCAAATTGCAAACCATAAGCCATTCCAGGGTTTTCTACGAAAGTCAATCTCCACCAATCTTGCCCGAAAACTTCAATGCTTTCATTTAGATTAAAATGAGTTTTTACGTAAATTTTAGACAGTTGGTCGATTAATAAAACGATAAAAGTAACAAGTACGATTTTTTTCATTATAATCCTGATTTTGGTTTTTCTTTAAAGTTTTTAGTGGCTTTTACCGCTTTTTTAGCTGAAATTTTCTTTTCTACAAAAGGGTTTGTTTTATTATTTCTGGTGTGAAATTTTTCATATTTAATGCCCATTTCTTTCATTACACTTTTCAGTGCATTGAGTTCCATTTGGTTTTTTAGGTGAACGATAAGTGATTCCATTTTTGGTTTATTTAATAGCGTTAAAACTTTACAATTTGATAACGCTTATTGATTTATTTTTTAGATAATTCTTCTAATCTTTTTCGGTCTTTCTCGCTTAAATCTGCAATTCCGTTTTCTCCCATTTTGCTTAAGAGTTGGTCTATTTCTTTTTCTCTTTCGCGTTTAGCAGCGTTATATTTATCGTCTATGGTGTAGTTTTTAGTTTGGTCAGGATTTATTTTTTCTTTGATGTCTTTTCTAAAGAAAAAAATAAAAATGACTGCAATGGCAAGGACTAGAAATAAAAGTTCCATAGTTGATGGTATAAAAATATAAAATGCACAAAGTACAATGAATCTTTTTCAAAATACATTATACATTGCACATTATACGTTGTACAAAGTACAAATTTATCTTTGCATATTTTTCGCTTCAATGCTTAATGTAGCATGAGGAACCGCCATTAATCTTTCTTTTGGGATTAATTTACCAGTTACTCTACAAACGCCGTAAGTTTTATTTTCAATTCTTATTAAAGCGTGTTTTAGGTCACGAATGAATTTTTCTTGTCTTCCAGCCAAAATAGAATTTTGCTCTTTGCTTAGCGTTTCTGCTCCTTCTTCGAAAGCTTTGAAGGTAGGAGAAGTGTCATCTGTACCATTATTTTGGTCATTGATGAAACTTTCGTTAATAAGGGCTAAATCTTTTTCAGCCTTTGCTATTTTGTCTTGTATGATTTTCTTAAATTCTTGTAACTCAGCGTCACTATATCTTACTCTTTCTTCTGCCATCTTTGTTATATTTTTTCAATATTAACATTAAATTTAACTTCGTCAATTTCGATTTCTTCAAAATTTGCGAGTGAAATTACAAATTCTATTTTATCTGACAATACTTCTGTACAAATATATTGTTCATTGTTAGTAAGTTCTTTTCTAAACGGACAGTTTTCTTCTAAACTGATTGAAATTCTGTCTGTTAGGTCGAAATCTTTGTCTTTTCTTAAATTCTGAACTCTATTGATGAATTCTCTTGCAATTCCTTCAGATTTTAATTCATCGGTAATGGTTAAATCAAGCGCTACCGTTGTTTTTCCTTCACTAGCAACCGTCCAACCTGGGATATCTTTCGTGGAAATTTCTACATCTTCTAAACCGATTTCATAACCTGCAATGGTCATTTTCCCTTCTTTTTCAATAGTGGAAATTTGCTCCGAAGTCATATTAGTAATTTCACCTGCAACCGTTTTCATGTCTTTTCCTAGTCTTTGACCTAAAGATTTGAAATTAGGCTTAATTTGCTTTACAATCAAGTGAGAAGCTTGTTCTGCATTAATCAATTGCAATTCTTTTACATTCACTTCTTGTTTGATGAGTTCCGAAACCGCTAAAATTTGCTCTTCGGTTTTCTTGTCTAAAACAGGAATCATCACCTTTTGAAGTGGTTGACGAACCTTCACGTTTTCTTTCTTTCTCAAAGAGAAAACCATAGAAGTGATGGTTTGTGCCAAATGCGTTTTTTCTACTAAATTTTGGTCAATTAAGCTTTCATTCACTTTCGGGAAATCAGTTAGGTGAACAGATTCTGCTGCATCTTTTCCAGTAACTGCGTTCAAATCTTGGTACAATTGATCCATAAAAAACGGAGCAATTGGCGCCGAAATTTTAGCTACAGTTTCTAAACAAGTATATAAAGTTTGGTAAGCCGAAATTTTGTCTTCGCTGTAATCACCTTTCCAGAAACGTCTTCTGCACAATCTTACATACCAGTTGCTTAAATTATCATTTACGAAATTGTTAATCGCTCTTGCTACTTTCGTTGGTTCGTAATCTTCATAGAATTCGGTAACATCTTTTACCAATAAATTGAGTTCTGAAAGAATCCATCTATCGATTTCTGGTCTGTTTTCAACTTCTTTTTCAGAATAATTAAATCCATCAACATTCGCATACAAACTAAAGAAAGAATACGTGTTATAAAGCGTTCCGAAGAATTTTCTACGAACTTCATCAATTCCTTCTAAGTCAAATTTTAAATTTTCCCAAGGATTGGCGTTAGAAATCATGTACCAACGCGTTGCATCGGGACCGTATTTTTGTAAAGTTTCGAACGGGTCAATCGCGTTTCCGAGACGTTTAGACATTTTTTGTCCGTTTTTGTCAAGTACTAAACCGTTAGACATTACATTTTTATAAGCAATAGAATCAAAAACCGTAGTTCCAATTGCGTGAAGCGTATAAAACCAGCCTCTAGTTTGGTCTACTCCTTCTGCAATAAAATCTGCAGGGAAAGCTTTTCCGCTGTCAATCATTTCCTTGTTTTCAAAAGGATAATGCAATTGTGCGTAAGGCATAGAACCAGAATCAAACCAAACATCAATCAAATCAGATTCACGTTTCATTGGTTTTCCGCTGTCTGAAACCAAAGTGATGGCATCTACAATATTTTTGTGTAAATCTATTTTCGCATAATTTTCAGCAGACATATTTCCTACTTCAAAATCTTTGAAAGGATTTTCTGTCATAAAACCTGCATCTATAGATTTTTGAATTTCATTCACCAATTCTTCTACAGAACCAATAACTTTTTGCTCTTTCAAATCTTCGCTTCTCCAGATTGGCAAAGGAATTCCCCAATATCTTGAACGAGAAAGATTCCAATCGTTTACATTTTCTAACCAGTTGGCAAATCTTCCTTCTCCTGTAGATTTTGGCTTCCAATTGATAGTCTCATTCAGTTCTACCAAACGATTTCTCACTGAAGTCATTTTTACAAACCAAGAATCCAAAGGATAATAGAGCACTGGTTTATCAGTTCTCCAGCAATGTGGATAACTGTGAACATATTTTTCTACTTTGAAGGCCTTATTTTCGGTTTTTAACAAAATTGCGAGTTCTACATCCCAAGATTTTTCGGGAGCAGTTCCGTCGTCATAATATTCGTTTTTAATATATTTTCCACTGAAAAGTTCAGGAACGTTTTCGCCTTTTAAAAATTTCCCTTGTAAATCTACCAAAGGAACGAGATTGTCATTCTCATCTTTTACCAACATTGGCGGAATTCCGTTTTCCTGAGCAACTCTGTTATCATCTGCACCGAAAGTTGGCGCAATATGCACAATTCCCGTTCCATCTTCAGTAGTAACGAAATCCCCGATAATTACTCTAAAAGCTTTTTCAGGATTTTCTGCTGGTAAAAACCAAGGGATTAATTGTTCATAAGTGGTTCCAGCTAAATCTTCCCCTGTAAATTCTGCTAAAACTTGGTAAGGGATGGTTTTGCTTTCAGCGGTATAATTTGCGAAGTCTTCATCTGTTCCTTCTACAAATTTTTTACCGAATTGTTTTTCCAATAACGGACGAGCCAAAATGATATTAATCGGCTCAAAAGTATATTGATTGAAGGTTTTTACCAAAACATATTCTATGTCTCTACCAACTGCAAGAGCTGTGTTAGAAGGTAAAGTCCAAGGAGTTGTCGTCCAAGCAAGAATGCTTAGATTTGAGATTTGAGATTCGAGATTCGAGATTATCTCTGATGCTTTTTCTGAAAGTTGTTTTACTGAAAATTGAGCAACAACGGTAGTGTCTGAAACATCTCTGTAAGTTCCGGGTTGGTTCAGTTCGTGAGAAGAAAGTCCAGTTCCTGCTTTTGGAGAATACGGTTGAATGGTGTAACCTTTGTACAATAAATCTTTGTTGTACAATTGTTTCAGTAACCACCAAACTGTTTCCATGTATTTTGGTTCGTAGGTAATGTAAGGATTGTCTAAATCTACCCAATATCCAATTTTTTCGGTAAGGTCATTCCAAACGTCTGTATAACGCATTACAGCATTTCTACACGCTTGGTTATATTCTTCAACGGTAATTTTTTTACCGATGTCTTCTTTGGTAATTCCGAGTTCTTTTTCTACACCTAGTTCTACAGGTAAACCATGCGTGTCCCAACCAGCTTTACGGAAAACTTGCTTCCCGTTTTGCGTTTGATAACGGCAAAAAATATCCTTTAATGCTCTCGCCATTACGTGGTGAATTCCCGGCATTCCGTTTGCGGAAGGTGGTCCTTCGTAAAAAACGTACTCTGGTTTTCCCTCGCGTGTTTCTACGGATTTTTTAAAGGTTTGATTGGTTTTCCAAAAATTGGCAACGTTTTCTGCTACAGCATTTAGGTTAAGTTGCTTGTATTCTGTGAACTTCTTCATTATATCTCGGTTTCTACTGTTAAAATTTAAGTGTGCGAATATAATGAATTTTCGTGGATTTTTTATTAATTTTTGGTTAAAAATATTGGTTTTAAGTGAGTTAAGACGTACTTTCTTTTCGGAAAAGATTTAATAAATAGAAAAATGTAAAACCAAAACTAATCGCTAACAAAGTGGCGAAAATAAAACTTCCCACCACATATTGTAACAGGTTGTGTTTTACCATTTCTAAATTCAATTCTTGATGAGAAAAATCGGTTTTTCCTTCCACGAAAAACGAACCAAAATACATAGAAATGGCTATAATAAATGGCGCCAAAGGAGCAATGCTAACTTGAGAGAAAACGAAGGATAAAAATTTATTCAGCTTAAAAACTGTTGCCAACGAAAGTGCTAAAACAGTATGAAATCCCCAAAAAGGAGAAATTCCAATAAAAATTCCTAAGGCGATAGAAAGTGCTTTACTTTTGTTGTCTCCATCACTTTCTAAGATATTTTCTTTGAAAAGTCTTTTAATACCTTTCCTGCGAAAATATCGATAGAATACTTTCTGACTTTTAATGGAATTTTGAATGAAGTTTTTCAATAAAATAAGATTTGTATTCTACAAAAATAGCAGAATTTAATACAGTTGTACCTTTTGAAAATGTTAAATAAATCCTATTTATTTTTGATGTGATAATAAGCATTGTACACATAACATCCTACACAGAAATTGAAAAACGCTTCTAGACCTGCGCAAATTAGTAAAATTCCGCTTACAATAAGACTGTTGATTTCGAGAAGATTAAAAACCAATAATGTCAATGAAAAAATAAATCCGACTTGTGCAGCAAATTGTTTCGGAGGAAAATAAATGGGTTTTTGTTCTAAATTAAAAATCGAAACTATTTTTTCTGCTAAGAATCCTAAAATACTCCATTTTCCGTATCCAGAACCTCTCAAAGCAAAATCTATTAATAGAAAAAGAGGAATCCAAACGGAATGAGTTGTGATGTATAAAATGGTTAAGATAAATACTAAAAATGCGGTTATTCTGATTTTGTTTTCTGTGGGCATAAATAAAAATTTTAAAAAATTAAATAAAAAAAGTCCTCATTTCGAGGACTCAGTGATATATGATAACATGTGTGTTTTTAAAAAAATACATAACCTAATCTGTCCTCTTTTGGTTTTTAAAGGGACAACAGCAATTCATTTTTTGAAGTTTTGTAAAAGTAGATGTTGAGGTTTTCATATTTTAATAATGCAAAAATAAATCATTGTCAGAATTTCATCAAATTAAATGCCAAGAAAAACCAACTTCTTATTATAGAAAAAATAAATGAAACGAAGATAAAATACTTTATTTGAAGAAAAGATAACCGTAAGAAAATTGCTAAAAACGATTGTTTAAAAAAAAGTTTCTACTTTTGCAAAAATTTTGTGCATGTCAAAAAATCTAGTAATCGTAGAGTCACCAGCAAAAGCGAAGACCATTCAGAAGTATCTCGGGAAAGATTTCGAAGTGAAATCTAGCTTCGGTCATATCCGAGATTTACCCAAAAAAGGAATGGGGATAGACCTTAAAACCTTCACGCCAGATTACGAAGTTTCTGCGGATAAAAAGAAATTGGTAACTGAACTGAAAGCAGCGGTGAAAAAAGCGGAAATCGTTTGGTTGGCTTCCGATGAAGACCGAGAAGGAGAAGCTATTGCTTGGCATTTAGCACAAGAATTAAAACTCAAAGAAGAAAATACTAAGCGTATTGTTTTCCACGAAATTACCAAAAACGCAATCCTAAAAGCGATTGAAAACCCTAGAAAAATTGACCAGAATCTCGTAAATGCTCAACAAGCAAGAAGGGTTCTCGACAGAATTGTAGGTTTTGAAATGTCACCAGTACTTTGGAAAAAAGTGAAAACAGGACTTTCGGCAGGTAGAGTACAATCTGTTGCAGTAAGATTGGTCGTAGAAAGAGAACAAGAAATTAGAAATTTCAAACCGAGTTCTACTTATAAAGTGGAAGGAACTTTCTTAAATGCAGAAAAGCAAGAAATTGCCGCAAAACTGAAAAAAGATTTTACTCAAGAAAAAGAAGCGGAAGCATTTTTAGAAAAATCTCAAAATACTGAATTCAAAGTTTTAAATGTAGAAAAAAAGCCAGGAACACGTTCTGCTTCTGCACCTTTTACCACTTCTACATTGCAGCAGGAAGCGTCTAATAGATTAGGATACAATGTAACTTCTACCATGAGAATTGCACAGCGTCTCTACGAAGAAGGGTACATTACTTATATGAGAACAGACTCCGTAAATCTTTCTCAAGATGCGATTAGTGCTGCTAAAGATTTCATCGAAAAAGAATTCGGGGCAGAATATTCTTCGCCAAGAAATTACACTACGAAATCTGCATCTGCTCAAG
Organism: Flavobacteriales bacterium UBA6196; assembly: GCA_002422665.1. Taxonomy (GTDB): domain Bacteria; phylum Bacteroidota; class Bacteroidia; order Flavobacteriales; family Weeksellaceae; genus Cloacibacterium; species Cloacibacterium caeni_C. The sequence goes on from DITA01000043.1 coordinate 12,740, forward strand.
AAGCGCACGAAGCAATTCGTCCGACTGATTTTGGGGTGAAAACCATTGGTGATGCACAACTCAATAAATTATATCAACTCATTTATAAGAGAACTCTAGCTTCTCAGATGGCAAATGCAAAAATTGAAAAAACCGTAATTGAAATCGGGAATTCTGCTTTGCCAAGTCATTTCGAAGCGCAAGGTGAAGTAATTGTTTTCGATGGTTTCCTGAAAGTCTATGGAATTTCGAAAACTGAAGAAGATGATGAAGAAAACAACGAAAAACTATTGCCAAAAGTAAATTTGGGCGAAGTTTTAAGCTATAAAAAAATTACAGCTACCGAAAAATTCACTAAACCAGCAGCGAGATATACAGAAGCTGCTTTGGTAAGAAAATTAGAAGAATTGGGAATTGGTAGACCTTCTACTTATGCACCAACGATTCAGACGATTCAGAATAGAGAATATGTAGATAAAAGAGAAATTCTTCCACAAGAAAGAGAAATCGTAAAACTTTCTCTAGGGAAATCTGGACTGAAAAAAGAAGTTTTGACGGAGAAATTTGGTGGAGATAAAAATAAATTTGTTCCGACTGATATTGGTGAAGTAGTGAATGAATTCTTAATCAATAATTTCAATGAAATTTTAGATTATGGTTTTACTGCAAAAGTAGAGCAAGATTTTGATGATATTGCCAATGGTTCAGAAAAATGGAAAGAAACACTGAAGCATTTCTATGATAATTTCCACCCGAAAATTGAAGATGTAGAAGAACATGCAGACAGAGCTACTGGCGAAAGATTATTAGGTGTAGATCCTAAATCTGGCAAAAATGTTTACGCTAGAATGGGAAGATATGGTGCGATGATTCAGATTGGGGAAAATGATGATGAAGAGAAACCAACTTACGCTTCACTTTTGCCAACGCAAAATATCAATACCATCAGTTTTGAAGAAGCGCTAGAGTTATTTAAAATTCCTTTTGATTTAAATGAATTCCAAGGAAAACCAGTTTCTGTTGGCGTAGGAAGATTCGGGCCTTATGTAAAATGGGGAGATGCATTTATCTCAATAGGAAGAGGAACAGATCCTTTTTCGGTAACTCAAGAAGTTGCAGAAAATTTCATCAAAGAAAAAATAGAAGCAGATGCGCCAATTGCCACTTATAAAGGTGAACCAGTAACGAAAGGAACGGGAAGATTTGGGCCATTTGTAAAATACAAAGATTTATATGTAAATGTTCCTAAGAAATATGATTTTGACAATCTTTCTCAAGGAGATATTGAAGAACTTATTTCTGCGAAATTAGAAAAAGAAGCGAATCGTTATATTCAGCAATGGGAAAAAGAAAAAATTTCTATTGAAAACGGAAGATGGGGACCTTTCATCAAATTTGGCAAAGGAATGTTCAAAATTCCGAAAAAAGAAGATGGAAGTAAATTTGAAGCAGAAGAATTGCAAACCGTTTCTCTGGATGAAGTAAAAAAATGGATTACTGACCAAGATAAAACAGCTTTTGCTGAAAAGAAAAAACCTGCGGCAAAGAAAACAGCTGCTAAAAAACCAGCAGCGAAGAAGAAATAATTTTATTTCACGCAATGTCGCAAAGGTTTTTCGCAATGAGCGCAAAGATTTTTATAAAATATTATCAATAGGAGCGGACTTTAGTTCGCTTTTTTTGTGGAGAAACTATTTGGCTTTAGCCGAAACTTAAATTTTTAGTTGAAGAACTTATTTTGTAAGTTTGTAGGAAAGGTTTTTTAATTAAACTGATTTTAAATTTTGATACAAAACCAATGAACATAGAAGACATTATCATTTCACCAAAAAAAATAGAAACTCAACCGTGGCAATTAGGAAGTGTGATTACGAATGAAATTCCAGAAAACGGAATTTTGCTGGTTTTTTGTAGCGATTACAGAGGCGGAAAAGGAAATGCGGTTGCCAAAAATTTTGATACGGTAAGAGAAGAATTTTACAAACTTTCGAAATTTGATTTTGAAATCCCGATTTGTGATTTGGGAGATCTTATTTCTGGGAAATCTCTTGAAGATACGCATTATATTTTACAAGAAATTCTTTCTGCGTGTTTGTATAAAAATACAGTTCCGATTGTTGTAGGTGGCGGAAATGATTTGTCTATTGCAATGATTCATGCGCTTAATTTTCATCAAAAAAACATCAGATATACTCAAATTAATAATAAAATTGACCTTTCCAATGAAGGCGATGAAATTTCAGAACAAAACTTTTTACAGAAAATTTTCAATTCTAAATTATTGAGTTTGAAAGATTATCATCATCTTGGCTATCAGAAGCATTTGAACGAAATAGATGCGGTGAAATTGATGAAAAGTGTAGAGTTTGATGTGATAAGATTGGCCGAAATGATGGGAAATACCGATAGAATAGAGCCTTTTTTCCGAAGAGCAGATTTGGTTACGCTGAATTGTGATGCGGTGGAAAGTTTTGCCGAACCTTTTTCGGTAAATCCTCAAATTAATGGCTTGAACAGAAGAGAAATCTGTGCCGTGATGAAAGAAATTGGCTTAGGCGAAAACCTTAAAATGGCGGGAATTTTCAACTTTAATGAAGATGCAGAAAATATCTTGAATCATCAATTGTTGGCGCAAATGCTTTGGTATTTGTTGGAAGGAATAGATATTCAAAAGACACATCCGAAAGAACGTCATTACGATACTTTTTGGGTGTTGATAGACGATCAAGAATTTGCTTTCAAAAGAGACAGTTTCACAGGATTGTGGTATTTTGGCAATGATGAAAATATTCAAAAATGTGTTCCTTGTTCACAGTATGAGTACGATTTGGCGAAAAATGGAGTTTTGAGTGAAAGATTGATGAAATAGCTTTTTTGAAAGAATAAAAAAAACTGTATTGTTAAACAGAGTTTTCAAGAGGATAAACAATATTTAAAACGTATTTCGGTTTAAATAAAAAATATTTAAATAAAATTTATACTTTAAGTGGTGATATTTAACTAAACATTAAGATAATTCTTAATGTAAAAATATGTTATATTTGCAGATTATAATACCGCTGAAGTTGTACAATAGCAAACAGCACCATGAAGAGAAAAACATTAGTAATCATTATTCTATTCTTTTTTAGTTTTTTAGCGAATGCTCAAAGACATGAGATAGGTATACAGTTAGGAACAAGTAATCTCACAGGAGATATTGGCAAGACCAAATATATTAATCCATTACCAGATGGAAGTAGCTTTACAAAGGATAAACTTCCTTTTTATGGTGCTATTATGTATAGAATGAATTTTAACCCTTATCAATCTGTAAGATTTAGATTAGCCTATAATCGTATTTCTTTTGATGATAGATATGCTCAAGAATTATACAGAGCAAGTAGAGGTTTATACGGAACCAATTCTGTTTATGAAGCTTCAGCCATTTTTGATTATAATTTTTTTCCTGTTAATGAAGAACAAAAAAGTATGATTAGCCCTTATATTTTCGGAGGAATTTCTGGCTTAATGTTTAACACGACTTTAGAAGGAAATAAATTTGGTTTTGCCATTCCTTTTGGAGCAGGTCTTAAATATAAATTTAACTATAACTGGGCATTGTTCGGAGAATTTATGTTCCGCGCTACCAATAGTGATACACTAGATTATAGTGATGAATACAATCTAGGAAATTTAAATTCTAAAGATTGGATGAATTCTATGTCTCTTGGTTTTTCTTATTCATTCGGAAGACCACCATGTTATTGTCAATAAGTAAATAATGATGCAGGAAATTTTAGAAAAAATAGATAAAGATACTCTTCCAAAACATGTCGCAATAATCATGGATGGAAATGGAAGATGGGCGAAATCTAGAGGAGAAGAAAGAACCTTTGGCCATAAAAGTGGCGTTACTTCTGTAAGAAATGCAATTTCTGCATGTGATAAGGTAGGAATAGAGTATCTTACGCTATACACTTTTTCTACCGAAAATTGGAATCGCCCTTCTGATGAAGTAAACACTTTAATGAGTTTGCTTTCTGAAACTTTACTAGAAGAAGCCGAAGAACTTTTCTCAAAAGGAATTAGATTACATGTGATTGGAGAAATAGAAAAACTGCCTTACTTGGTAAAAGAACAATTGCTCAATGTAGTAGATCTTACTAAAAATAATACTAAAAGTAATTTGGTTTTAGCATTAAGCTATGGTTCACAAAGAGAAATTTTAAACGCAGTAAAAGAAATTGCCCAAGAAGTAAAAGAAGGAAAAATTTCTACAGAAGATATAGACGAAACACTATTCGAAAATCATCTTTATACAAAAGATTTACCTCCAGTAGATTTACTAATCAGAACCAGCGGAGAAGTGAGAATTAGTAATTTCTTATTGTGGCAAATTGCCTACGCAGAATTACAATTTTTAGATATATTTTGGCCAGATTTTCAAGAAGAACATCTTTACCAATGTATCATAAACTATCAAAACAAAGAAAGACGGTTTGGTAAAACCAGTGAACAAATCACTAATTAATTTTTTATAGAATATTATAACCAATGAGATATATTTTAATCCCAATTTTTTTATTTTTTGCGTCTGTAGACCTTTCGGCGCAGGTAACTCCTAACCAAGAAACTGTCGCTACTCAAAATCAGCCTTCTTCTTATATCTTAAAAGACATTGTAGTAGATGGTGTAAAAAAATACACTCCTGCTCAAATTTTAAGATTTACAGGACTCAGCAAAGGAGAAGTAGTAGACATTCCTGGGCAAAAAATCAGCAGCGCTGTTAAAAAACTTTGGGAAACAGAATCATTCTCAGAAGTAGAAGTTTATGTAGAAGATGTAGAAGGACAAAGCGTAGTTCTTAAATTCTACTTACAAGACCTTATGGAATTAGGCGAAGTGAAATTTGTAGGAAAAGGTGTAGGAAAATCTAAAAATGAAAAACTCATTAAAGATAATAACCTAAAACCTGGAACTAAAATTACCAATGACTTGATTTCTTCACTTAAAAATAAAATTCCTCAAGAATATGTGAAGAAAGGTTTCGCAGATGCTAAAATCACTATTCAAGATAAAATTAATGCAAATGACCCTAACCTTGTAGACTGGACGATAGAAGTTGCTAAAGGAAAAAGAGTTAAAATTGCAAAAATAGAATTCGAAGGAAATGACCAAGTTTCTGATGCAAAACTTAGAAAAAAAGGTTTCAAAGAAACAAAACAGAAAAGATTTGGTATCAAAGGAATTCTAAAACCATCAAAATTCATTAAAGATAAATACGAAGAAGACAAAATAAATCTTATCAGTTATTATAACTCTTTAGGATTCAGAGATGCTAGAATTGTTTCTGACTCTGTTTGGAGAAATGATAAAGGATTTAATATCAATGTAAAACTAAACGAAGGAAAGAAATATTACATCGGTGATGTCAATTTCATCGGAAATACTTCTTATTCTACAGAAGTTTTGCAAAAATTATTAGGCTACAGAAAAGGAGAAATCTATGATGCGGTAGGCTTTAACAAGAAAGTAGGTGAAGATGGCGGTAAAGAAGATGATACAGATATCAAATCACTTTATTTGAATAACGGATATTTATTTTCTAGTGTAATTCCGGTAGAAAAAGCTGTAAGAGGAGATTCTATCGATATAGAAATTAGAATTAAAGAAGGAGAAAAAGCAACTTGGAATAGAGTAACTTGGTCTGGTAACACTACTACTCATGACCATGTAATTCTTCGTTCACTTAGAACAAAGCCAGGGAATTTATTCTCTAAATTAGATATCAAAAGAACGTATTTTGATTTAGCAGGGATGCAATTCTTTGACCCACAGCAAATTGGTCAAGATATCCAACCAAATCAACAAGATAATACCGTAGATGTTCATTGGACTTTAGTAGAAAAAGGTTCATCACAGGTTCAGTTACAAGCTGGTTACGGTGGTAACTCATTTATCGGAACTTTAGGGTTAACTTTTAATAACTTTTCACTAAGAAATTTCTTGAAACTTAAAGATTTCAAACCAGTTCCACAAGGAGATGGACAGATGCTTTCTGTACAAGCGCAAGCTGGTCAGTATTTCAAAAACTACAGTTTATCATTTACAGAACCTTGGTTATTTGGGAACAGACCTACAGCTCTATCAGTAAGTCTTAACCAATCTATGGTTAATTATAAAGATTATACTGGAGCTAGTCAAAAATTAAATATTTTCTCAGCAAGTGCAGGTTTGAATAGACTTTTAAATTGGCCAGATAACTATTTTTCTCTATATACAGGGATTTCATTCCAGAGTTATAATTTCAAGAATTATCCATTCCAGTTTGGTTCTACTACTGTGAGCAATGGTAATGCAAACAACTTCAGTTTCAATGTTGGATTAAGTAGAAATTCTGCAGGTTATGACCCAATTTTCCCAACTACAGGTTCTAATATTGAAGCGAGTATTAAATTCACGCCGCCATACTCTTTATTCCAAAATAAAGATTATTCATCTATGACTCCACAAGAGAAATACAGATGGATGGAATTCTATAAAATTAAGTTTAAAGCAGATGCTTATAACGAAGTAATTGGCAAGTTAGTTCTAAGAAGTACCGCAGAAATGGGATTCTTAGACGGATATAATAAAGATTTAGGAGCTCCGCCTTTCGAAAGATTCTATGTAGGAGGTACAGGTTTATTTGGTGGTAGATTTGATGGTAGAGAATTGGTTCCGTTAAGAGGTTACGAAAATGCTTCTACAGAAGGTGGTTCATCTACAGATATAACACCAATTGGTGGTGGAACAATTTACAGCAGATATGCAGCAGAATTAAGATATCCTATTTCTATGAACCAAACTGCAAAGATTTTTGCATTAACTTTTGCTGAAGCAGGAAACACTTGGAACAATTATTCTGCATTTAATCCGTTTCAGTTAAAAAGATCAGTAGGAGTGGGGATTAGAGTTTACATGGGTGCATTTGGTTTAATAGGATTTGATTTCGCTTATGGATTTGATAAAACCATTGGTGGCTCAGAACCTTCAGGATGGCAGACTCACTTCTTGATGAACCAGTCATTATAACACACAATCATCATTAATATGAAAAATTTAAAAGTTTTTTTAATATTTTTAATTTTTTTAACTGCTAATTCTGTTACATTTGCACAAAAAATAGGAGTGGTAGATACCAATTATATATTGAGTAAAATGCCACAGTATACAGAAGCACAAGCGAGACTAGAAGAACAAATCAAAGCTTGGGAAACAGAATTGCAAACCCTACAAGCAGAATATGATGCAAAAAAGGCAGCTTTTGAAAACGAAAAAGTACTTTTAGTAGGAGAGCAATTAAAACAACGAGAGGCAGAAGTAAAAAATCTCGATAAAAAAATTAAAAAATTTATTGCTGAAAAATTCAGCGGAGAAGGAGAAATTAATAAATTTAGAGCCAATTTAGCAAAACCTTTTCAAGACCAAATTTGGAATGCCATCAAAACAGTTACAGAAAAAAATAGTTTGGGCATAGTTCTTGATAAAAGTAATAATATGAGTGTTATTTTTCTTGACAAAAGATATGATTACACCGACAAAGTTTTAGACCAATTACTTAAAGGTCCTTCTAAAGAAGATGCAAAAAGTAAAGATGCTAAGGCAAAAAATAAAAAATAGTAAAATAATAAACAATTTAAATTTTTAGAAAAACATGAAAAAATTAAGCGTATTATTTGCAGCAGTGATGATGTTTATGTCGTTTGGAGTTGCAAAGGCTCAGAAGATAGCTACAGTAGATGTGGCAGCTATTCTTAACATGATGCCAGAAAAAATAAAAGCTGACGAACAATTAAAAGCTTTCTCTACTGCTAAACAAGCAGAATTAGAAAAACTAGCGACTGCTTTCCAAGCAGATGTTCAGAAATATCAACAAGAAGGAGCTAAATTAACTCCTCAGCAAAGAGAAGCTAAAGAAGCTGAATTGGGTAAAACTCAACAAAATCTTCAGCAAATGTCTCAGACTGCTCAAAAAGATTTATTAGACAGACAAGATGCTGCTTATGCACCAATCGAAAAAAGATTAAACGATGCTATTACCAGAGCTGCTAAAGCAAACGGTTGGGATTTCATCTTTGATTCTGCAACGAATGGATTAATCTACAAAGCTGGTCCAGATGCTACAGCTGCTGTAAAAAAAGAATTAGGAATCTAATTTATATCATAAATAATATAAAACCACCTTACCATAAGGTGGTTTTTTTATTTATTTTTGTACCATCATTCTTTATAAGAACATAAAGAACATTAATCTTAAATTATGAAAATGGAAAAAGAAGTTTCGAGTGTTGTAAAAATTAGATTCAGTGATTGCGACCCAATTGGTCATCTTAATAATGTAAAATATTTGGAGTACATGCTCAATGCTAGAGAAGATCATGTAGAAGAATTTTACGGCTTCACTTACGAAGATTATTTCAGAAGAACAGGTTGTACTTGGGTAGCGGTTCAGAATGAAATTGCCTATTTAAAAGAAGTAAAAGCAAATACCAAAGTTGTAATCAGCAGCAAGACCATCGAAATGTCTGACAGAGTTTCTAAAGTAGAAATTCTGATGAAAGACGAAAACGAAAAAGAAGTTTTTGCAGTACTTTGGATTACGGTAATTTATTTCAATATGAAAACAAGGAGATCTGAAGTATTGCCAGCAGAAACTAAAGAGCTTTTTTCTCAATATTTGGTAGAAATTCCTCATCAAGAGTTCAAAGACAGAGTTCAATATTTCAGAATTTTAAATAAAGGATAAGATGGAGATAGAAAAAACGCCTCTTTTAGATTGTTTTATTTTAAAACCGAAAATCTGGAACGATAATCGCGGTTATTTTTTCGAAAATTATAATAAAAATATTTTCCAAAAACTTTCAGGCAAAGAAGTAGATTTCGTTCAAGATAACCTTGCGTTTTCACATTACGGAGCAATCAGAGGTCTGCACATGCAGCTTCCACCTTATGCGCAAGCTAAATTAGTTTATTGTGTACAAGGTAGAATTTTAGATGTTGCAGTAGATGTTAGAAAAAATTCTCCCACTTTTGGTCAGTCTTTTGCTGTAGAACTCACCGAAGAAAACAGATGGCAATTATTTGTGCCAAAAGGTTTTTTACATGGGTATTCTGTACTTTCAGAAACGGCGTTGGTGGGATATAAGTGTGATGATTTTTATAATAAAGAATCAGAATGCGGCATTCATCCATTAGATAAAACCGTAAATATTGACTGGGGAATTCCAGTAGAGCAACAATTAATCTCCGAAAAAGATTTAAACGCGATTTCTTTTTTAGAACTTCCTGAAATTATTTTATAATGAAAAAAATTTTAGTTACTGGAGCAAACGGACAATTAGGACAATGTCTTCAGAAAATTTCTTCTCAATTTGAAGAGTTCGAATTTATTTTTACAGACTCAGAAACACTAGATATTACCAATAAAGAAGAAGTAAATGATTTCTTTTGGCAAAATGCTCCTGATTTTTGTATCAATGCTGCGGCTTACACTGCGGTAGATTTAGCAGAGACAGATGTAGAAAAAGCTTTTTTGGTCAATGCAGATGGTACAGAAAACTTGGCAGAAGCATGTGCGGAAAATAATGTGCAGTTTATTCATGTTTCTACAGACTATGTTTTTGATGGCGAAAATAATTTAGCATATACCGAAGAAGACTTTACCAATCCTTTGGGAGTTTATGGTGCATCCAAATTAGCAGGAGACGAATTGGCTTTAGAAGTAAATCCTTGTTCGGTTATTCTCAGAACATCATGGGTGTATTCAGAATTTGGCAAAAATTTTGTAAAAACCATGTTGAATCTTTTCGCTGCCAAAGAAGAATTAAATATTGTAGCAGACCAATTTGGTCAACCAACCAATGCCAATGATTTAGCAGAAGCGATTATGAAAATTATAAAATCAGAAAAAATCACACCTGGGATTTTTAATTTTTCTAATTTGGGAAGAATTTCTTGGTTTGATTTTGCGGAAAAAATTGCAGAACTTTCAGAAGCTAAGATTAAATTAAACGCAATCGAGACGTCGCAATATCCTACACCAGCAAAAAGACCAAAAAATAGCGTTCTAGATTTAGACAAAATTTCTAAAACCTATGCTATCCAATTAAAACCTTGGGAAGAAAGTCTAGAAGGCTGCGTTCAAATATTACAAAATAATTAAAATGAAAAAAATCTTATACATATATATAGTATTATACAGTAGTTTTTGTTTCTCACAGAATATATTCCTTACAGAAGCCAAAGAAATTCATGCTAATAATGATAAATTTCTTTATGCTCTCAAGGAAGAACCCAAAACAGATGCTCAATATTTAGGAAAAATAGAAGTTTCAGGATTTTCTAACGATGATGCTGCTGTTTTTTCAGAAATTTATAAAAAAGCAAAATCTATCGGTGGCAATTCTTATTTTATGAAGCCCGCCGAAAATATAGAAGGTAATTCTACCTTTAATCCGTATCACTATACACTATATATATATTATAAGGAAAAACAAACTATTCCTAAAAAAGAAAATACAGTCTACCTGATTAATCCAGAAAAAGAAATCGAAGTAAGGATTAATAATAAAAAAATCAAGTTGCCACAGAGAAGTTTTCTTCAGTTAGATTTATCTCAACAAGAGATTACAGATATTTCAGTGGGCAAATTTTTAGGCTCTAGAATAAAACTTCAGGCAAAAAATAATCAACCAGAACAATATTTTCAGATATCAGGGAAGAGAATCTCGGCCAATTCGCCAGTTTCACCAGGCATAAATTATAAGACAGGGGATATTATCGCCCTCGAAAAATCATTTGCAGAGTTTCTTTTAACTATATATCAGAAATTTTAGGAGCCATTTCCCGCTTTCCACTTCAATCTTTTAGGCTCGTCAAGGCGTCTCGCCAAAAAAGGATTTCCGTTTCAATCGGGGCTAAATGGAGATTGCAAAATGATATTCCAATTAAACATAAGTTAGAAGTGAATTTTTCTTGTTAGTATTCAGTAAGTTGTGACTAATTTCATAAAAAAGTTGTAAATAAATTTGGGGATTGTGTAAAACTTCGTACTTTTGCAATCCGAAACAACGGGAAAGCGCAGAAGCTAATTAATAAAAAGCAACGAAACGAGAACATAAAAATATTTAAGAAAATATTTGGAAGTTTGAAAAAAAGAGTTACCTTTGCAGTCCCTTAAATGAGGGAGCGCAGAAGAGTAAAGTTTTTTTTTAGAGAGATACATTAAGTCAAGCTAACATAATAAATAGTGCGACTGACGGTCTTGAAAAAAAAATATCAAAAAAAGTTTTG
>DITA01000020.1:0-17213 GCA_002422665.1 Flavobacteriales bacterium UBA6196
AGTCCCCAAATTTTGGTACTGAGCCTGGATTTAATTCTTACGTAGTTGCACATGGTGGTGAGATTAAGTGTTAATCAAAAATAGGGATTTTTTACACACCCTGTACTTATGGTTATGGAACTTTAAAATGATTAAAAAAAACTCCAAAGTCATGAGACTTGGGAGAGCAGGTAAACTTACCCAACGTATTTATTTTACTAGTCTTAATTGTGCGGATATTTTTTCTTCAATTAATTCTGCATATTCTGTTTCAAATTTTTCTTTTACATTTTTGTCTTTAACGCTTAACTTGTTTGATAAGTATCCTAGCTTTCTGTTGTTTTGCTCTATTATTTCTGACCACTCCATTACATAAACTTCAATATTCTTTTCAACTTTCTTTTCATACAAAAACGGTTTATCTGGATATGATTCTCTTCTTGATTTTGTTTGAGATTTTGCGAATTTCGTGAGTTTAGAGGAGATTAGAAATAGTTTGTATTTTACCTTTTCGCTGGGAAAAGCAGCGTTCTCTTCAATTGTGAAAGCATACCTATTTATTTGGTTTAGTTCTTTTTCACTTATTGCACACTTCGGAGCTTTGAGTTCAACTATCATTATTTCTCTTTCTCCTGAATCTGTTATTTTTTCATTAAAAAAGAATAAATCAGTAATATCATTTAACCCACAATCTTCTAACTCAATAAGATTCTTGTCTACTTCAGTAGGTTCATAGTCAAAGTATTCTTTTCTCAATTCTTCCAATATATTGCCAATTTTCTTATCAGACCACAGTTTTGGAGACCCATTGTAATTTTCTCCAAATAGCCATAGTTGGTTTTCCACTATTTTATGCAATTGACTTCTCTCTTTTATATGCTTTGAAATGTCCCCATAAGTTAATTCTTGTAGAAAATTCAAAAATTCTGTCTTTTCAGCTACTATACTTGCAAAATGAACAACATCTTCTAAATCAGTCCTTTCCAATAAGTGATGAAATTTTTCTAAGCTTTCATCTGATAAGTTTAGAACCTTTTTAAAAATGTATTCAATATTTCCATTACCAATTGCCTTATCAAGAAGAGGATATAGGAAGTTTCTTATTTTGTCATTTTTCTGAATCAATTTGTGTTCGTCCTCCAAAAGATAGGCGACTTTTTTAAATAATATTTCTTGTGATTGAGAAGCTGGATAATCGTTATTTTGATATGGATAATATTTATCTCTCTCTAGGCTTGCTATGAATTTTTCAAATCTTTTATTTTTAGCTTTAAAGAAATTATTGATAGTGTCCTTAATTGTATCTTTTAAATTTTTCACTTCTGCTTCTCCAAGAGTCTCTAGGTCAAGATTCCTGAATAAGTCTGAATTGAGTATTGGTGATTCTATATAAATAAACCAAGTGCCCAAGTCTGGTGTGTACCAATCCGATGAATAAGTATATTCGTGTGCTACACTTTTTAAGCCAGCATTATCAATTTGAAAGAAAACTTTTACCTTCTTCAGCGATGATTTAATGTTATAAAAATAAAAATTCAGATTATGACTTTCTCCTTTTTTGTCTTTATAGTCAATTGTCTTTTTACCAGGTTGTCCAATAACAAAATCATCTCGTTTTAATTCTATCCCGTTAACAATGAATTTTACAGTACTGTGGAAAATTTCGTATGGATAATGTTCAAAAATTGCTTGATTAATATTCGTTGATAGAAAGTTTTCATTTAATGAATTTCGTTTAGCTATTTTTTCTTGTTTATTGTGATGTAGTTGCTCAATTACAACTTTGTAGTAAGTATTAACTTTATGGGATAAATATTCATAATCAACTTTAAATTCGGTTTCTTCAAGTTGTGCGTTATTAAAGTCTGTTGTGTCAATGCTGAATTCTGTTCTTGTATATTGATTTTTTGTTTTATCAAATCCGACTGTATCGATATGCATTAGTTCACCAATCTGTAGAGAACTGAATCTTCCAATTCCTTGACCTTTTTGTTTAGCCATAGTTCCGATTTCAAGAATCCTATTATCAAATTCACTATATGGAACTCCAAAACCATCATCTTTAATCTCAATTCTTTCTATAGTTGACTTACAACTAACTGAGTCTGTATATTCAATATTAATTTCAATATTCTTAGAATCAGCTTGTAATGAATTATTGATTAGCTCACGAAATGCTTGAAATGTATCGCGGTACTTTGTCAAGAGGTCTTTAATTACTCTTGTGTTTGTAGTTATTTTTTTAACTGTCGTATTCATTCTAACTATATAGTTTAACTATGTTTTATACGAAACTGTGAATTATCAATTATAATTATTAACTAATTTGTTATAAATTGTAATCTGATTGTAAAAGTTTCTATGAACTGTTTGTTTAAGTTTCTTGTTAATAGCTTTTAACAAATTTACACAAAATGAATGAAAGGTAATTATGAAAAGACTTATTAATATTAAAAAAGTTTTGAATAGAATTTTACCCCCACCCTTTACGTTCTCTTCTTTTTAGATAGTAATTATTTTGCATTTACTTTGATTATTTGGTGGAGGTCTGTGGTGTAACGTGGCGATAGGTTCTTTTGGTTCATCTTCCAAGTTCTTTGTACGTCCATGGAGCCGAGTTTGATTTTGTCGTCTCCCAGTCTTTTGTTCATCACGTCTATAATCTGCATGATTGGGCGGTGTTTTGCGTGGAGGTCTTCATCAAATAATGAAGTCATTCTCTCGGTTTCAGGAACGAATTCTGTGACCATTACTCCAGCTTTTTTGTATTGGAAATATGGCAGGTAAATTCTCTCCAAGCCTTGAAGTGCTGCCTTTGAAATTTCAATAGCGGAATTGGAAGGATTGGTTAAGGTAATGGTGATAGAATTGCTATATTGTTTCAAGTCCTGTTTGAAACGGTCTGTCATGATGAAAACCGTTACGTATCTGCAACATGATTTTTGAGCTCTCAGCTTCTCAGAGCATTTATAGGCAAAGGTTGAAACTCTTTCTTTTAAGGTTTCTAAATCGTCTGTTCTTTTATCGAATGTTCTGGTGGTAGCAATTCCTTTTTTAGGTTTTGGAACGGAAAGGTCGTATTGCGGAATTCCACGTAATTCTCTATGCATTCTTAGGCCAAGGATACCCATTTCTTTTTGGACGAAAGCTTCGGGAAGTTGGGTAAAATCCCAAGCGGTCTTTATCCCTCTTTTAGAAAATCTTTCGAAATATCTTCTGCCAATGCCCCAAACGTCTTCCAAAGGGAACCATTTGAGTGCTTTTTCAATCTTTTCGGGTGTGTCTATCATGTAGACTCCTTTTGTTTTTTCTGGGAACTTTTTAGCAATTTTATTGGCCACCTTTGCCAAGGTTTTGGAAGGTGCTAACCCGATACTGGTAGGAATATCTAAACCTCTGAATACTTTTTCGCGAAGTTCTAGACAATGCTGCTGCAGGTCTATGTGTTCGTAGCCATGAAAATCTAAAAAGGATTCATCAATACTGTAAACCTCAATGTCTTTGCAATATCTTCTGCAGATGTTTACTATACGGTTTGAAATATCGCCATACAAGACAAAATTGGCTGAGAAAACGGTAAGACCAGATTCTTTTTCAAGGTGCTGAATTTGGAAATATGGTTGTCCCATTTTAATGCCCAAGGCTTTGGCTTCGTTGGAACGTGCAATGGCGCACCCATCGTTGTTGGATAATACCACAACGGGCTTGTTTCGCAAATCTGGACGGAAAATCCTTTCACAGCTTGCATAGAAATTATTGCCATCGATTAAGCCAAACATTATTTCCTAAGTTTATGTAGGTTCCAAGTAGAAACACCCCAAAGTTCGAAGTCTGTATCTTCGCTGATGTCCATATCAGAATAATTGGGATTTTCTGATTTGAGTTTTATTTTTTCTAATCTTAGAGAGTTTTCCTTGTATTTTGGTTTGTACCTCTTCACATAAAATTCACCTTGATAAAAGACTACTACAATATCATTTTCTCTTGGGAATAGTCCTTTCTGAACGATGAGAATGTCTCCGTCATAAATGCCAATTCCTATAAGGGAATCCCCTGTTACCTTTGCAAAGAAAGTGGTTTCTTTGTCTTTGATTAAGAGCTTTAACAGGTCTATGGTGTCTTCGGGAAAGTCTAAAGCAGGACTTTCAAAACTGCCATAACCACCCGCTTTTACCTTGGCTGGAAGGACTGGAATGATTAGTTTTTCTTCATTCTCGAGCTTGAAAAGTTCTATCTTGGATTTCATTTTTCAAAGGTATAAAATAAAGCAAAATGAATTAGGGGGTGTGGAAAAGTTTTGGTTATTGACTTCGACAAGCTCAGTCACCGGGGAGGAAAACAATTTTCTTTTCCCCTCCCTAAAGGGTGGAAAATTGTTTGGGGATAATTTTTGCCCCAACCCTAAAGGGTGAAATTTTTCTTAATTGTAAAGGGAGGAAAATTGTTTGGGGAAAATTGTTTATTGTTACCTCAGCTTTGAAATCACAACGGAGGGTGCGTTGTGAATTTGGTGTGATTTGCTTTTTAGAAATTGATTGTTTACTGAGCGAAATAAATTAGCGAAATGAAGCAAACAAATCCTTCGACTCCGCTCAGGATGTTGGGCTATAGGAATACTTGGACTAGAGACGGTTTTTGTGCAGCTGAATGAGATAATGGTTACGAATTTAAAGGTAAGAATATCAAATGTGTTCCTTTAGATATTTTTTCAGAAATAAATAAAATTAATTTTAAGAAAAAGGGATTTCAAATTTATTTACAATTTTAACCAACCTTCTGATTTATATATATAACCATGCCAAGAAAAGTCTTCTCTGAATCCGTAAATAACAAGGATTTCTTCTTTCTCAGAAAACTGAAGTTCATTTCTATTACCTTTTATAATTTCAGTAAAATACTCTAATTCTTTTTCGCCATGTTCAATATTATCTGGGTAAGTTACTAATACCTTCAAGGGACTATTTAGAATAATTAAGTGAGAAATCTCTTGATATAGACCTGAATAAAAATTATTTTCATGTTCGAAAGCAATTTGCAAATTTCTAAACCAGTATGTTTTGTCTTGTATTTTGGGACATAAATCATCTGCATTAAAAAAAATTGCGTCTACTGAATAATAATCTTTTTCGTAAACAAATAGATTTAATTTAATGGCAATCTGTGAGAGAATTGAATTTTCCGACCCTTTTATTAAGCTTGTGTAATTTTTATAATTCTGCCACTGGTCTAATAAAACCTGTTTGTTATCATTTGTTATTTGCTTCCAAATATCAAAAAAGAGTCTTGAACTTATTAATGTCATGCTAAAATTGAGTTAAAATTTCTTTGAGTTTAGCAGCTGATTTCTTTGAAATATAGTAAACTGAAATATTTGAGCCATAAACTTTGATATGTACATCTGCTCCAAAAAGATGTTGATCTATTGAAACATTTCTAACATAGTTTATCGGCACAGTGGTGGAATCAATCCCAACTAAATACCAATTCCTTTTTTCAATGGTTAATAAGTTTTCTTCAATCTTAATTTTCCAAGGACACAAAATGTCTTGAAATCTAAAATTAAAAAGTAAAACGTATAAAGGTGATTTTGCTATAAACATTTTAGAAAAATGATTTAATCATATAAAAAACTCCAGAAAAAAATCCGAAAACTAAAAACAACGAAACATAAATAATAAAACAAAAAATTACTTCAAATAGATTTAAGCTTCCTTCTTTAACGCCCTTAGAATATCTTAAATCTTTTTTGTCTTTAAATAGACTTTTATATAAACCAATAAATGCAAATAAACCTAGTATTGAAAGTGGATGAGAAATATAAGAAGCACCCTTTATATAACCAGATTTAAAACCATTTGGTTCTATATCCGTATCAATAGTGACTAATGGATTATCAATTATGTATTCTGAACTAACATAACCATAAGTTTGATCTACTTTTACTTTAGCCCATTTATCATTAATCTCAACAACTTCTATTTCAGTATTCTTCGATAGTTTTTTAATTACTTTAGAATTTTTATTACCTTCTTCTCTAAGGTTTACATTATCTCCTGAAATGAACATAACTTTCCCAAAAAAAAGAGAAAATGTAAGTAAGAAACAAATAGTTATTAGGATTTTAATTCTCATGAAAAATTATTTTAGTTTGAAAATCATTAAATTACCCAATCTTAAATTATATTTTAAAAAATTAATTTGGGATATTTAAAATTCATAATTATTAGTTTAAACAAATTTAAATAAATTCACTTAAATAAAATTAAGTTTAAAAATATTTTTTATGAATTATGAACAGTATTATTTTAATTGTACTTAATCAGTATTGAAAAACTCAATGGTAGGAATTCTGGAATTGTTTAAGGAATATTTGGCGAATGAGCCTCGGAATGTATCATCTTATTTGAATGATTGCATGGATTTATTGCATGGATTTGCTCAGGAAAAAGGAATAGAATTTGATGGTTATTTTCAGGAGCGTTGGGAAGATAGTGCGGATACCATCGTGGACTTTGATGAGGATTATTTTGAGAACAGGGATAGGAAAAATTTGTATGTATTTCTTTCTGCGCTTTATGATGATGAGGTTTTTGAGTATTTGAGAAATGCTTATGAAATAGCAAAATTGGAAGCTCCTACAAAAGAATGGGTGAAGCTGCAAGTGGATTTATTGATTGCTAAGGGGGTGCGGTTTTGATGGGGGTTTTTCAATTTAAAAGCTCCGAAGTCTCACGACTTCGGAGAGCGGGGATATTTCACTATTATGTAGCCAGTATTTTTCTTCTTTACCTTTAATAATTACATTGTATAATGCAACAGCTCTATTGGTTACATAGTCCTGAACTTCCAATTTACGGTGCTGCCAAACTTGCTCAGCAATTTCATTTAACTTTGACATAAAAATTGATTATATGCTATACTTATTAAAATCTTCCTTAGTTAAAGACTCATCAATCACACAGGCCTCTTCATAGGATAGGTTATATAGATGATACACCATAACATCAATTTGATGTTCTAGTTCAGAAGTATCTACTCCGATTTTTTTTCCTTCGAGAATTTGATCAACAATTTTTGAAAAAAGATCCTGTATGTATTTTGAAGAGTTAAAAATTGGAATATTTAAAAGAGGTTCTTTATCTAATTGATAGTTAAGACCTTGCATTTTACCTTTATTTTTCAACCAAAAAGCTGTAAGTTTTGAATTGAATAAACCAGTTAAATATTTTTGATCAATCCTATCTGTCTTAATTATATAAAATGTAGCCGAAACATAACAATCAAAATTTGTATACGTAAACTTAGGTTCACCTACACATTTTCTCAATGTAATTATTTTTTCTCCTTTAAAAAATTTTTCTTCTCTTGATCTGTGCAAACCATAAGGTTTATTATCAGATGTAATGATTTTTTGAAAAAGGTCTAAATGTCTCTTTATGTTAGGGTACGGAGAAATACTTTCAGGTTTTTTAAATCTTGAATCAGTATAAATAATCCATTCATCATTTGAAGAATCTGCATACCATTTTTGAATCTGTTTTGTTGTGTAATAAGGTTTAACAATTTTTAATTCATTTGTTTGCAAATTCAAATTTTCTTTTTTAGAATTATTTAATACAAAAACACAATCACCAACTTTAAAATTACCACCTAAAATTGTTTGGTTTTTTGAATTTAAAAAATCTTGAGGTATTACTATACCCTGAGCAATTTCATTTTTTTTATCTAATGTAAATGTGCTTTTTGCAATTAATTTGTTTATAATGGCTTCTTTCTCGAAATTAGAAAATGTTAGTGTTCTATTGATTAATTTTTCTTTAATTATTGTAGGATTTAAAAATTCATTTTCATCATTTTCTATACCTAAAGTTAAATCAATCACATTAATCAAATTAGCTTGACTTGTAGTTATTTTTCTTAAATCAAAACTATATTCATCATTGTATTTAACTTTAGAAATTATAAAAACCATAGTTTGGATATCAGCGCTCTCAAAAATCATATAACTTCCAAAATCAAGTAATTTTAATATTTTACCGTCTTGAATTATTTTATTTCTCATTTTAGAAGCACCAGAATTTGTTGTCCAATTGTTAGGAGCAATAAATGAAAGACAACCATTTTCCTTTAAAATATCCAAACCCTGACAAGTAAAAAAATACCATAAATCCATCTTCCCTTGATAATACTTTGATTTCCTTAATCCATCAAATACAGATTTATCAGTATATTCTTTAATGTATGGCGGATTTCCAATTACAATGTCAAAACCATCTGAAATATCAAACATCCATTCTTTATCAAAGAAAGAAGAGGAAGTATTTTGGTCATAAGGATCCCATTGTGCTAAAAGTTGTGCTGTTTCATTTCCTAATTGTTCAGCTAAAGCCAATTGCATTTCCTCTCTTAGCTCTTTATCTTTTGCCCTTAATTCTCTTTTAATGCTTGGGGTTTTAACGCTAAATAATTTATGGCGTACTTTTTTGAGTTCATCTTCCAGCTTTTTAACTTCTCTTTTGTCAAATAAACTACCCATTATTTGCTTTGGCAAACCAATTAATGTATTTGCTGCTACAAACTTAGTTTCTAAGTTAGGCAATGGCCTTACTCCAAAATTTTCTTTATTTGGGTCAACCTTTTGATCTACTACTAAAGAAATAAAGAAACGTAATTTAGAAATTTGTGTAGCGATAGGTTGTATATCTACGCCATAAATACAATTTTCTATTAAAAAAAGTTTACGCCCATAATCGAGTTCATTGTTATTAAAAGCAGCTTCAATATCTGCAATTTGTGCTTTTAGTTCTTTTATTGCCTTGTTTTTAGTCTCAGCATCTTCTACATACTCTAGGCGATCAATTGCTTCATTTACGCGGTCTATTTGACGTTGCTTCCATTCGGTATTATTTGGATCTATTTTATGTAAAATGTGCACCATTTTTTGTAAAATACCCATTGGATACGCTCCTGAGCCACAAGCTGGATCAAGGATTTTACAGGTGTCCAAAGCCTTAATAATTTTCTTTTGTACCTCTGGCATATTGTCAAAAGGATTTACATTAGAAAAAGAAACTAATTGATGTAACTTTTTTTCTAATTCTACTTCATTTCCTTTAAATGGACTTTCATCTATTTTAGTTTCTAAAGTTAATTGTCCTTTTTTAGTCTCATTACCAAATAACGCTATTTGATCTTTCCCCAATTCAACAACGCCTGGCTCCTCATTTAATAATTCATTTTTTAAATAAGCAATTAAACTTTCTTCCACCATATAATTTACAATTTCACGTGGTGTATAGAAAGAACCTGTTTGCTTTCGAGCTGTAGTTTTAGTTTCAGGATTGTAAGAAGCCAATAGGTTTTCAAAAACTTTCCCAAGTAATTCTGGGTCTAGTGCAACCTCTTCATCAATTGGAGTATTTTCTGTTATCGTAAATTTATATGATTTTAAAATATTAAATAATCCACGTGTTTTTTCTTTTTTAGATTTAGCATTCCCATATTCCTTACTTAAATCTAACTCTTCGTCGGTATCAAAGAATAAGAAATCTGGAACTATCAAATCATTATCTTCTCTATCTGAAAAACCGTCTACATATATTATTTTATCTCCACCGTGTGAACTTTTTAATGTAGGGTGTGGTTTATCTAAACATTCAAAAAGTCCTCCATTCATAAACGGAACTTTACCTTCCATTAATTCTATGAAATAATCGGGTTCCTTTAAATAAGATTTGTATCGCATTAATTGCGTGGCATTCATATGCTTACCATCTGTTCTGAATTGGCGTTCACCACGAGGCTGGTTCAAGGTTGCAAAAAAAAGATTCTGCAAAATCGCTCTGTAGTATTTACTGCTGTATTTACCATTAGCGAACATTCCTTTTGGTTTTTCTGGAGTAAATCCATCAATAAAGTGTTTTGCTATTTCTTTTTCATCAAATATTTCTTCTGGAATTAATCCTTTTTCTTTGATAAACCAAATAAATAACAAACGTGTCAATAGCCGAATTACATTTTTCCCTCTGTGTTCTTTCAAAACTTCATCAAACTTCTTATTATCTACCCCAAGTTCTAATTGGTTAGGCTCATTAGGAAATCTAACTTCGTTAATTGCCCAGAAATACCAATTTGATAATTCTTTATAAAAAACTTTATTTAAGATAGAGACACTTAAAACATCTTGCCAATATTTATAAAGTGATTTGAAATCAATTACAGAATTTTTACCACTTCTTTCTATTTCAAGGTTTTTTAAAATTCGTAAATGACCAGAATGAACATTTAAAAGATTAATGTCTCTCAAGAGAATTACTTTACCTACTTTTTCACCTTCTTTAAATCTAACTGCATAAGGTATTCTTTCACTATTGGCAAGAGCTATACAATTCCCATATTTATAAATAACTGTAACAGGCGTTGCTATAAAAGAACGGTTTAAAACCCTTGTAATCTCTGACAGCTGAGATCTTAAAGGATTATGAGTTTTCAATTCAACTGCTAATATCACAAGACCTGAATAATCACCACCTAGTTTTTGTACTTCAGTATATGAATCAAAATTGGTTTTACCTTTAAATGCTGAATCATCAACAATACCCAAAACGTAAATTTTTTCAATAAGTTGATGTGACAGATTCTTTGGGTTGTACTTTTCATGGAGTACATCTTCAGGTTTAAATGCTGAATCTTCAAATGTGTTGATTGGAATATTTAAGTCTTCAAAAAATTTTGTTCCTGCTTCAAAAAGAGTTTTAGTATTAAAATAATCTAAGTTCATTGTTATTAGTTTAATTAATTGTTAGCCAAGCGATTAAATCCCAATTCTCTTTGTTGTATTTTTTAGAAATTTTCTCTCCTTTTTTGGCTTCTTTTATTTCTTTATTTTTACCTTTCATGAAGTTATTCAAAAAGGAAATACTTTCTTTCCCTGCTGTAACAATCTCATTACCATTTTTATCTTGTGAAATTTCTTTCTGCTGTGATATAAACCATTTTTCTATTGCGTTTGAATATTTATTTACTTCAGCAGTTTCTCCTACATCTAGTTTTTCACAACCAAAACGCTCCTGCTCTTTTACTTCATTAAGGTATTGCAAAATATCTTTATCATTCAAAAGAATTTCTTCACCATTATTATTAAGGTATACCAGACGCATTGTTTGATAATTTTTCTTTTCGTTTGGCTTCTTTGGTGGTGATCCTAATAATGCAATGAGTCCTTTACCACTATCGACATTCTTTGATTTCGTATGTTTTACACCAGAAAAAATGGCATTTGGAAGGTTTTCATAATACTGCCTTCTTTCATTTAACTCTACGGCTAAATCCTGTCTAAAAGTTTCCAGCGAAAGATCATCAAAACCGAATGACTTTTCAGCATCTAGTTCATCAATACTATTCTGCATTTGTTCGAGCATTCTATCTGTATGTTTGTTATCCAATTCTGGATCTGTGGCAATGTCTGAATAATGTTCTGTAAAATCTTTAATATCTTCGGAACCAATAATTTTCATGGCTGCCATTCTTCTTTCAATTCTCCCCTGAAGATTCAAGTATTCATTGATATTATCTGCTGGCCAGAAATTTACAGTGAAAACCTCATTGTTGGGTGAACCAAGACGGTCCACACGACCAACACGTTGTATAGTTCTAACAGGATTCCAGTGAATGTCATAATTGATTACCATATCACAGTCCTGAAGATTTTGCCCTTCACTTAAAGTGTCTGTAGCTATTAATATATCGATTGGGTTATTTAGTTTTGCTGTAACTTTTGGATCTATTTCTGAAACCCATTTTTTCCAATCTTTATATTTTTTATTGTGACTTTTGGATTCAGAATGAAAATTTTCCCATTTCTTTTCTACAAAGAGTTTGGTATATGGAGCAAAACGTTCTAAAACAGGTTCGAAATGCTTTTGCAACTCTAGATTATCATCTGTTCTAGCACCTGCCCCACTGACCATCGCTATTTTTGTAAACCCACGAGCCATCAACTGATTAAACAGATATTCAGCTGTATCTGTATAGGTTGTAAAAATTAGAATTTTTTGATTTTTAGAATTATTACCAGCTTCTCTTTTCTCATTGATCACTTTAATCAACTCCTGTAATTTAGTGTCTGCACTACTAAGGTTATTCTGTTTTTCAGTTTCTGCTTTTATCGTTTCAGAAAACTCATTCATACCAAAAATTAGTTTTTCTAGTTTGCGGATGTCTTTATTAAGTGCTTTTTCAAAAACATCCAGATTGCCAGATTTAGCAATGTCATCAATTTTAATTTCTCTTTTACCAAGTGTTAAATCTTCGAAATCTTCGAAATCTTCGAAATCCTCTAAAGAAAAATCATCTGATTCAGTTTTGCTTTTAGAATCTTTGTACCTCAGTACTTTGTTCAATGCATTGTTATGGTGGTCTAAAATTTTCTTTGCAGTAGATTCAAAAGAGTACCATGAAGATTCTAACCGTTTTAATAATAATATATATATCATTTTGACAAGGAAAAAATCTCTCTGAATATCATCTTCGAGAACATCTCTATCATAAGTGCCTGCAATTATTTGTTTTGTTCTAATCTCTTTTTCTTTCTTGGTAAGCGTATAATATTTTGGTTGGTAGCCTGATAAAGAAGGAGGAAATAAACTTATTAATTCATCTAATGTATCAATATTTTCCATCACCTTAGGAGTGATATATTTATTTATAGGTTTTTGCTTTATAGGAAATACTAGGCCCTCTTGCTGACCTACAATCATTTTACGAGTTCTAGCAACAATCAAAGCATCAGTTAATCTAAAAAAAGAATCATCAAGGTTTTTCACTAAATCAGAAATTGGACTGCCTATTTTAGATTGCCATTCATTAAAATGTTTTGAGGTATTTATAAATAAATTATAGAGATTCTTAATATCCAATTTTTCATCGTATGCCTCATCATTACCTGCAGTAATCAATTTTATTTGATTTCTTACATCTTTAAATGAATTATTGATAGGCGTAGCAGACAATAGAAGAATTTTAACATCTTCATTTTCTTGAATTATTTTTTCCAGTAAGTAATTAAATCTGCTAGATTTATCATTTCTGAGATTGTGACTTTCGTCAATAACAAAAAGCTTTGGTTTTTTATTTGTAAAGTTGAAATCTGCTCTTTCTTTTATATACTCATTTTTCGACATTAAAGATTCCACCAAATCTGTATGATATCTTATCGCATATTCAAGACCATCTTTTTCAAAGCGTGAATCTTGCCCTTTTCTGAATTTCAGCCAGTTTTGCTCCAATTTTTTGGGACAAAACATTACGATGTCTCGGCCTTGATTTTGAAAATACTTCATTACCGCCAAAGCTGACCAAGTTTTACCTAAACCTACAGCGTCAGCCAGAATTGCTCCATCATATTTTTCAATTCTCTTTATAAGACTTATCACCCCTTTCTTTTGAAATTCATATAGAGCATTATATATTTCAGAATTTTCTAATCTTCCAATTTTTTTTGCAAAATCTGGATTATCTATATCAATAAATATGTCCTGTGAGAATAATTCGAACAGTATTTTATAATAGATATCTTTAGGTAAATAATCTTGGAACAATTTACTAATTTCATCAATGAGATATTGCTTAAATTTGACTGTCTTTTCTGTTCCTTTATTATCAACAATGATTTTTTCATTAAATGCCTTTTCATGATTCCATAAATTTTCAAACCAGTCCTGAAGATCTTTATACTGGGAACTCCCTCCAAAGT
The DNA here is from genome assembly GCA_002422665.1 of Flavobacteriales bacterium UBA6196. GTDB lineage: Bacteria > Bacteroidota > Bacteroidia > Flavobacteriales > Weeksellaceae > Cloacibacterium > Cloacibacterium caeni_C. The sequence goes on from DITA01000020.1 coordinate 13,733, forward strand.
CTGCAACATTAAGTTCAATGTTATGTGATTCTTTAAGACCAATCCCCGCTTCTGTAAGATTAGAACTACCTGTAATATAAAAGTGATTTTTAGGATCATTGTCTTTACTATTAAATAAATACAATTTTGCGTGGCAGAAATTAGGTTCTAAAGTTCTAACAGAAACTTCGTCAAGTTTCAAAAATTCAACAGCATTCAAAGCAATCTTTTTTAGAGATAGTGCCTTTTCTATACTTAAATCAGCATTCAGTAAATCTAATGATTTAACTATACCAGAATCACGCTGTGTTATATCTCCTAAAATAAAACGATAGTTATTTATCTTTTTCTGTGCCAAATTAGAAAAGAAAACAAGTGCACCGATAGTGAAATAACCTGTCACTAATGAGAAGTCACCTTCTGCAATATATTTTTCAATCCAACTATAAACTTTTTTATCAGAAGAATGGTTATCAATTAGCATAAAATATAAAATATGAGTTTATAATGTTTGTATAGTTCTAAAACCGTAAATATACAAAAAAGCTATCTATCTTAAAATAAGGAAAACCTTAAAATTTGGAATAAAAGACGATAAAACGAATTAAATTTTATTTAAAAAAAGTTCTTTTCCCCATAAATTTATTTAAACTTTTGAGTAATAAAATAAATTCGGGAGTATAAGAAGTAGAAGATAATGGATGAAAAGGTGAAGATATTTTATGAGGGATTGGGAATTCATTTGAACCATAATATTCAAAAACAGTCTTATTATCATTGTACAGCAAAATTAAATTCCATTCGATTGAATTTGGAATTTTATACGATACATAATTTTTTTTCCAGTTTTTTAAATCTAATTTATTTAAGTTTTTTATAAGCTCAATCATATCATTTGAATCAAATTTTTCAAATTTAACTATTGTAGATTTACCGGTATTTAGATTATCTAATGAATAACTAAAAATATCATCAATAATCTGTATATGAGATTTTTTTTTGAAAGGATGGTATAAAGTAAATTCTAGTAAATTTATCTTCTTAATTAATTTGCTCATTATTAGTTTTATTTAAGTCGCTAATTTAGAAAAATAAAATTTACATTTTAATACAATCACTTCCTTTTATCGTTGGAGCTTTGGTCATAGCCAAAAAGATTGAACATTTCTCTCATTCGGGAACGGAGCCTATTCCCATAAATGGATTCTATTTCTGCAGCTGATAAATTGGTGGTGAGGTGTGTGATGAGCCCTCTATCTTTGAATAAGTCATATCGAGTGAGGAGGATTTCTGCCATGACATTGCAATCATTTCCGTAGTATTTTGATGAGGTTTCAATGCCTAAATCGTCAAAGCAATAGATTTTTGGTTTTCGGGCATCGTGGGAAAAATTGCCTTTGGAATAATTTTCTAAAACTTGATAGCCAGACTGCATGAACTCTGAAACGATTTGGCGAGTGGAAACAATACCAAATTTGTTTTGAGTAGAACTGGTGAATTTTTGCATGAGCTTAAATAAGGTGGTTTTTCCGCAACCAATAGGACCAGAAAGGAGAATTCCTTTCTGAAGGTCGAAGTCCATTTCTTTTGCCACTAAATCGTCCTGTAGCATCCATGCGAGGACGGCAAAGACTATGGGTTTTTCTTCATCTGGAATGAGATATTTTTTGCCAACAAATTCGGAAGCGAATTTTTTGAACTGTGGAATGATTTTGTAATAATCGTAACGGGTTTCTATCAGTGTGGTAGGAAAAGTCATAGGTTAAGTTTTTAGAGTGGTTCTTTGTAGCTTTTGTTGGTGGTGGCTTGGAGATTCTTTGGGGATGGCAAATTATTTTGAGCAATAGAATTAAATCTATTTGATTTTTCTAACCAATTTTCTACAGAAGCTTTCCAGTTTTTCATTTTAGATTTTCCAGCTACTAACCAGCCGTTTGACTCATAATGATTAAAAAATTTCTGAGCTTCAATTAATGGGGCATTTAATTCTTTGAAAAAATTAATCAGCTCTTCAAATGGTGGTGGAATGATATTTTCAACATTCAAATTTTCAGTAGTATCGTTCCATTGTTCTTTTTCTTTTTTGGCGCAACTTTTTTCTTTTTTTAAAAAACTGTTTTCAGGAATTGTATACTGATAAGCTAAATTTTGGTTCAGTGAATTTGAATTATTAAAAAATTGATAATTGATTTTGGGAATGGGTGCTCCCTCTTTATTTTCGTTTGATTCTTTTGTAATGTTTATATTGTTTATAATAGGTACTAAAGCTTGTTTAATACCTACCTTAGAAGTTGTTCTTTTGTTGATTAGAGCTTGTTTATCAACTATTTCAATAACTTGTTCAGATGATGTCTTAGCGTTTTTAGACAGAGGCTTTAAATCCTCGGAAAAATCAAACATGACTATCTGGCTTCCTTTGAATGGATTGTAAGAAGGCTGATAGTCAAAATATCCTAAAGCATGGAGGTTTTTTAGGCATTTGTGATATGTAGCTTTTGAACTTATTTTGCTGATTCTCATTACTTCGTCTCTGGATATGCTTATTGGATTTTTGAAACGGTTAAAATTCCAGAATTGAAACAGAGCAACATAAAGGCTCACATGAGTTGCATTGAGATTTCTATCCTGTGCAACTTTTTCAAAAAAACCGGTAAGGTGTTTAATATAATTCATTCTTAAAAGATGGATTTTGTTGATAGAAAATAGATGGTATTCCCAACCCTAAAGTGTAGAAATTGTTTCCCCCTTATCTAAAGGGAGAAATTTCTACACTAAAAAGCTGAGGGAGGAAGTAGGATTTTAGTTTAGAATTTAATTATTGGACTGCAGCAATTTTTCAATATCATCATAACTGTAGTAAAGGGTACCCCCGATTTTTGAGAAACGGAGGGTGCCATTAATACGCAACGTTTGCAAGGTACCTGAAGAAATTTTGAGAATCGTTTTTACTTCTGAAGAACGAAGCCATTGCTTATGTTCTTTATTTTTCGGTTGAAGTAATTTTGTAATCTCTACAAGTAAATCTGCTTTAAAATCCTGTAGGTCTTCTTTTGTTAAAATGTTAACTGCCATAATTATAAAATTTAATTAAGGCAAATTTGTAAGATTTGATGATAATTCATTCACAACGGAGACTGCGTTGGGTATAAAAAAATTAATAAAATTCATCAGAATCATCCATTCTTCTGATTAGATTGCTCTTTAAAGAATTTAAAAACCTTGTTCTATCTTCTCTTCTAGTTCTGATTTCTAAGAAGTTACGTCTGTACTGACCTAAATCTATTCCAAATAATTCTTCGAAAGTTTCGGCAATATCTTTCAAGCTAGCAGTCCCATTATTGAAAACACCTTCCGTTTGAAGGGCATAAATTAGTTCTGTGAGTGCTATTTTTGAACCTGTCCAAGTAAGTTTTGAGTTGAGGTTGCGTTGGGTATGTTTGAGCTTTAAGTTTTCTTGCTGAATGATCTTATTCTCTAAACTCGTAGTGCATTATTAAATTAA
>DITA01000125.1:0-16323 GCA_002422665.1 Flavobacteriales bacterium UBA6196
AAATTAAATTTTGAAAAATTTGTTTTAGGAATTGTGTTTATTTCAGTTTTACCTATTATCTTTAAAGCAATTAAAAGAAAATAGCATAGATGTTAGAAAGCATTTGGAGTTTCCTCTTAGATTTTGTTTCCAAGCCTGATCAGGTACTTTTAGCGATTATCGAAAAGTATCATAATTGGGTGTATGTTTTCTTGTTCTTAATCATTTTTGCGGAAACAGGTCTTATTATTGCTTCTTTTCTCATGCCATTTTTACCTGGTGATGCATTGATATTTACCATCGGTTTATTGGCTCAAGAAGGTTCTCTTAATATTTATTTGGTGATTCCTTTGCTTATTTTCGCGGCGATTTTAGGTGATAATTTAAACTATTACGTGGGAAAACGTTTTGGTGAGTATATCATGAATAGTGAAAAAGATTTTTTCATTAAGAAAAAACATCTAGAAAAAGCCAAAGATTTTTTTGAAAAAAACGGAAAGAACTCTATCATCATTGCCCGATTTGTTCCCGTAATTAGAACAATCGTTCCATTTTTATGTGGTTCTACCAAAGTGAAATATTCTACTTTTCTAAGTTTTAGTATGATTGGAGCATTTCTTTGGGTAGGTGTAATAGGATTACTAGGCTACAACTTAGGGAAAATACAATGGGTAAAAGATAATTTAGATTTAATGATTTGGGGAATTATTATTTTGGCAAATATTCCGCTCATCAAACAAATATTTTTTTCAAAGAAAAAAGAAGTTTAACAATTTAAACTTCTTTTTTTTATCTAGTCATTCCTTTTAATAATCCCGAAATAATAGCTTGTTTAGGAGTTGCAGAACCATTAGGATTGATGAGAGTTTTAGGAATTTGATACGGATTAACTGTAAATCTTGAATTAAGTTGATTCAAATTTTTTTGGATGTCGTTCCCTTCATTTTGAGTTTCTTTAAAAAACATAGGTTTGTTAACAATAGGATTTGCTATTTTTAAAGAATATACTTTTGCGTTTTCAACTTTTGTAGAATCTAAAATTTGAGCTTTAGAAACAAATGAAATTGCTAACAATAATGGTAAATACAATTTTTTCATCTTTCTTTAATTTGTTACTAAATTAGAAAATAATTCTCACAAACAATTGTTTTTCAGAAGAAATCTTATAAATCAAAATCATCATCCGTAACCGCTGTTCCTTCGTTCATTAAAAATGCTTTGAGGAAAGGAGTGATATTACCGTTCATTACGCCGTCTACATCAGAAGTTTCATAGCCAGAACGCACATCTTTTACCAATTTATAAGGGTGCATTACGTAGTTTCTAATTTGGCTTCCCCATTCAATTTTCATTTTATTGGCTTCGATTTCGTTTCTAGCTTTCATTCTTTCTTCCAATTCCATTTCGTAGAGACGAGATTTCAAAAGTTGCATTGCTTTCTCTTTGTTTTGAAGCTGAGAACGAGATTCAGAATTTTCAATAATAATTCCAGTAGGAGCGTGACGAAGACGTACTGCAGTTTCTACTTTGTTTACGTTTTGTCCACCAGCTCCAGAAGCTCTCATGGTTTCAAAACTAATATCTGCTGGATTAATATTAATTTCTATGGAATCATCCACCAAAGGATAAACGTACACCGAAACAAAACTTGTATGACGTTTTGCGTTGCTATCAAACGGCGAAATTCTCACCAAACGGTGAACTCCATTTTCGCCTTTCAAATAACCAAAAGCATATTCTCCGTCAATTTCTAAGGTTACGGTTTTTACACCAGCTACATCGCCTTCTTGGTAGTTCAGTACACGTATTTTATAGCCTTGCTTTTCGCTCCACATTTGATACATTCTCATGAGCATAGAAGCCCAATCACAAGATTCTGTACCACCAGCTCCTGCTGTAATTTGTAGAACCGCCGAAAGTTCGTCGCCTTCGTTAGAAAGCATATTTTTGAACTCAAGATTCTCTATTTTCTCAACCAATTCTGGGAATTGTTCATCCAATTCTTTTTCAGAATCTGCGTCTTCTTTGGCAAATTCTACCAAAACTTGTAAATCTTCAAACTGCGTATGAATCTCTTCATATTCTTCCACCCATTTTTTCTTAGAACGCAGTTGTTTTAGGAAAACTTCCGCTTCTTTTGGGTTGTCCCAAAATTCTGGAGCAGCCGTTTTTTCGTCATCGTTGATGATTTCAAGTTTCTTCTTTTCAATTTGAAGAAATTTATGCAAATCTTCGATGCGTTTTTGTGTATCTTTAAGTTGGTCTGTTGTAATCAAAACTAAAATCTTTAGATGTGCAAAAATAAGGTTTTATTTAGATTGTATGCCACTGTTTTTATTTTTAAATTTTCTAGTTTTGTGGAATGAAAACCCAACTCATTTTCCTTTTTACTTTTCTGTTTTTCTTTGCTCAAGCTCAATTACAAGAAAATACTTGGTACAAAGTTTCTAAAATTACAGATGGTGATACTTTTTACGTCACTTCTTCATCAGAAAAATATAAAATCAGATTAATTGGCATTGATGCGCCTGAAACTCGAAACGTAGGTGTGAATGTTCGTAAAGAATACTTCGGAACCGAAGCTAAAATTTTCGTTACCCAACTTTTGAAAAACAAAAAGGTGAAACTGATCTTTGATGTTCAAAAAACAGACAGATACGGAAGAGTTTTAGCTTATGTTTACCTCGAAAATGGCATCTTTTTGAACCAATATTTGGTTGAAAAAGGTTACGCCGTAGTTTCTACTTTTCCGCCGAATGTGAAATATGTAGAAAAATTTACCCAAGCAGAACGAAACGCCCGAAAGCTAAAACTCGGAATGTGGAAATGATTATCAAATTCTATTTAAAAACCACTTAATTTAATCTGAATTCCGTAATTATCATTGAAATTTGAGGTTTGATAATATCCTAATCTGTAGAAAAAACCTACATCAAAACCTCTTCCTAAAAATCGGTTCCAAACTGCACCAACTTCTTGATAAGGATGGTCTAAAACTTTAAAATCAAACTGATGGTTTTCAGGATTTTTAAAGCCACCAATCGCTGAATGATAGGCTAATTTTATCGTAGAAACTCTATTTCCGAAGGTCTTAAATTGAAATGGCAATTCTTGAGAAAAATGAAGCGCCGCAAATTGATCTACATAAAAACTTCCTGATGGCATCGTCACAAAACTGAAAGTAGAAGGCGTATTGATTTTAGAAAAAAAACTTGTAGAAGAAGCATTGAGGTCTCCTACAATTTCAAAATTCTTCCAAATAGGAGTGCTTCCTGAAGAAATTCCTCCAGAAATTTTAATTTGAGAGGTTCCCATTTTAGACTTGAATTGATGAATTGCAAAAGCATCTAAACGATTGTAATCTAATTTTCCGCCCAAAATTTCAAAACCTTTTTCGAAATTCCCATAAAACTGAGGATAACCTTTTTGATAGGTGAGTTTTCCTGAAGGTGTCATCAAATTTTTATCATTTGGCGCATATTTTAGAGATAGAGTAGTGCTGAAATTCTGAAAATCATTGGCGAAGTTTTGGTATTGATATTCAAACAACGCATTTTGCTTTTCTCGGGTTAAAGCCAATTTTGCACTCAAAGAATTGCTTACATCATACAAAAACGATGCGCCAAATTGTTGATTTCTGTAAAAATGGTCATTGTAAATATCCATGTTCAATTCATTGAATTTCATGGAGCTATCCCAAAAAGTTTTGTTGATTCTTCCAGCCGCAAAAATATCATCGGAATAGTGAACTCTAAAAACAGACGTTCTCTTGCTCGAAAGTTTGGTGTCTAAACCGATTCTGTATTTCCAACGATGGTCTTTGAAGCCGTAACCAACATAAAAATCTGGTGAAAAAGTTTTAGAAAATTTCTCATTCAGTTTTACGCCGATTCCCAATCTTAACGATTCATATTTATTGAGTTCAAAGAATTTTAAAACATCAAAATCTAGCATTTTATAGCGGATATTTCCCTTCAATAAATTGGTGATGAGGTTCACTCTTTTTTCAACATTTGCTTTTTTGACTAAAGTGTCTATTTTTTGATACGTTGCACTTTCTCTCGGCGATAAAGAATCGGTTCTGTATTGAGAAAGCAAGCTTCCATCTGCGTTTTTTACTTCTAAAGAATAGCCAGAAAAATCACTTTTTTGTTGAGCAATATTGGTTTCAAAATCAAAATATTGGTTTTTTACATAAAGAAAATTACCAAACTTTTTGGTTTTGAACTTTTGCTTTTCGTCTTTTTTTACACTGTCTTTTTTAGCTGTTTCAAAACGAGAGTCGCCCATTTTTACTTTCAGGTTTTCAGAAACCAAAAACCATTTATTGTTAATAGGTTTCCAAATGATGGTTCCGCTTCCTTCGTTTCGTTTTTTACTGCTGGTTTCCAGTTTTTTTAAGGCATAATTTTCTGCATCAATGTAAATTTTACCATTGTATTTTCTCGGGTTTTGCTTCAATTTATTGGTGATTTCTTTGAATTTAATCACGTATGTTTTTCTATTGTCAATTTCAATAGTATCTGAAAGATAATAACGATAAATGTTGCGATTTTCTGGGCTTAACTGTCTCGGAATACGATTGAGATAAGAAATATTCAAAGCCAAAGCTTCATAAATCGGATTTGGGAAACAGACATTCTGCTGTCTAAAATATTGGTTTTGTCGCCGTATTTTTGAGAAAATTGATGTTCTGTAGCTTTTTCCCAAAGAAAAAACTGACTTTCCTTAGTTGCATTTACGAAATCTTCGCCCAGAAGTGAATCTTTCTTTTCTTTGTCTTTTTGTTTGAACGTTCTTTTCTCAATTTTTGCCAAAGAATCTGCTCTTTTGGCGAGAAAATTTTGATAATCTGCGATAGAATCTTGGTCTACATCAATCGAAATTTTACTGTATGATTTGAATTGATAAGAATCTAACGCTTGTGGACTGTTTTTTTTGTAATTTTTATTGAATTCGTCTAGAATTTTCAGAGCTTTTGCGTCACTTTTATCGGTGAGAATAACTTTGTCTATGTTTCCCGTTTTTTCTTTACTTGGCGTTAAGGAAACTTTCATTTCTTTTTGTACGCTCACTTCTTTATCTTCAAAATTATTGGCAAAAATTTCTACTTTTTTACATTTGGTTTTGAAGGTTAATTTCCCATTTGCATCTGTTTTTCCAAGCAAATCATCAACACAATATACGGCAGCATTGTAAACCGCTTTTTGATTTTTAGCATTGATAACTTGAAGTTGATTTTGAGAAAAATATAAAGTAAAAAAAGAGAGAAATAGCGCCGATAAAGTTTGTTTCATTTGGTTTTTTCTAATAAGACAAAACTATGGATTAAAATGTTACACAAACGCACATGAAATCACAAAATTTTATTAAAAAACCCTCTCAATTTTCTTGAAAGGGTTAAAATATTTTAAATTTTTGTAAAATTAAATTTCCATTGCTTTATTCAAAGCATTTTCAATTCCTGCAAGGTTTTTTCCACCGGCAGTTGCGAAACCTGGGTTTCCACCACCGCCACCTTGGATTTCTTTTGCGAGTTCTTTTACAATGTTTCCAGCGTGATAATTTGCTTCTAAATCTGCAGAAACGCCAACCGTAATCATTGGTTTTTCGCCTGCGTCAGAAATGACAACCGTTACAGAATTTGGAATTTCTTTTTTCAATTGGAAGACAATATCTTTTACAGAACCAGCGTCAAGAGAAGTGCGTTTTACCAATAATTGCTTGTCTCCTTTTTGTACGAAAGCGTTTTTCCAATCGTTAATTTCGCCTTTTGCTTTTTCTTTTTTCAAAGCATCAATTTCAGATTTTAACGTAGCGTTTTCTTCAAGCAATTTTTCGATAGATTTTACTAAATCTTTAGATTTTAACAATGCAGAAACTTCTTTCAGTTGGTTTTCTAAATTTTTGAAATATTCCGTTGCTTTATCACCAGAAATTGCTTCTATTCTTCTAATTCCAGCAGCAGTAGAACTTTCTGCCATTATTTTGAAATGCCCAATTTCGCCAGTAGATTTTACGTGAGTACCACCACATAATTCTTTAGAACTACCAAACTGAATCATTCTTACATTGTCACCATATTTTTCCCCGAAAAGTGCCATCGCTCCTTTGTCTAGCGCTTCCTGAATCGGGATATTTCTGAATTCTTGTAACGGGATATTTTCCTTGATTTTAGCATTTACTTTTTCTTCCACCAAAGCCAATTCTTCTTCATTCATTTTAGAAAAATGCGAGAAGTCAAAACGCAAATATTCTGGACCTACATAAGAACCTTTTTGCTCTACGTGAGTTCCTAAAACGTCTCTCAAAGCTTCGTGCAACAAGTGTGTTACAGAGTGATTCGCTTGAGTGTTTTTTCTGTCTGCGGTATTTACTTCTGCGTAGAAAAGCGCTCCTGCATCTTTTGGCAATTCTTTCACCAAAGAAATAATCAGATTATTTTCTTTTTTAGTTTCTAAAACTTCTAAAATTTCAGTAGAATTTTTTCTGTCAAAAGCAGCAGGATTAGTAAGGTCAAAACCTTCTGCATAACTTGGGATAAGAATTCCTTTATCACCAACCTGACCACCACCTTCAGGATAGAAAGGCGTTTTATTCAGTACAATTTGGAAGAATTCTCCATCTTTATTTTCTACTTTTCTATATCTTGTAATGTAAGTTTCAGAAGAAGTTTGGTCATATCCTACGAAAGTTTCTGGTTTTTCTTCTAAAATAACCCAGTCATAAACTTTTTGCGCCGATGATTTTTTAGAACGTTGTTTTTGTTTCTCCATTTCTTCATCGAAGCCTTTTTCATCTACAGTTAATTGCTTTTCTTCGGCAATAATTCTAGATAAATCAGCTGGGAAACCGTAAGTATCGTAAAGTTCAAAAACTTCAGTTCCTGGTAATACTTTTTCGTTTTTAGAAATCGTATCTTTTATGATATGGTCGAGACGAACTAAACCGTGTTCAATCGTTTTTAAGAAAGAATTTTCTTCTTCTTTGATGACTTCGGTCACCAATTTTTCTTGTTTCACAATTTCTGGGAAAAATGCGCCCATTTGATTTTTTAAAACAGAAACCAACTCAAAAAGGAAAGGTTCTTTCATATCTAAAAATCTGTAAGAATACGAAATCGCTCTTCTCAAAATTCTACGAATTACGTAACCCGCACCACCATTAGAAGGCAACTGACCGTCCGCAATGGCAAAAGCAACAGCACGAATATGGTCTACCACAACTCTAATCGCAATATCTTTTTCGTTTTCTAAAATTCCTTCATATTTTTTGCCAGAAAGTTCTTCTACTTTTGCAATCAGCGGAGTGAAAACATCGGTATCATAATTAGAAGATTTTTGTTGAAGCGCCATACAAAGACGTTCAAATCCCATTCCTGTATCAATATGTTTTGCAGGGAGATTTTCTAGCGAACCATCAGCTTTTCGGTTGTATTGCATAAAAACCAAATTCCAGATTTCTACCACTTGAGGATGATCGTTATTCACCAAATCCAAACCAGAAACCTTTGCTTTTTCTTCAGAAGTTCTTAAGTCAACGTGAATTTCAGAACACGGTCCACAAGGTCCAGATTCGCCCATTTCCCAGAAATTATCTTTCTTGTTTCCATTGATAATTCTGTCTTCTGAAATGTGTGCTTTCCAGAAATCATAAGCAGCTTGGTCGCGCTCTAAATTTTCTGAAGCGTCTCCTTCAAAAATGGTTACATATAGGTTTTCTTTTGGAATTTTATAAACTTCTGTCAGTAATTCCCAAGCAAAATCGATGGCTTCTTTTTTGAAATAATCTCCAAAACTCCAATTTCCCAACATTTCGAACATGGTATGGTGATACGTATCACGACCTACATCATCTAAATCATTGTGTTTACCGGAAACTCTCAAACATTTTTGAGTATCGGCAATTCTAGGTGCTTTTGGTTCTTTGTAACCAAGGAAATAGTCCTTAAACTGCGTCATTCCAGAGTTGGAAAACATCAGAGTAGGGTCGTCTTTCAGCACAATTGGAGCAGAAGGAACAATTAAGTGTCCTTTGCTTTTGAAAAAATCTAAAAACTGTTGGCGTATTTCTTGTGAAGTCATATTGATAATGCTTTCTATATATGTTTTTGTAAAGACGCAAATTTAATGATTTTGAACATGATGTGGAAATAAAAAAACGCTCAAATTCATTTGAGCGTTTCTAAAAATTTATTTTTCTAAAAGCAAGCTGCACCATTCTTCGCGCTGTTGTTTGTTTTTGAGTTTAAGCCCTTGTTCTGTGCAAACTTCTAAAATATCTGCTACATCAAAGAAACATAAGCCAGAAAGCAATAATTCGCTGCCTTCATTCATGTCTTTCACATAAGTTGGGATGTCTGAAATCAAGATATTTCTGTTGATATTCGCTAAAATAATATCAAATTTTTCTTTGCCTAAATTTTCAACAGTTCCTAGTTCTATTCTGAGTTCTACATTGTTTCTCTCGGCATTTTCTTTAGAATTTTCAACTGACCATTCGTCGATGTCGATTGCCAAAACATCTTTTGCGCCTTTCATTTTGGCATAAATTGCTAAAACTGAGGTTCCGCAACCCATATCCAAAACTTTTTTGTCTGTGAAATCCATTTCCAGCATTTGCTGAATCATGAGATGCGTAGTTGGATGGTGTCCTGTTCCAAAAGACATTTTCGGTTGAATAATGATTTCTTCCATCGCTGGATTGGGTTCGTGAAATTCTGCACGAATTAAGACTTTGTCTTCTACATTAATCGGAGAGAAGTTTTTTTCCCATTCTTCGTTCCAATTGATGTTGGGCATTTCTTGGAAAGTGTAGGAAATTTTCACATTTTCATTATTGAAAATTTCTAGGGTTTTGAAATTCTCTTCGTTAACCAAATTCGTTGGAATATATGCTAAAATGCCTTCTAATTCTTCGGTGAAACTATCAAAACCTATTTCGATAAGTTCTGCCATTAAGATTTCGTTCCAAGGTTCTAGTGGTTGTATTTTGAAGTTGAATTCTGTATAGTTTTGCATTTGTTGCGTGTTAGATGTTTTTAAATTTCGTGCAAATTTAGTGAAATTTTATGGCGCGAGCGAAGCGAGCGGCTAAGTTTCCGAATTGCATGTCTTGTCCTGAAAAAAGTTGACTAAAAATTAGATAATATGTCAACAAAGAAGAAAATTTCAAAAATTCCAATTGCCCCACAAATTTATAGCGAAGCATTTAAACGTCAAGTTGTAAGTGAATTTGAGAGGGGTTTATTTACAAAAGCAGAGCTTCGAAGACGTTACAATATTGTAGGTAGTAGTTGTATACCAAGATGGTTAAAAAAATATGGTAAATTTACCTATGAAGATAAATTAACTATTGGTCGTCCTATGAAAGATCCTCAACAACAGCGTATAAAAGAGCTAGAAGCTCAATTAGCAAAAAAAGAAGAAGAATTAAAAGTATTTAAACGATTTATTGAAATAGCTGAACGTGAACTTAAAATTGATATTGTAAAAAAGTCTGGTTCCAAGCAGTCGAAGAAATAAATGTAAATAGTTCATTGACTATTTATGAGTTATGCGAACTGTTTGGATACACAAAACAAGCATTTTACAAGCGAAAGAAAAACGTTAGAACACCTAAATACAACTCAGAATTATTACGAAGTTTAGTCGTTACTATTCGTAAGCAATTACCTCGAACAGGTGGCAAGAAACTTTATGTAATGTTACAAGGTGAATTTATAAAACATCATATATCAATTTGTCGGGATAATTTTTTAGATTTTTTAAAAGCAGAATATTTACAAGTACCTAAAGTTCGAAGATATTACAAAACAACAAACTCACGACATTGGATGAAACGCTATCCAAATTTAATTAGCAATTTAGTACTTAACAGACCTGAGCAAGTTTGGGTTGCTGATATAACTTATTTACGAACAAAAGAGAAAACATACTACTTGCATTTACTCACTGATGCTTGTTCCAAGAAAATCGTTGGTTATCAACTGTCAGATAATTTAATGAGTTCAACTACAGTAAAAGCTTTAGAAATGGCTTTGATTAACAGGGAAACAAAAAATCAACTTATACACCATTCTGATAGAGGTTTACAATATTGTAGTAAAGAGTATACCGAATTGTTAAAGAAAAACAATATTTTGATTAGTATGACGCAAGAATACGATCCATATGAAAATGCAGTAGCAGAAAGAGTAAATGGAATTTTAAAAGAAGAATTTGGTTTGCATGAAATATTTGAAAACTATCAAAATTTAAACAAACAAGTTACACAAGCCATAACTTTATACAACAATTTTAGAATACATATGTCAATTAATATGATAACTCCAAACCAAGCACATCAACAAAAAATAATACATTTAAAACAATGGAAAAAAATAAATCGTAACAGAATTAATTCTGCTACGATTTAACTATATTTGAATTATTAACGAGTCAACCTTTTTTAGGACAACTCAGCAAAAGAAAAAAGCCGAGAATAAATTCCCGACTTTTACTTTTTACTTGGCTATTTTTACTTAGCTCTTATTGATTAAAACCTTCAATAATTTTAGAAAAATCTTCTAATTTTAAAGCAGCTCCACCAATTAAACCACCATCAATATCTGGCTGAGAGAAAATCTCTTTCGCATTGTCTGGTTTTACAGAACCTCCGTATAAAATAGAAATTTCATCAGCAATTTCTTGTCCGTATTTTGCAGCGATAAGGCTTCTGATGTGAGCGTGAATTTCTTGTGCTTGTTCTGGAGAAGCTGTTTCGCCAGTTCCGATTGCCCAAACTGGTTCGTAAGCAATTACAACTTTTTTAATTTCTTCCGCAGAAAGCGTGAAAAGAGCAGTTTCAGTTTGGTTTTTCACCACTTCAAGATGTTGACCAGCTTTTCTTTGTTCTAGAGTTTCGCCGTTGCAATAAATAGGAGTTAAACCTTTGTCTAAAGCCAATTTTACTTTTCTGTTGCAGTGAGAATCTGTTTCACCGTGATATTGTCTTCTTTCGCTATGACCGATGATAGAACCGTCCGCTTCGATAGATTGTAACATATCTGCAGAAATTTCACCTGTGTAAGCGCCACTTTCGTATTCGCTCATGTCTTGTGAAAAAACACCTACTTCGTTATTTTCGAAAATATCTCTTGCCATCATTAAGTACAATGAAGGCGGTGCAATCCAAACTTCGCAGTTGGTAGCGTTTGCTTTTTTATAATCTAATAATTGAGCCATTAATTGTTGAGCATCAATCACATTTTTGTTCATTTTCCAGTTTCCTGCTACAATGTTTTTTCTCATTTCTATAAAGTATTGAGGTTAAATTTTAAATTTTTACAAATTTCTGAAATTTTAAAGATTTACAGAAATTTGAGGGTATGAATTGAATCAGTTTTAATGAATTTCTTTCGTAGATTTTATTGATTTTCGGAGATTTACTTAAAATAAATCTAGAATCTAATTACCAACTGCCAATTACTAATTACCAATTACATTTTCCAAATGGTTTTCATCAAAGAGTAGAAGTCATGCTCTCTGTCTGAAACGTTGGTATCTGCTTTGATGAGTCTTTTTGCAAATTGTTTAAATTCTTTACGTTCTTTTTCGGTAGAATCGTCTAGGAAACAATGTGCCTGAAACTCAAAATGGTCTTTCCAATCGCTAGGTTGAAGCGCAGAAATCACTTCTAACTCGTTATCCAAATTCACATGGAACGGAAATTCTTCTTCTAGATATTCTCTGATGACTTGTTCTTCGCCTGCATGAAATTTATAATCTACAGCCGAAATAATCATCAATAAATGATATCCTGCGATGGATTTGTTGGTTTTTCTCATATATTTAGTTTATTCAATTTTAGGTTTGAGGATTTGAAAATTATTTAATATAACTTGTATTCATAAATTCTTTTACACTCATTTTAGAAATTATTTTCCCGTTTTCTAAAACCAAAACAAAAGGATTGCTTCTAGCAATGGTTTTAATGGCAGTTCCGTCCATAGTTAAATTAGGAATTGTTTTGAAAGTTTTTTTATCGGTAGAAACCCCAAAATATTTTTCATTTTTAAAGTTTATTCTAAATGCTTCTTGAGTTTTAATCAAATCTAAGTTGTTGATTTCCTTTGGATTATAACTAAAAATTAAATACACTTTCGGTAAATGCAGAATTTGGTAGGTGATATCATTTCCGTTTTCGTCTTCCAATTTAAGTTTATCAATCGCAGATTTGTAACCTTGCTTTACCAAAACAGAAACTTCTTTGCCTTTCTGAATTTGCCATGGTGTTCCTTCTTCCCAATATTCTTTTTGATTGATGAAATCATCTTGTCCTACCACTTTTTCTTCGCCAGTTTTTGAATTTTTTAAAGTATAAGAAGTTTTGTATTCTGAAGGATTAGCCGCGATTTTTTGTTTCTCAAGATTTAAATCGGTTCCAATTTTATAATCTCTGAAATCAATCAAAGGTTCGTGTGCAATTCCGTAGTAAATGATGAAAGCGGAAATTAAAATTCCAATCCCAAGAAATGGTATTTTTAGAAATCCATTTTTGTTATGTAATGTGTCTGATTTTTTATTTAAAATCCAAAGAATAATTAAACCAAAAAGCAATGTAATGTCTTTCCAGAAACTCTGCCAAGGTGTAAATTTGATGGCATCACCGAAACAACCGCAGTCTGTAACTTTGTTATAATAAGCCGAATAAAACGTGAGAAATGCAAAGAAAACGCACAATGCAATTAACGAAATGAGCGTGCATTTTAGCTTCATTTTCAACAAAAGCATTAATCCTAAAACTAGTTCTAGTGCTACCACTAAAACTGCAATTTCTAATGTATAATTTTCTAAAAAACTTAAATTAAAAACATCTGGCGAAAAATATTCTTCGAGTTTAAAAGAAAAACCTTTTACGTCTATCGCTTTTACAAAGCCAGATGCAATGAAAATAACAGCAACTATGTATCTTAAAATTCTTTTCATTTTTTTTAGTTTGTTTTTTGTCATTCTGAATGCAGTGTAACGAAATGAAGAATCTTTTTAAAATAGATTTTTCGCTTCACTTTGTTTCGCTCAAAATGACAAACGTTTTCAAATTTTCTCTTCCATCATTTTAATGAGACAGAAAACGGCATAATTCAGCATGTCATAATAATTGGCGTCTAAACCTTCTGAAACCAAAGTTTTTCCCTGATTGTCTTCAATTTGTTTCGTGCGAAGAACTTTTTGATAAATTAAATCGGTGATAGATGAAATCCTCATTTCGCGCCAAGCTTCACCGTAATCGTGGTTTTTGCGAAGCATTAAATCTTTTGCTTTTTGAGCGTAATCATCATATAATTTCAGAATTTCGGTTCTGTCTTCGTCTAAATTTTCAGAAAAACCTTTCTCCAACTGAATTAAACCAATGATAGAGTAGTTCACAATCGCTATGAATTCATCTTCTTCGTGTTCATCTACCATTTTCACGTCGGTCATCTGTAAAGTACGGATTCTATTGACTTTTATATAAATTTGATCAGTAATAGAACTCGGTCTTAAAACACGCCAAGCTGCACCGTAATCTTGTAGTTTTTTAGAAAATAAATCACGACATTGATTAATCACTTCGCTAAATTGTAAAGCTGTATTTTGCATGGAATTTTTTGAAAATTGTTGTGTAAAGATAAGGATTTACCTCAAAAAAAGAAATTTATTAATTTTGTTTCTCTCGCAAATTTTGCAGATTAAGCAGATTAAATCAGCTAAATTGGCTTAATCTGCGAGATGTTATTTCTCCAATTTATGAATCTTCTTCGTTCCTTCGTACATTTCGTATTGCAAGAAACGGCATTCTAATTTTCCGTTGAACAATTTTATTTTTCTGGAAGGTCTTAAACCTACATTTTTCACACCTTCCAAATCTGATGAAATCATCCAAGCCAAAGTATTTGGATATTTTTGTTTAAAAGTATCGCCAATTTTCTTGTAAAAATCGGGTTGGTTAATCGCAATTCTCTCATCATAAGGTGGATTGAAAACCATCAACAATGGGAACATATCTTTTTCAGATTCAAAGAAGTTTTGTTTTTTTACTTCAATTACATCTTCCATTTCGGCGGCTTCTATGTTGATTCTCGCAGCATTCAGCATTCTTGCATCAATGTCGTAACCTACAATTTTTCCTGTAAATTCCTTAATTCTGTTGATTCTAAATTCTTTGATTTTTGCAAACAATTCAGCATCATAATTTTTCCAATTTTGGAAAGCAAACTTCTTTCTGAAAATTTGCGCTGGTAGATCCATTGCGAGCATCGCTGCTTCTATCAAAAGCGTTCCACTTCCGCACATTGGATCAAGAAAATTTCCTTTTCCGTCCCAACCTGCCAATTGTAACATTCCTGAAGCGAGAACTTCATTAATCGGTGCTTCACCTTGTTCTTTTCTGTAGCCGCGTTTAAATAAAGGGTCTCCAGAAGAATCTAAAGAAATCGTAACCAATTCTCTGTCAATATGAAGGTGGAATTTAATATCTGGATTTTTGGGGTCTACATCTGGTCTACGTCTTTCTTTCATCACGAAATAATCACAAATTGCATCTTTCATTTTCAAGGCTACAAATTGTGAATGCGTGAACGTTTCAGAATAAACCGTAGAATCTATGGCAAAGCTTTGGTCTACACTCATCACGGTTTCCCAAGGAAAATCAAAAACTTTGTCATAAAATTTATTTTCGTTCCATGCTTTGAAAGTTGCAATAGGAACCAAAATTTTAACAGCGGTTCTCGCAGAATAATTGATTTTATATAGAAAACCAAGGTCCCCTTCACAGTTTACAGCGCGGTTTTTAACCTCTACTTTTCTTCCACCTAACTTTTTAATTTCTTCGGCAAGAACTTCTTCTAAACCAAAAAATGTTTTTATCTGAATTTTTAAATTTTCTGTATCCATAGGTTTTTCAAAAGGCTTTTGCCTTATTTGAATTGAATGCGTAAAAATACGGAAATTTTGTGGGATTATTTTTTGTTCTTTTCTTCAATCCACTTACTCAGGTATTTTGTGCTTTGTAAGGTGTGGTGTTGAAGAATTTGACCTAAGAAATTTTGGTTTCTGTGTGATTCTAAATTTTCAGAAATTTCTTGAATTTTATGAATGAAATTGGGCTCAAAAAGTTCTTTTTTGAATCTGTTTTCTATAATCTTGAATCCGTTTTCTTGAGATTTTCGCCAAAGATTTTCATCTTGATAGAGTAGAACTGCTTTTTCTATAAATTCCGTTTCGCTATCGGTAATAAAACCATTCCAGTCATGGTTTCCTTGCATTGCTTCTGCACCAACTGCGGAAGTAACATTAGGTAATCCAAATTGCATACTTTCGAGCAATTTACCTTTAATTCCAGCTCCAAAAGGAATGGGAGCAAGTAAAACTTTTGCTTGGCTAAAAACACTTTCTACATTTTCGGCTCTTCCTTTGATGATGAAGCCTTCTTTTTCGTTGTGCAATTGAAAGACTTTTTCACTTGCGTAAGCACCATAAATATGAATTTCGGCTTCTGGAAGTTGGTTTTTAATGTTTTTCCAGAGTTTTTTCAGTTGAAGAACGGTTTGCCAATTCGGTTCGTGCAAAAAATTACCGATGCTGATAAAATTTTTTCTTTCTGAAAAGGAAGTTTCAGATTTTTTAACTTCTCCAAAAAGTGGGAGGTAAAAGTGAATATTCTCGTCCATTTTAAATTTTTCGATGAGTAAATTCATCTCGAATTCAGAAATGATGAGGGATAAGTCACATCTTAAAATGGAAGCTATTTCACGTTTGAAAATGTCATTGATTAGGTCTGAATTTTCTAAAAATTTATTTTGTTTAAAAGCTTTTTCTCTGGCATTTCTTAGGAAATGTAAATCCTCGGTGTCAAGAATTTTTACGGCATTCGGAACTTGCTCCCAAACTCTCCACCCGAATTGTTCTTCGGTAGTGAATCTGTCAAAAACAACTATATCTGGATTTAGATTTATGATGAGTTCATCAAAACTGCTGTCATTGAGTAAAATGTTTTGAAACTGAATATTTTTAGAACTTAAGTCAAAACTGTTTTCTGAAATAGAAGCCGTGGAAAGAAAGGTGATTTGATAATTTTGAGTTAAGAATAAATCCATCAATTGAATCATTCTAGAACCGGCAGCTGTAGAATTAGGCTCTGGAAAAACCTTGCCAATAATTACCAAATTTTTCATGGTTCAAAAATATTGAAAACTAAACTGATATAAAACAAAAAAGAGAAACCATTTCTGATTTCTCTTTCGTGAGCGTAATTTTTATTTTGAATTGAGACCGTCCCGATTTTCTAAATCGGGATTCTTTGGATCAGTAACAAAAGTTGGGG
>DITA01000035.1:0-9014 GCA_002422665.1 Flavobacteriales bacterium UBA6196
AAAGCATTCCGCCAACTAGCGTCACTAGAAATGCCAAAATACCTGGAACCAGAGCCAATCTGTAGTTGTAAAATCTATTGAACCAAAGGGTAGCATTAACTTCTAGACCTGCATTTTTTTGAAATTCTACCAATTGTGGGGAGAGTTTCGTTTGGATATTTTGGTTATAATCTTGTAAAATTTGTGCTAGATAACTTCCTCCCAATCCTGCTTTAGTGCCGTTTATTGCATTTATTGCAACCAATACTTTTTGTTGATTTTCCCTCACCAAATTTTGTTCAAATTTTGGTGGAATTTCTAGAATAATATCTGATTTTTCGCTTTCTATAGTTTCAAAAGCTTTTTGGTAGTCTTCACCGTAATATTGTAATTTGAAATAGTTACTTGCGGTAATTTTTTGAATTAATTCCCTTGAAAAGCTAGAGTGGTCATGGTCTACCACAGATAAATTGATGTTTTTTATCTCATAACTTGCTGCTAAAGGCAAAATGATGAGCTGCATCATCGGTGCAACGAAAATAATGGCCAATATAGATTTGTTCCGAAAAATTTGTCGGAATTCTTTACGAAGTAAGAAGAGTAGCTGTTTCATTTTAAATTTTAGCGTTTTGTCATTCTGATTGGAGCGTAGCGTAATGAAGAATCTATTCTATTTCTTTATTTAAAAACTTCCAATCAGGATTAAAGTCTATTATAAAATTTTCTTTTTTTAATCTTGTCCAACTTTTGATTTGTTTTTCTCTTGCTATTGGAATTTCAACATCTTGATTCGTTCCTCACTTCGTTCAGAATGACAAAATGTAATTTTTTGCATCATTCCAATCTTATTTTAAATTTTTTCACAGCAATCGTGAAAAGAACCATCATCATTCCTGTTAAAATTGAAAGAGATTTCCAGATTACGGCGAGTCCTGTTCCTTTGATCATAATATTTTTAATCATGATATAATACCATTTTGCAGGGATAATATTAGACATCACTTGTAGTGGAATGGGCATATTTTCGATAGGAAACATAAATCCGCTCAACATGAGTGTGGGAAGCATAGTTCCCATCATCGAAAAAAGCATAGCTTGTTGTTGAGTTTTTGAAAAAATAGAAATTAAAATCCCGATAAGTAAATTGGTGATGATGAAAATAGTGCTCACAAAAAACAGCAAAATAATGCTTCCTTTTATGGGTAAATCCAGTAAAAAATAACTTAAAAGTAGAATTACTCCAAGAATTCCCATCGCCAAAATAAAGTAAGGAATTGCCTTAGAAATAATAATAAATTGGGGTTTCATAGGCGAAACCAATAGAATTTCCATCGTTCCTGTTTCTTTTTCTTTTACGATGGCAATTGCAGTCATCATCACACAAACAATCAATAAAACGAGTGCAACAACTCCCGGAACGAAATTAGGCGCTCCTTTCAGTTGAGGATTATAGAGCATTCTAATTTCTGGAGAAACAGAGAACGTTTGCAGCGTTTCTTTTTGTTGACTTTGATAGAAGTCCAGGACAATATTTTGGAAATAATTCGCGATTTGATTTCCTAGGTTTACATCTGTTCCATCCACTAAAATCTGCAATTTTGCTTTTTTCCCTAGCGTTAAATTTTCTGAGAAATCAGAAGGAATAACGAGAAGTAGCTTTGTTTTTCCGTCTTTAGAAGCGTTTTCAAAGTTTTTGTTAGAAGTCAGATTTTTTTCAATGTCAAAATATTGGTTTTCATGAATTTTAGAAACCAATTGTGCTGAAATGATGCTTTTATCTTGGTCAAAAACAGCTACTTTGGTGTTTTTAATCTCCGTAGACAGTGCAAAACCGAAAAGCAATACTTGTATAATTGGCATTGCAAGAAGTATGAATAAAGTTCTTCTATCACGTAGAAGGTGATAAAATTCTTTTCGGATAAAAGGGAATAACTGTTTCATTTTTTTATTTGTCATTCTGAATGAAGCGAAGCGTAATGAAGAATCTCTTATTTAAACAGATTCTTCACTTCATTATATTACGTTCAGAATGACAAGTGTTTATTTTATTATTAATTTTTAAATTCTTCATTAATCAGCACTTCTTTTTGCGCCTCTGGCTAATTGATAAAATACTTCGTCCATGGTTTTTGCTTGAAAACTTTTTTTCAAATTTTCAGGAGAATCAATTGCCGCAATTTTTCCGTCAACCATGATGGAAACTCGGTTGCAATATTCGGCTTCGTCCATATAGTGTGTAGTTACAAAAATGGTAATTCCTTGTTCTGCAGCATCATAAATTAAGTCCCAAAATTGTCTTCTGGTAATAGGGTCTACACCACCAGTTGGTTCGTCTAGAAAAACAATTTCTGGCTGATGAAAAATGGCGACCGAAAATGCGAGTTTTTGTTTCCAACCCAATGGAAGTTCGGAGACCATCTTGTTTTTTTCTTGTTCTAAACCTAATTTTTCAATGAGTTCTTTGCTTTTTTGTTTGATTTCCTTCATGCTTAACCCATAGATTCCGCCGAAGAATTCCAAATTTTCTAAAATGGATAAATTTTCATACAAAGAAAACTTTTGACTCATGTAGCCTATGTTTTTTTTGATTTGTTCAGCGTTTTTGTAGACATCAAAACCAACAACCATCGCTTTACCAGAAGTAGGAATAGAGAGGCCACAAAACATACGCATTGCAGTGGTTTTTCCAGCTCCATTTGCGCCTAGAAACCCGAAGATCTCTCCCTTTTTTACTTCAAAGGAAATGTGGTCTACCGCAGTGAAATCTCCAAATGTTTTAGTGATTTGTTGGGCTTGTATGGCGATTTCTTTATTCATGATTTGAGAGTAAAAGAATAAAACTATCTTCTATGGTAGCTTCTATTCTATTGATTTCAATTTTGTTAAATCTTTTTTCTTGTAAAAATTTCTCAAGAGTTTCCTTTTTAAAATGTTTTTCTTTTTTAATCACCACATGTACAAATTCGCCAAAGGCATAAGTGTTTTTAGTGGTTTCGTATTCTTTAAGGATTTTGATGAGTGCAGGAATATTTTCGGTTTTTACTTCGTATAAATCTTCAGGATAGCTATTGCAAATGTTTTGTGGAGTGTCAATTTTTAAAATTTTTCCGTTTTGCATGAGAGCAACTCTGTCACAGAGTGTGGCTTCATCCATGTAAGGAGTAGCTACCACGATGGTGATGCCTTGTTGTTTTAAGCGTTTCAGCATCTCCCAAAATTCTTTTCTCGAAACTGGGTCAACTCCTGTTGTAGGTTCGTCTAAGAATAGTACTTTCGGTTTGTGAATAAGAGCGCAAGAAAGGGCTAATTTCTGCTTCATTCCGCCAGAAAGTTTTCCTGCTTTTCTGTCTTTAAATGGTTCAATCTGCTGATAAATATCTTTGATTAAATCATAATTTTCTTGAATACTTGTATTGAACACACTAGCGAAAAATTCTAGATTTTCTTCTACAGTTAAATCTTGATACAGAGAAAATTTTCCTGGCATATAACCAAGAATCTTTCGGATTTTTTTGTAGTCTTTAACCACATCAAGTCCTTCAATTTCTGCAGAACCAGAATCTGGAAGAAGAAGGGTCGTCAGCATTCGGAAAATAGAGGTTTTGCCACTTCCATCAGGACCAATCAACCCGAAAATTTCTCCATTTTCTACCGAAAAGGAAATGTTATCTACTGCCAGAATTTTCTGATTTTTTTCGCCGTAAGATTTTGATATGTTTTCTACTTTAATCATTGTTTTTAACGCAAAGTGCGCAAAGAATTTTTTTTACAACTTTGAAAATATTTTTTAAGTTCGCAAAGAATCATCATAGATGATTTGCAAAGTCCACAAATTTTTTAAATTCACTATTCATAATTAAAGTTTCACTTCTCCGTACATTCCAATTTTTAGGAAGCCATCATTTTTAACATGTATTTTGGTAGCGTAAACAAGATTGGCTCTTTCGTCTTTGGTTTGAATGGTTTTGGGGGTGAATTCAGATTTTTGTGAAATCCAGTAGATTTTTCCAGTAAGTTCTTTGGTGTTTTCGTCACCTGCATCTACGAGCACTTTAACATTTTGTCCGACTTTTACTTTTGCCAATTGATCTCCTGTAATGTAAGCTCTCAGAGTCATTTCATCTAAATTCGCCATTTTATAAATGGGTTTTCCGATGGTGGCAAACTCACCTTTATTCATGTATTTGGTAAGTACAATTCCTTTAATGGGCGAAGAAATAACATTATGTTTTAGCTGTTCATCTATTTGCAAAACTTTCTTCTCGGTAGGATTTTTTTCACTTAAAATAGCTCTATTCTGGATTTTTACTTGTTCTAAAGTAGAAGAAATCTGTTGTTTCAAAATTTCTGATTGTGATTTTGCCGTTGCAATTTGTTTTTGAATCACCACAACATTTCCGTTTAAATCATCTAATTGCTTGCGCGTTGCAGCATCTGATTTTACGAGATTTGCGGTTCTGTTTCTTTCTCTCACTGCATTGTTTAATTGTTCATTCAGCACAGCAATTTGAGCATTTTGTGTAGCCAACTGAGATTGCAGAACTGCAATTTGAGGTGCAGCATCATTTGTTTTTTGTTCGATGGCATTGATAGAAGCCAAAACCTGTTCTTTTTGTAATTCTACGCCTTTTCCGTCAATAAGACCTAAGTTTTGATTGGCTGTTAATGCATCTCCTTCATTGAGATTGAGTTCAAGGATTTTTCCTGTAGCTTCCGCTGTAACGATGATTTCATCTGCTTCGAAAGTCCCGGAAGCATCATAATCTTGGTCTGCTCTTTTGCAAGAGAAAATGGTCAAAACTAGGAGAGGAAGGATATATTTTTTCATTTTTTTATTTTTTGTAAAGTTGTAAAATCGTGAAGTTGTAAGAGGTTTAATCTGCATTTTCAATTTTCCCCTTTCAATTTTCAATTATTTAAATTTGCTTTCAAATTATATTGTGTCAATAAATATTGAATTTCGTGAGTAATTTTTGTGAGAATTGCTTGTTCTTCGGCGGTTACTTCTCGCAGATAATCATTGGTATTGATGACGCCGTTTTCTAATTGGGCAAGACTTGCTGTTTTGATGTTTTTTCTTAGTTCAATCAGTTCATTGTCTTTGTCAATTAAATTTTGAATTTTTTCAAGGTCATTTCTTTGTTGGATTTCAATAAAATTTTGGTTAAACAAGAAGTTTTCTCTTTGGATTTCGATATCTTGTGACTGATTTTCTAACAAAGCCAAATCGTTTTTCTGAGTGTAAAATCCAGAAATTGGGATATTAAGTCTAATTCCNNTATCCACCTTGGAAAAATGCTCCTAATTTTGGAGTGTTTTTAGTGTTGATGATTTTTCTTTGCGTTTCGAGGAGTTGTTTCTGTGCATCAAAAAGTTTTAGTTCTGAACGGTTATTATTCTTCGTTAATAGAATTTTTTCAGGAGTTTCTAATTGAGTATTTTCGTCGATATTTTTCTTGATGAAGTAAGAAAGCATTTGCACGAAATTTTGCTTTATGGCATGGAGTTCAATTTCTTTTTGTTCAATTTTTACCAATTCTGCTTTTAAAACATCGAGATTGCTTCTAAAAATTACGCCGTTTTTGAGTTGAGCATCTGCTTTTTTGATGCCTTCGTTGATGTCAGATTTCGTCAATTGAAGTTGAGATAATTGTTTGTCTGTCTGCAAAATTCCGAAATAGAGTTGATTAATTCTTTCCTTCAATTTATCTAAATCTACCGCCAATTGTTGGTTTTGAATTTCGGATTGAGCCAAAGCCAATTTTTTCTGATTTTTGATATTTCCGCCATCGTAAATGGTTTGTGAAACGTCTGCAAATACTTTGTATTGGTCTTTGCTGAGAGGTTCTACATTCATGTTTGGTAATTTCAAGGGAAATTGAGTCACATCATTTTGGTAAGTAGCTTGCGCAGTAATGTTTACTTGAGGAAGCCAGCCTTTCAGTGCATTTTCTGTGGTGTATTGCTCTGCTTTTTTAATCAATTCTTGCTTTTTGATTAAAGGATAATTTTCTCGTGACCATTGGTAACATTGTTCTAGGGTAATGGTTTCTTGGGCATTGATGAGCCCTATGAATAAGAGGAAAATGTATTTAAGTTTTTCCATCGTTTTAAAGATTTTCAGTTTTTATTTCTAAAAGTTGTTTCATCCAGATTGGAACGAGTTTTCTTCTTTCGCTAATGAATTGGTGGTATTCATCTTCATTAGTCAGTTCAAAAGCCTTAAAAACAGGTTTTGCTACGAAAGGAAAAATAGTCATCGCCAAAAAGTTTACCAGATAATGCAATGGATTGATTTCTGGTCTTTTTTCTTTGATTTGTTTGATGATGACAGAATTTTCAAAAATTTTATTAACAGGAATAATTTTCGTGATGTTAGAATTTTTTTTCTGAATTTCACTGATTACAAAAAGAGGAAGATTAGGATTTTTAGACAAAATCTCGAAATATTTTTCTGAAGCCAAATCTATTTTTTCTTCTAAAGATGTTTTCTCGTTGCTTAAAATAGGGAAAATCTTCCCGAAGAGTAGCACTACTTTTATCTTCATCACTTGTTCAAAAAGTTTTTCTTTACTTCGGAAATAGTAATTAAGTAGTGCTAGATTTATTCCTGCTTTTTCGGCAATATCTCTGGTTCTGGTTCCTGCAAATCCTTTTTCGGTAAAGACTTCTGAAGCTGCTTCTAAAATTTTTTCTTCAGTGGTTTGTTCTTGTTCAATCGTCTGTTTTTCACTTTTCATAAAACAAATGTACAATTAAATATTTGATTTAAACAAATTATTTAATCATATGATTAAAATTTATTTTGAATTTTGGCGCGAGCGAAGCGAGCGTCAATTGTTTTCAAAGAAAAACGCAACTCATTACTGAATTGCGTTTCATTTATATTCTTCCCACCATTTTGGGTAAATTTTGTTGTCATCTTGCCAAAAGACTTTCTCACCAATTTTTGGAGTGATTACTCGTAAGTTCTCTCTGTTGAGTTCGTGGAGTTTTTCCATAGGTTCATACCAAGAATGAAGCGCTAGTTTGAATTTAGAATTATGAACTGCAATCATTCTTTTCGCGTTGAGGTCTTTCATTGCTTGTAATTGCTCACCAGGAAGCATGTGAATGTATTTCCAAGCAGCGTTGTATTGTCCAGTTTCTAGGATTGCCAAGTCAAGTTTTCCGTATTTTTCTCCAATTTTTTTGAAGTGATTGTCATAACCAGAATCTCCGCCGATATAAATTTTAGAATTTGGTGTTTCTAAAACAAAACTTGCCCAAATTGCTTGGTCTCTTTTGAATCCTCTACCAGAAAAATGTCTGGCTGGTTCTGCATTAATTTTAAAACCGTTTCCTAAGTTAGAACTTTCGAACCAATCTAATTCTATAATTTTGGATGGTTCATAATCCCAAGATTCTAAATGCGCGCCAGTTCCTAAACCGGTAATGACTTGTTTTACTTTTGAACGAATTTTAGTAACCGTTTCGTAGTCCAAATGATCCCAATGATCGTGGGTAATCACCAAATAGTCTAATTCAGGAATATCATTTGCGGTGTAAATATCCGTTCCGTCAAAAGCTTTATTGGTGATTTTTAAAGGAGAAACGCTACCGCTGAAAACAGGATCAACTAATATTTTTTTGCCCTCGATTTGTAGAAAATAAGAGGAATGTCCCATCCAAACGTAGATGTTTTCGTTTGGTTTTAAATTTTTTAAATCCGTTTTGGTGAAATGTAATTTCTTTTTTGGACTTGCATTTTCAACTTTAGAAAAGAAAAAATTGAAAAGAACTTGTGTCATAGAAGTTCCTTCTGCCAATTGTGGAGTGGAATTGAGGTTTTGGAATTTTCCGTTTTTGTAATGAGGTGATTTTAGAATTCTTTCTAATCTTTTTCCAGAAGGTAACTCTCCGAATTGTTTGCCTTGCATAAAAAGAGATGTTCCTATTGCAATAGCTGCAATGAGTATGGTAAATGTAATTATCATTTTTTTTAAGAATTTCATATAAATATTGATACGCTAGAGTTTTTTATTTACTTTAATATTAATAAAATAAAAGCAAAAACACAACCCATTTCTGAATTGTGTTTATTTTATGATTAAGACTTTCTAATTAAAGTCCGAATTGTACTTTGAAAAGGTCTGGATAAATACCTATTGCAAGAATTGCTACAATGATGAAAACTGCAATAATATTATACGTAATGCTTACTTTTTCTGAACTTTTAAATGTAGTTTCTGTATGGAAAAACATAGATATAATCAGTTTTAAATAATAAGCGATACTTAGTGCAGAACCTAATACAGCAATCAAAACTAGGAAAGCAGCTCCGTTCATCGCTTGAGCAAAAATGTTAAATTTCGCTACGAATCCTGCTGTTAATGGAATTCCTGCCATTGATAATAATGAAACTGCTGTTACAACTGCTAATAAAGGTTCAGATTTTGCCAAACCTTTGAAGGCTTCAAATGAAGTTTCTCTTTTTAGTTTTTCTACCCAAATTAAAGTCATAAATACTCCAACTGTAGCGAGTGAATATGCGAATAAGTAAAATGCTAAATTATATACAGATAAGCTGTTTGCTCCGAAGAAAATTAAACCTAAATAACCTGCATGAGAAACAGATGAATAAGCAAGCATTCTCTTAGCATTGGTTTGTGCTAATCCCATTGCATTGGCTAATAAAAGCGTGATGATGACTAAAACGCCTAGAATGTTAATCCATTCTTTAATGCTTCCTGCAAAAGCAAGATTCATAACCTTGAAGAAGGCAAAGAATGCAGCAATTTTTACTACAGAAGCCATGAATGCTGTAATCAATGATGGAGCACCTTGGTAAACATCTGGACTCCACATGTGGAAAGGAGCTAGAGAAACCTTAAATGCCATTGCTACCAACATTAACATGATTCCCATTACAAACATTAAATCTTTAGGATTTGCAACGCTAAAAGTATTGATTACATGAACATCAAAACTACCTGTGCTTCCATAAATTAATGCAATCCCGAAAAGAAGAAATCCTGTAGCAAATGCTCCCATTA
>DITA01000059.1:0-47799 GCA_002422665.1 Flavobacteriales bacterium UBA6196
AAGCATTAGATGCAGCTTGGATGGCCGCTTCAGAAGAATTGTACAAAGCGACTCAAGAAGCTCAACCGCAACAAGAACAAGCACAAGGTAACGCTGGTGATAATGTACAAGATGCAGATTTCGAAGAAGTGAAGTAAACTTCGTTTAAATATAAATATCAAATCCCAATCAGTAATGGTTGGGATTTTTTTTGTGAATTTTTTAAATAGATTTTAGAACGTCTTGATTTGGCATTAGCAACTATCAATTTTGTTTTCATAAAAATAATATCATGAAAACTCAACTTGATTTTAATGTCTTAGATTATCTGGAAAAAATACATTACTCCTCAAAAAATTCTCAACTGCTAGAAACTTCGCTCAATGAATTTTCAGAGGAGATTTCTGAAATTTCTAATTATTTAATGGTAAACAAAATAGAAGCGGTTCTGTTTGCCAATGCTTTTGTGATGTGGTTTGAAAACAGCACTTTTAAAAATGTTTTTCAACATCTTGGGCTCAAGGAATTTCATATTTTAAAATATAGAGATGCTTTAGAAAATCTATATGCTAGAAACCTTCTTTTTAATAAAGAGAAGAAAAAAATCATGAAATATGAAGTTCCGCAATCTATAATTTTTGCCATTTCTAAAGGTAAAATGTTAACCCAAATTCCTCAGACTACTCGTAAAACCTTTGGTTTAATAGATGCTTTAGAAGAATTTGACACCAAGAGCGATGAATTGTTTTCAGAAGTAATTGGCTTTTTTGAATTTAAAAATTACATAGAAGAATTGGTTTCTGAAAATCTTTCTTTTCCTCTTTTTGCCGAAATAAAAAAACTAAAATTAGATGTTTTTGAGACTTATTTTTTATTAGATGTAATTTGGGATGCCATAACTAGAGGTGATAATTTTTTTAATACCAATGTTCAGATAACGATAGATGAATTTTTTCCTAGAAAAAGCAATAGTATCCAAAAATTTAATGAAGTAATTAAAGGCGAAACCAAATTAACCCAACTCCATTTAATAGAACTTTCCAATGAACAGTTTGCAAACAGAACCTTAGCAAAACTTTCCAAAGAAATGACAAAATTTCTTTCTGAGAAAGAAGGAATTACTATTGATAATTTTTCTGAAGGAAATAAAAAATTAATTCAGTTTAACCAGATTAAAACCAAAGAACTATTTTATAATTCTAAAGAAATTGCCCAACTCAAAATCATAGAAAACGCATTACAAATAGACACTTTTGTACAAATGCAAAAACGATTGGAAGAAAGAGCTTTACCTAAAGGAATGGCGGTTTTATTACACGGATTGCCTGGAACTGGAAAAACAGAAACGGTATATCAACTGGCTAAAAAAACGCATAGAAATATTTATAAAGTAGACATTTCTGAAACCAAAAGCATGTGGTTTGGTGAAAGCCAAAAATTGATCAAAAAAGTCTTTAACGACTACCATCAAATGATGAAAACCGAGAGCAATTGCCCGATTTTACTTTTTAACGAAGCAGATGGAATCATTTCTAAAAGAAAAGAATTAGGAAACAGCAATACAGCGGAAACCGAAAATGCCATCCAAAATATTATTTTAGAAGAAATGGAAAACTTCGAAGGAATTCTCTTTGCTACTACCAATTTGGTGAAAAATATGGATGCAGCATTCGAAAGACGATTTCTTTTTAAAGTACAATTTGATCAGCCTAGTTTAGAAAATGCTGCTAAAATATGGAAAAGCAAACTCTCTTTTCTTACAGATGACGAAGCTAGAAGATTAGCAGAGCGTTTTCCGTTTTCTGGTGGAGAAATAGAAAATATAACAAGAAAATGCTTCATGCACGAACTTTTAAACAATACTTCCTGTACTTTTTATGAAGTGATGCAGTTTTGCGGTCAAGAAAAATGGAACAATACGGATAAGAGAAAAATTGGATTCTAGATTTTAAAATTTTATTAAAATTAAACGCCATGAATTTTCAAACGACTTCTTTTGACTTTTCTTCACGCTTTCTTTGTTTAAAAAAAAAGTTATGGCACAAATTGTAGAATTTAACGGATTTACGTTTAAGATTAATCCAGAAAACAGAAAAGAATTATTGATTAAAAGAACTACTGCAAAGAACTTTACTTCATTTAAAAGTTTCGAAGCTACCATGCATTATTTGTTGAGTTCTAAAAATCTGATGGTAATTTTTACCGATAATGGTTTTTATGATTCGCTGAATCCACTTTCGGGAAATTGGATCAATTTCAGAGTGTAAAGAATTTTTTTAATCGCAAAATATGCCACAATATCGATTCGCTACGATAAGAGATTTGAATACTTTTTCTACGATTCTTCAGAAGAATTGGGTAGTGGAAGTAGAGTGCATTGCGCAGAATAATCCTCTACTTTTATTAGAAGATAGAATGAAAATAGCGGCTGCAGTGGAAGAAAAATATGATACTGTTTGCAATCCGCTTTCTGTGAATCTTCACAATTTTAAAATAGAGAAATTGGAATGAAAAATTAAACGCTAATTAAAATTATTGTTCATAAATAAAAATTTTTCTCCAAGTCTTACTTTGTCTGAGTAAGGCTTTTTCTTTGACTAAAATTTCACCAAAATAATAATGAAAAATTTTAATTATCATTACCTTGATATCACAAAATGGGAGCCAGATTTTCAGATAGATGAAGTTTTAGAAATTTCGGAACGTTTAACCTATTATAAAGATGATTTTCGGGAGGTTTGGCTAGATGGAAACCAAAAAATAGTCAAAGAAAAACGATTTGAAAATGGAAATATTTTTTATTTTTTTGAATCCAATAAAATAGAAAATGAAACAGAAGATTACACCATTACCCTCTTTGATGAAAAAGGAAAAGTGACAAATTGTGAGACTTATAAAAGACCAAAATCTCTGTTTTTCCAAAACAGTATTTTCTTTGAACAAACATTTCATCATTTTACATTAGAGGAAAAAGGTCAGTTGTGTTTTTATAAATATTTTTGGAAAGGTCAGCTTCCCGATGTTTGGTTGAAGACTTCTTTTATCAAAAAAGAAAATGATTTTGAAGAAATCATCATCACAGATAAAAAACAGAATGTAAAAGCTCAAATTTTGAAAATCAATGACTGTGTCTATTCCGAAAGAAGATTTACTAATTCCTTTGATTGTGATTTTTATTTTCTAGGAGTTAAAAAAAGAAAAGCGTTTAAAAATTTTGATGAAGAAGGGAAATTGTTACTCCAAGAATTTGATGACGAAAAAGGATTTAACAGTCAGTTATTTCAATATAGATTGCTAACCGATGGTTATACAGAACTCAATAAGAAGTGTTTTTTGAATGATAAACTCGTGGAAGAAAAAAAAATCACAATTTGCATTAAAACGACTTAAATTGACGTTCTGTTTGCTTAACTTTGGTTCATAGAAAAAAATAATGAATCTAAAAACCAAATCTCATGGCCAAAAATGAACAAATGCTTCGCTTAGTTTTAATAGAACAATTATTAAGAAGAAGAAAAGATAGAGGCGCATCTTACGAAGAAATTTCTGATTTTTTAGAAGATAAATTTCAAGAAAAAGGTCTCACGCTTAAATTTACAGAACGCACTTTTCAGCGAGACAAAGTTGCCATTGCAGATGTTTTTGGGATACAGATTTCATTTTCTAGAAAGCGAAATGTACATTTTATAGAGCAAGAAGAACTAGAACTTTCTCAGGAAAGTGTTTTTGACCAATTGCTTTTGGTACAAGCCTATCGTGAAACGCAAGATAAAACAGACGTCATGTTCTTCGAGCCGAGAAGAGCCAGAGGTTTTGAATATTTAAACGGAATTGTGCATGCCATTACTCAGAAAAAAGTCATCACCTTCAGTTACCAAAAATTTTGGGAAAACGAAAAATCTTCCAAAGTAGTAACACCTTATGCGTTGAAAGAATTTAAAAACAGATGGTATCTTTTGGCTGCAGATTACAAATCAAAAGATGGTTCTTTTTTCTTGAAAACCTTTGGTTTAGACCGTATTTCTGACCTAGATATTACCACAGCAAGTTTTACAAGAGAAGAAATTAATATAGAAGAAACGTACAAAAATTCTTTCGGTATCATTAGTGCTGACGGAGCTTTGCCCCAAGAAATTCTATTGAAGTTTGATAATGAACAAGCCAATTATGTAAAAGCTTTGCCATTGCATCATTCACAAACCATCATTTCTGAAGATGAAAATGAGACGGTTTTTAAAGTTTTTGTAGTGCCTACTTATGATTTCCAGAGAGAAATTCTCTCTTACGGAAAACGGGTGCAAATTCTGGCTCCAGAATCTTTCAAAAAGGAAATGAAAGAAGAAGTAGAAATCATGCTCAAGAATTTTTTGTAATTGCTAAAAAATAAACTAATCATTTAACATCCTACTTTTACCAATAACCATGAAAACACTTTCTAAATCTCGTTTCGTTTCTGGCGTACAATGCGAAAAAAAACTTTGGTATTCCTATTACCGAAAAGACTTACAACTGCCTACTGATGAACAAACTCAAGCAATTTTTGACCTAGGACATCAGATAGGAAATTTGGCACAAAATAGATTTCCTAATGGTAAAGATGCCACTCCAGAAGATTTTTCGGATTTTTCTCCTTCCATTGAAAAAACCAAACTATGGATTGCAGAAGAGGTAGAAACCATCTACGAAGCTACTTTCACCGCTAAAAATGCACTTTGTATGCTTGATATTTTACATCGAATGAATGATGAAATCTGGGCAATAGAAGTAAAAAACAGTACTTCTGTCAAAGATTATCATCTTACCGATGCATCATTGCAATATTTTGTGATGAAAGAAGCGGGTTATGCACCAGATAAGTTTTTTCTGATGCACATTAACAATCAGTACATTAAAAATGGTGAGTTAACAGATGAATTTTTTCATTTGGAAGATATTACAGATAAAGTTTTGTCTAAACAAACTTGGGTAGAAGAAAATTTGGAAAGATTACTTGTAATGTTAGAAAATAAACAGGAACCCAATATTTCCATCGGTGCACATTGTTCGTCTCCTTTTGCTTGTGATTTCGTACATCATTGTTGGAAACACATTCCCGAAAATTCTGTATTTGAACTGTATCGTGGTGGCAATAAAGCATGGGAATTATATAAGCAAGGAATTCTAAAAATTGAAGACATAGAAGATGATTTTCCGCTTACACATTTTCAACATTTACAAAGAAAAGGATTGAGAAATCAAGAGCAGTACATCAATAAAGAAGCCATCAAGAATATGATTTCTTCTTGGCAGTTTCCCTTGTATTTCTTTGATTTTGAAACTGTTTTTCCTGCCATTCCTGTTCTGGACGGAACGAGACCTTATCAGCAAGTTCCGTTTCAGTATTCCTTGCATATTTTAGAAGAAGATGGCAAACTTTCACACAAAGAATTTTTAGCCCATCCTGAAGATTTTTCTAATGGTAAAAATCCTCTGAAATTATTGGTAGAGCAACTCAAACAAGATTTCGGAATCGAAGGAAATATTGTAACTTATAATCAGAGTTTTGAAGTAGCAAGATTAAATGAATTGGCAAATATGTTTCCCGAAGACGCTCCGTTTTTAAAAAATTTAGTGAGTAGAGTAGTAGATTTGTTGCCGGTTTTTCAAGGGGGATTTTGTTATTTTCCAGAGATGAAAAATTCTGCTTCTATTAAATCGGTTTTACCAGCGGTTGCGCCAGATTTTACCTATCGAAATTTGGTGATTCAAGAAGGAGGAACTGCCAGTTCGCTTTATCATCAATCAATTCTTCAACAAAAATTTGTAGAAGAAGATCTTGCAATTCATTTGCTAAAATATTGTGAACTCGATACTTATGCAATGGTGGTGATTTATCAGTTTTTATTAAATGTAGTCTGAGGAAAGAATCAAAAATCAAGAGCCAAGAATCAAGTAAAAAGAATCAAAGATCAAGTAAAAAGATTCAAGATTTAAGAGCCGAGAATCGAGATTTAATATACTCGAGATTTAAGATTTTTAATTTTATCAATAGGAACGGGCTTTTTTATGCTGAGTTTAGTCGAAGTAAGCCCGTTTTTTATGGTTATGGATTGAGGCTTTAGCCAAAATCTAACATCCATCATTCATCATCAATAACCATTCTTCACAAAAATCAGCGAGAATCAGCGGTAGAAATTTGCGAAAATCAGCGAGGAACTCCACATCCAACATCACATCATCACATCACCACATCATCACATCATCAAATCACCACATTATTTCTCCACCGTCACATTCTGTCCGTGTATAAACCTAATTTTGATGTACAAAATTTTAAAAAAAAGACAAAATCATGGAAAGAGAAATTGTTTTTGAAGTCCTTACAGAAGGCGGAAGCATCAGTATTGAAAGAGCCGAAAATCCAGAAATAGGATTTGACTATTTTCTAAAAACTCAAGAAGCAGAAATTTTTGAGGATGAGACACCCGTAAATCAAACAAACGTTTTTGATAATTTCTACGAACCTTTTGATGAAATCAATCAAAAATATGCTTGGTATAATTTGCATTTGAACTACATAGATGAAGATTTTAGTGAATATGCAACAGAAGAATTGGTAAAAGTTCTTAATCAAAAACAAATAAAGACTTTGAAAAATCAAGAACTGTTGGAAGAAAAACTCCATTGCTTTTTTAATTGTAATGAAATTCCTGAAAAAAATGGCTTAAAGAAAATGAAAATCAGCAGTTTGGTAAAGGTAACCGAACATGAATTTATAGAGCGCTATTTTGAGGAAGACCAAGAAATTGATAAAAAATATCAATTGAAAGGAACTTATGAAATGTGGACTGAAGAGCAACCTTATTATCTGAAAAATACAGAACTCATCAATTCTAGAAATTCCTTCGAGTTTTTAGGTTACCTAGAAATTACGGGCAATAGTATTATTCTAAAAGACGAATGCGGAGAAATTTGCTATGTTTTGCCTTCGGATAAATATTTTATCTCGTTACAACCAGCGCAGATGATTAGAGAATGGTCTGCAATCACCTACTAGTCAAATTCGGGTTTTCTGTGGGGTTTGTTCGTGGTTTGTTCGTGTTTCCTTCGAATCAGCCTCGGAAAAGTACCATAAATTACGAACAAACCACGAACAAACCTAAAACTTAAGTAGAACTTGACTCAAAGAAAACTGCTAAAAAATACCTCTTTTAAGGTTTTCCTTAAGTGAGGAAATAGAGATTTTCATTATATTTACCATTCGTATAAATATTGATTAAAGAAAGAACAAAAACGTTCTATAATGATGTTATGACACAGACCGATATTAAGAAGTTAGAGATAGAACTTTGGGAAGCTGCAGATGAATTGCGTGCCAATTCTAAACTGACGGCATCAGAATATAAAGACCCTCTTTTAGGATTAATCCTCTTGCGTTTTGCACAAAATAAATATGAGGAAGCCAAAGAAAATTTAGAAAAAAATCTTCCTATAAATCCTAGAACAGGACAGAGAAGAACCGCTACTAAAGATGATTATGCCGCAGCTGGAGCCATGATGCTTCCAGAAAAAGCACAATATGATTATCTGGCGAATTTGCCAGAAAGCGAAAACCTAGCCGAAGCCATCAATGAAGCCATGAAGCTGATAGAAGCAGATTATGAAGAATTGGCAGGTATACTTCCTAAAAATTACCAAGACCTTACTCCAGAAGATGATACGGATAATAATCTATTGCCTAATTTGGTAAGGATTTTTAACAGTGATGCAGTAAAAAAAGCTAAAGGAGACGTTTTCGGGAGGATTTATGAATATTTTCTGATGAAATTCTCTATGCAAGGAGCCGGTGCTCAAGAAGGAGGAGAGTTCTTTACACCACCTTCTTTGGTACAACTGATTGTGAATTTTATACAGCCTAATCACGGTATTATTCATGATCCAGCTTGTGGTTCTGGCGGGATGTTTGTGCAGACTGCACATTTTATCAAAAATCACGAAAACAAAAGCGTAAACCAAGCCATCACCGTTTATGGCACCGAATACAAATCTAGCACGGTAAAACTGGCCAAAATGAACTTGGCTATTCATGGTATAGAAGGTAAAATAGCCAATAACAACTCTTTTTACTCAGACCCGTTTGATTTGGTGGGGAAATGTGATTTTGTAATGGCTAATCCGCCGTTTAATGTAGATAAAGTAGATGCTAAAAATAAATTTTTGACAGAAGATAAGCGTTTGCCTTTTGGTGCGCCATTGACGGGAAAAGGAACTATAGGAAATGGCAACTATCTCTGGATACAGTATTTCTTGTCTTACCTTAATGAAACGGGGAGAGCTGGTTTTGTAATGGCTTCTTCTGCTACTGATGCAGGAAATGCTGAAAAAAGAATACGCGAAGAACTTATAAAAACAGGAGCGGTAGAATGTATAGTTTCTGTGGGAAATAATTTTTTCTATACCAGAAGTTTGCCTTGTCATCTTTGGTTTTTTAACAAAGCCAAAAAAGAAAAGAACCAAATCCTGATGATAGATGCACGAAATGTGTACCGCAAAGTAAGCACTACGATTAATGATTTTTCTGAAGAGCAGTTAGAAGGATTGACGGCGATGCTGCAACTCTACCGTGGCGAAAAGCCAGAACTCAGTGCAGATAATGCTTGGTTTAAGGAGCATTTCCCAGAAGGTGAATACAGAGATATAGAAGGGCTCTGCAAAATAGTAAGCCTAGAAGAAGTAGCAGAACAGGATTATAGCTTAACCCCGGGAAGATATGTAGGTGTAAACATAGAAATAGATATGGATTTTGATTACCAAAGCCGTATTGCAGAATTACATAGTGAACTGGAAACGCTGAATGCTGAAGCAATACAACTGATGAACCAAATACAGAGTCTGAAGCTATGAGAGAGGGATGGGAATTAAAGGAGATTGGTGAGTTTGCAAAAGTTGTTGGAGGAGGAACGCCTTCTACAAAAATTGAAGAATATTGGAATGGAGATATACCATGGATAACTCCAAATGATTTATCAAACTATAATTTTAAATTTATTTTAAGAGGTGAAAGAAATATAACTGAAAGAGGATTGTTAAAATCATCTACTAAATTACATCCAAAAAATACAATTTTATTGACATCAAGAGCACCAATAGGGTACTTAGCAATTGCAGGTCAATCATTAACTACAAATCAAGGATTTCAAAGTATTATATGCAATGAAAATTTAGCAAACCCAAGTTATATATTTTACTGTTTGAAAGTTTATATTGATAAGATAAAAGCTGTTGCAAGCGGAGCTACTTTTCCCGAAGTTTCGGGTAAAAAAGTTAGCAAAGTTAAGATTCCACTTCCCCCATTAGAAACCCAGCGTAAAATCGCAAAGATATTGTCTAATTATGATGATTTGATAGAGAATAATCTGAAGCGCATCAAAATATTAGAAGAAATGGCACAGCAAACCTACGAAGAGTGGTTTGTGCGTATGCGTTTTCCCGGTTATGAAACCACCAAAATAAATGAAACTACAGGTTTGCCAGAAGGTTGGGAGAGGGATTTAGTTGGAAATCAGTTAGATAAAATAAAGAGTACAACTAAAATAAAATCTTCTGAAATTCAAAAATCAGGATTGTTCCCTGTTATTGATCAAAGTAGAGATTTTATAGCCGGATTTACAGATGATAGAGTAGCTGTTTTAAGATACTCAAATACTCCGTATATAGTTTTTGGAGATCATACTAGAGTTTTGAAACTTATTAATTTTGATTTTGCGAGAGGTGCAGATGGAACTCAAATAATTAAATCAAAGAATAAAAGAATGCCACAACATTTATTTTATTTCACTTTAATGAATATTGATTTATCCAATTATCATTATGCCAGACATTTTAAATATTTAAAAGATTCGGAGATTATTATACCGTCAGAATCTATTGCAAATACATTTGAAGATTTGGTAAAATTAAATTATGATATTATTTTTAATCTCCAATCTCAAAACCAGCGACTTCGAGAAGCGAGGGATATTCTCTTGCCACGATTAATGATGGGGCTAGTAGATGTAGATGATATAGACCTATAAAAAACAAAAAATAAATAACCATGAACAGTGACGCATTAAACGAACAGTACCAGAAACTCTACCAAGAACTAGAAAACAATAACTACGAAGCAGAACAAGACGTTTACGACCTAGAACAGCAAGTAAGCGAAGAGCTGTCTTATGCTTTTGGCAAAGAAAAACATGCACTGCAATCTCTACTCCATAAAATAAAATCCATGAAAAAGGAATTTGATTTTTATGACGAAGAAGCCACGCTAGACATGATGTTTCCTAATCGCCATGATGACGATTTTGACGAAGATGACATGAGCTATGATAGTGTTTTTGGGGATGATTAAGGGGTGATGAATTAATAAAAAAAAATATGGGAAATATTAATGAATTAGAACTAAAAGCAATACCCGAACTCCTTGGAAAGAATTTTTTTATTCCAGATTATCAAAGAGGTTATCGCTGGACAGAGCTTAATATTAATCAATTATTGTCTGATATTTGGGATTTCACAAATAATGGAAAGGCAGATGATTTCTATTGTTTACAGCCTATAGTACTAAAAGAATGTACAAAAGATGTTATAGAAAAATACAAATTAGAGTCTAATTATGATAATAATAGATGGTATGAAGTAATAGATGGGCAACAAAGATTAACAAGTATAAGATTAATTTTACAGCTTAATAATCTATTACAACCTCTATTAAAAATTTCAAACACTTTCAATGTGTTTTATGAAACCAGACCAGAACTCACAAATATTTTTAATAGTTTATCCTTAGAATCAAATAATGGTGAACTTTCTGTAGTGGTTAATTCTGAAAACATTGATAGTTTTTACATTACCTCTGGTCTTAGCAATATTTTAAAATGGTTTACAACAGAAGGTGAAAAATATGAGAATAGGGCTTCTATTCATCAGTTTGCAACTTTTTTTGCGGCTTTTTATGGAAGCAAAGAGGGGGCTTCAAAATCTACTCAAGTACTTTGGTATTTGGTAAATGAAGATAGTGATAAAGCAAAAAGTATTTTTAAAAGATTAAATGATAGCAAAATACCATTATCAAATTCTGAGCTTATTAAAGCATTATTTCTTTCAGAGAACAGTTATTATAAACCAGAATTCATAGAAGATAAAAAAAATCAACCAGTATTAGAGACCGAAAAAAAACAAAAACAGAATCATATAGCCAAAACCTGGGAGCTCTATGAGCATAATCTGGGAAATAAAAGTTTTTGGAGTTTTATAACGAACCGAA
Organism: Flavobacteriales bacterium UBA6196; assembly: GCA_002422665.1. Lineage (GTDB taxonomy): Bacteria > Bacteroidota > Bacteroidia > Flavobacteriales > Weeksellaceae > Cloacibacterium > Cloacibacterium caeni_C. The sequence continues at coordinate 11,270 of DITA01000059.1, forward strand.
AAAATGAAAAATATTCTTCAAATATTGAATTGCTTTTTGACTATATTTCTCGAAGATATACTCCAGAAAAAGCAAAAGAGGGTTTAAATAAAAATGACACCTTATATACATTCCTATATTTTGATCAAATGCTAAGGTCAGGAGAGGATCTCTGGGATATTTGGTTGAAGATAGAACAGTTCTACAATACTTTAGTTTATTGGTATGAAGACAGAGAATTATATCATAAAATAGGTTATTTAGCAACCGTTACAGATGATACAGAAGTAATTTATTTATTAGATAGTGCAACTAAAATAAATAAAGACGAATTTTTAGAAGTTCTAGACGAAAAAATAAGAGATACAATAAATTTTGATATTGAAAATTTAAACTATGAGAAGAGTAAAGAACAATTAAAAAGATTTTTGATTCTTTATAATATTGAGACTACCAGAAAACTAGAAAATAAAGAATTTTATCCTTTTGATTTACATAAAGGAAAAATTTGGAGTCTTGAACACATTCATGCACAAAACTCAGACTATTTAAATAGAGATAATGAAGAAGAGTGGCGTATATGGCTTAGAGAGCATATTAACACATTGAAAAATCTTATAAATGCAGATTATGTAAATCAAGAAGAAAAAATAAAACTAAACTTTCTTCTTGTAGACCTTATCAAAACAAATGAATTACCCAAAATAGACTTTACGCTTTTTTTAAATGAATTTAATAAAACGCTCAAGTTTTTTGAAGGCTTAGAAAATACAACAGGTTCTTATGCTACACATTCCATTGCTAACATAGCACTATTAGGATTAAATGAAAATTCTGTTTTGAATAATTCAGTGTTTGAAACTAAAAGAAAATTAATACTTCAAATGGATGCAAATGGAATTTATATACCTATTTGTACTCGAAATGTTTTTTTGAAATATTATAATATTAATAATGGAAACTTTGATACACAGCAGGCTTACTATTGGAGTACAAAAGATAAAAATAATTATTTAAAAGATATTCTAAAAATAATGGAGCCTTATATAAATAAAAATTCTTTCTCAACCCTTGAAAAGATTGTTGATTTAAAAAATACTATTTCAAATGAGTAATAAAACAGAAACATTTTGGTCGTTGTTGGAAAAGAATAAAATTACAATACCAAAGATTCAGAGAGATTATGCATATGGAAGAAGTGATGCAAAATCTCAAGAGGTGAGACTAAACTTGCTTGAATCCATAAAAACAAAGATTGAAGAAGATGTTTATGAAATTCCATTAACACTAGATTTTGTCTATGGGAATTTATCTTCAGAAAAAGGAATTATTCCAATAGATGGCCAGCAGAGATTAACTACATTATTTCTTTTACACTACTATGCAGCAAAAAAGATAGGGGAAAATGATGTATTAGATGTGCTTTTAAAATTTAGTTATGAAACTAGACATTCAGCCTCTCAGTTCTGTAAACTATTAATTAAAGAATTCGAAATAGATTTTGAAAGTGAAAACTCTATTTCGAATCAAATATTAAATCAGGCAAAGTATCTCAATACTTTTAGTGATGACCCTACAATAAAATCAATGTTAGTAGTTTTAGATGAAATACATGAAATGTTTTATGAAATAGAAAATTTATGTGAGATTTTAACAAAAGAAAATAGAATAGTTTTTTATTATATAAATCTTGAAGATTATAGTTTAACTGATGATTTATATATCAAAATGAATTCAAGAGGGAAAAGCCTCACTAAATATGAAATTTTCAAATCAAATTTTGAAGAGTTTTTAGAAGAAAAATATCTTAAGCATAAGGAGAGAATTTCAAGAAAATTAGATGTAGAGTGGACTAATATGTTATGGAACGAAGGATGTGATGTAGATTCTTCTTTCCTTTCACTTTTAAAAAATATATTTATCATTATTGAGTATGAAGAAAAAAAGTCTGTAGAGATCTTTGAAACTGAGAAGTGGTTTAAAGAGGTCATTTCTTCTGAAGAAAAACTATTGTATGTAGAAACGTTCTTTGATGTTTTTTCTAAACTCTCCAAAAATAAACATGATAATATTTCTAAATACTTTAATGAATTTTTGTACACAAGTGATGAAGATGCAGGCATAGCAGGCAAAATAAGAGTCTTTTATAATTCTAAAGAGAATTTATTTTTGTCAGCTTCAAAGGGGCAATTAGGATGGAGTGAACTTATATTCTTCTACTGTATTTTCTTATGTCTTAAAAATAATAAAGATTCTGAAAGTATGTTTCAAACTTATAGAATTATAAGAAATTTATTAGTGAATAGTTCATTTGAATTAAGACCGCAAAATATTCATTTGATGTTGAATGCTGTTAAACGATTTGTTGAAGATGGAAAATTACCTTCTGATACTTTCAATAAAAATCAGTTGATAGAAGAAGAATTTAAGTTTACAAATGATATAGATCACAATCTTCTTGAATTTGAGAATCATAATATTTTAAGGGGTTCTGTCGGTTTATTTATAAATACCTTCCCAGAAAATTATACTTCTGTATTAGTTAATTTTAATAAACTATTCATTAACTATAAAGAAGAAACTTCATTTTTGAGAAAGTTAATTTTAAGTTTTGGAGATTATTCTCAATTAGATACAGATGAACGTAAACGATTATTTGTTCATAGGGAAGATGCTTGGAATAGCTTTTTTACAATAAATAATAGAAGAAAAGAACAAGATAAAATTGTTAAGATAGTTTCAAATATACACTTTGAAACTTGCGAAAGTTTAGAAAACTTATTAACTGAAAATTTTTCAAACATTGATTTGCAAGACTGGAGATATTATTTCATAAAATATGATGAAAAAATTCATTACAGAGAAACACAAGGTTATTTTTATTGGAAAGATTTTTTAAATAAACCTTTGGAAATAATCATGCTAAATAGTAGTGTTGAATCAATCTCTAATTTAGAATGGAATGTTTTTAACTGGATTCTTTTTGATCTTAATCGAGAATTCTGTACATTAGACAATCATGGAGCATCCAAATTAATAATTTACAAAAAAAGAATTGCTTTAAATGCTATACAAGATGCCTTTGAAATAAGTGTTTTAGGTGATAATCAAGAGTCTATAAATAATTTAAAAGAGTCTCTTTTATTAACTACTGATAATAAATTTATTATACCTAATGGTGAAGACTACATTAAAATAGGTCAAAATATAATAGATAAAATAATTCAAAATTAATTATTTAAATCATGTCCTACGAATACTCCGAAGATCAATTGATAGAACAAGCGACAGAAGATGTGCTAAAAGAATTAGGCTGGACGGTGGTAACCGCTTGGCAAAATGAGACTTTTGGCGAACTGGGCTTATTAGGCAGGGATAATAAAACAGAAGTGGTGCTGGAGCGTGATTTGTATGCTGCACTAAAAAAATATAATCCTCATCTTCCAGAACAAGCATATAAAAAAGCTGTAGAGAAAATTACGCAAAAAGAAGCAGATAAATCTTTAGCCCAACTGAATAAAGCCAAATATGCACTGCTCAAAAACGGAGTAGAAGTAACCTATACCAATCAAGAAGGAAAAACAGAAAAGAAAACACTTAAAGTATTTGATTTTAACGATTTTAAAAACAATACTTTTCTAGCGGTTCGTCAGTTAGAAGTTTCTGGGGAGTTGTACAATCGCAGGCCAGATGTAATAGGATTTGTGAATGGTTTACCCTTGGTGTTTTTTGAGTTAAAAGCACATGCGGTAGATTTACGTGCAGCGTATGAAGATAATCTAAAAGATTATAAAGAAAGCATTCCTCATCTTTTTTATCATAATGCTTTTATTATTTTGTCTAATGGTACAGATGCAAAAGTAGGAACGGTTACAAGTTCATATAAATATTTTCTAGATTGGAAACGTATCACGGAGGAAGAAGAAGGCATCGTAAGTTTAGATACATTATTGAGAGGGACTTGTTCACCAAAATATTTGATGGATATTTTTGAGAACTTTTTGCTTTTTGATGAAGGTGGAGGTGATCCAGTGAAGTTAATGGCAAAAAATCACCAGTTCATCGGAGTAAATAGAGTTTTAGAAAATGTAAACAATATAGAAGACTTAGAAGGGAAATTAGGGGTGTATTGGCATACCCAAGGTTCTGGTAAAACGTATTCTATGGTTTTTCTATGCGAAAAAATTCATCGTAAACTAGGAGGTAGTTATACGTTCTTGATTGTGGTAGATAGAACAGAGCTAGAAAATCAAGCGTATGATACTTTTTCTGGAGTAGGAATCGTAAATAATAAAAATATTATTGCAGGAAAGAAAGTAGGTATTTCTGGTAGAGAGCATCTTAGAGAATTGTTGAGTGACAATCACCGTTATGTATTTTCTTTGATTCATAAATTTTCAATTGATCCAGAGGTAGAATCAGAATATCCTTTAATTACAGATAGGAAAAACATTATTGTAATTTCAGATGAGGCACATCGTACTCAAGGAGGTAAATATGCTAGGAATATGCGTTTTTATGGCTTGCCAAATGCTTCTTATCTAGGTTTTACAGGTACGCCAATCATTAAAGAGGAGGAAGAAATTACCAAGAATATTTTTGGAGAGTATGTTTCGGTGTATGATTTTAAAAGAGCGATAGAAGATGAGGCAACTTTACCATTAAAATATCTGAATCGTGGCGAGAAGTTAGATATTCAGAATCCAGAAATTGATGAGGTAATGGCAGACATTCTAGAGAATGAAAACTTAGATGATGACCAACGCAGAAAACTCACCTATCATTTTCAGAAAGAATATCCTATCCTCACCGCAGAACCTCGTTTGAGAACGATTGCCAAAGATTTGGTATGGCATTTTAACGAGAGAGGGTATCAGGGTAAAGCCATGTTGGTAACCTTAGATAAACCTACTGCGGTAAAAATGCATCTTTATATTTCGGAATATTGGCAGGAATATTTGTCAGAACTTAAACAGCAAATAGAGATAGCCAAAGATTTACAAGAAGTACAAGAACTCAAAAGAAAACACCAAAAGGTAGAGGAAACCGAAATATGTGTAGTGGTAAGTTCTGAACAGAATGAAATAGATAAATTCCGAAATTTAAACTTAGATATAGAACCTCACCGTAGAAAAATTGTAGACCGTGATTTAGAAAAGCAATTTAAAGATGAAGAACATCCTTTTCGTTTAGCCATAGTCTGTGCAATGTGGATTACTGGCTTTGACGCACCGTGTGTTTCCACCGTTTATTTGGATAAACCAATTAAAGGACATACCTTAATGCAAACAATAGCTAGAGCAAATAGGGTGTATGATGACGAAAAAGAAAATGGTTTAATTGTAGATTACGGAAATGTTTATAAACAATTAGAAAAGGCTTATTCTATATACGGTGAGGGCTCTAAAGGGCATGGTAAGAATAATGGCACACTTCAAGAAAGACCACTAGAATTATTAGAAGGTATGGTAGTAGAGCTAAGAGAAGCCATTAATCAAGTCACACAATTATTAGAAGAGCTCAATTTCGATCTTAAAACCTTAATAGATTCTTCACCGATGCAAAAAATTGCCGCCATAAGAAATGGAGTAAATGCAGTTTGTCTCAATGAAGAAACACGGACTAAATTTGAAATGGCAGCAAGAATTGTATTCAGAAAATATAAAGCTCTGTATCCAGAAAGATTGGTGATGAGGTACACCAGAAAATACAATGCAATTGATGCCATGTACAATGCCCTAAATCAAAAAACCAAATCAGCAGATATTTCTGAGGTAATGGGTAGGCTACAAATGGTGGTTGATGAAAATGTGATTGTCAAAAGAGTAGAAGAACCTTCTCAATACGAAATAGATCTATCTAATCTGGATTTTGATAAACTAAGAAAAGCATTTCAAAAAGTACCGCGAAAAAATGAACTAGTTTATGACCTAAATGAGGCAGTAGAAAAAAAACTAGAAAAAATGCTTCAAGAAAATCCATTGAGGATGGAGTTTTATGAGCGTTATAAAGAAATCGTAGAAGAATATAATAAAGGTAAGAATGAAGTAGAGTTACAGAGAAGTTTTGAAAAACTTACTGCTTTTATTCAAGATTTAAGTCATGAAGAAAAAAGAGCATATCTAGAAAACTTAGATGAGCAGACGCTTTCTATTTTCGATTTATTAGTTCAAAATAAAGATTTGACAAATAATGAAAGAGAGAAAGTGAAAAAAGTAGCAAAAGAAACATTAGATGTTTTAATTAAAGAAAAACTCAATGTGCCCAATTGGAAAGAAAGTAGGGAGCTAAAAGCCAGTATAAAATCTACTATTTATAACCATCTGTTGTATCTCCCTGAAGAAAAATATAATGATGAAGAGGTAAGCCTGAAAAGTTTAGCAGTCTATCAACATGTTTATTCTTACACTGGATTTGGATATTAAATACAGCTAATATGCCTCAAAACTACCACATGCTTAACCTGCAAAAACTTCTTTTTATGATTGAAGAGTTACATAAAAGAGGATACGAAAGCCTTAAAGCAATTCCTTCTTTATATCCTTCTGGATCAAGTTGGCGTTTAGAGGTGTTTAATGCATATTGGAGTCAGAGAGAATCAGCATCTAAGTGGTTAGAGTGTAATTTCAAGGTTAAAAAAAAAGAAATAACAGAATCTTGTAGAATTAGCCGATCTTTTTGAAAGAGAATTTTTTGGTTTTTTGCAATTATGTAAAGAAGAAAATAAAAAGTATACCATGTGGTTTTCTTATATGTTAGCTGAATTAAATTACGAAGAACTGCCTTATGCTTTTTCTGATTACTATAATGATAGGGATTTTTGGCAAACGTCTCAAGGCAAAAAGATTAAGTCTTTTAATGAAAGTTATTAAGAAGCGAATTCAATATTCTTAGAACGAGTTTTTTTCTTTTTTTATTTTCCCTATTTTCGCAGCATGATTTTCACAGAAGAAACCACACTAGAACATCTTTGCATTAATTACGTAGGAAACCATACGCATCAAGAAGCTTTGGTAACCACAGATTCAGAAGTTTTCATCACAGATGAGATGAAAGCATTGCTCAAAGATTATTTCCTTAAAAACTTTAAACCCGAAATCTTTTTCGAGTTTTTCCATAGTTCTAATATCGAAAATAACGAAGTGTTTACTTACGTTTCAGAGATTTTTGAACAACCAGAATTGTTAGAAAACCAGTCCAAAAAATTGGCAAAACTGCTTTACGAACATTCTACCAATCCTAGAACCAAAGGTGGAGAATTCTACGTTTGCTTTTTCAAAGATTGCATCGTAAAAGGAGAAAGATATGACGCAGTCGGACTTTTTAAATCCGAAAACAAAGACACTTTCTTGAAAGTTTCTACCAAAAACGATGTCACACTGAGCGGAGTCGAAGTGTTTGAATTGGAGACTTTACAGGGAATCAATTTGAATAAAGTAGACAAAGGTTGCTTGATTTACAATACCAACAAAGAACAAGGTTACCTCATGTCTATAATTGATGGAACGAGTAGAGCAGAAACAAGTTATTGGATGGACGATTTCTTACAGGTTCGTCAGCGACAAGACGAATATTTTGAGACGCAAGAAACGCTTACGCTTTACAAAGAATACATAACGAAACAGCTTCCGCAGGAATTTGAAATCACCAAAGCCGACCAAGCAGATTTCTTGAATAAATCGCTGAGTTTTTTCAAAGAAAAAGAAGAATTTAAGATGGAAGAATTCACAGGAGAAGTTTTGAAAGACCAAGAAGTCATCCAAAGTTTTAATGCCTTCAAAACACAATACGAAGACGAAAGAGATTATGCTTTGTCAGACGAATTTGCCATCAATGATGCGGCAGTTAAGAAAAACGCTAGAATTTTTAAAAGCGTCATCAAACTAGACAAAAACTTCCATATTTACATTCACGGAGACCGAAAACTCATCCAGCAAGGACAAGATGAAAACGGAAAATATTATATGCTGTACTTCGAAGAAGAAAACTAAAAAAAATATCTCGCTGATTTAGCAAATTTAGCAGATTTTAAAAAAAATATTCATCAGTATAATAAGCTAGAGTTTAAAAAATAAAGGACAAAAAAGTAAATTTTTGTCCTTTTGAATTTCTTATTTTTAATCTTTTCTTTTGTCTCTTTTGCGGTTAAATTAATTTTAAAAAATATCGGCTTAATCTGCAAAATCAGCGAAAGAAAAAAAATCAAGGACAAAAATTTACTTTTTGTCCTTTTGAACTTCTTATTTTCAATTTTTTCTTTTGTCTCTTTTGCGGTTAATTAATTTTAAAAAACATCGGCTTAATCTGCACAATCATCGAGAAACAAAAAAACGCTCCAAATTTTTGGAGCGTTTTCATTTTATTTCAATTCAGATTCATTTTCTTGGAACAAATCTGGAACTGACCAATATCTTTCGCCAGTGTCATAATTAAAGGTCAAAACTTTAGCGCCTTTTGGTAAATCGCCCAATTTTTTCGCAATTGCAGCAAGAGAAGCACCAGTAGAAATTCCTGCTAAAATTCCTTCTTGAGCAGCTAATTTTCTAGCAAAATCAAAAGCTTCTGCTTTTTCTACTTGAATCACACCGTCTAGAATTTCAGAATTCAGCACTTTTGGTACAAAACCAGCTCCAATTCCTTGCAAAGGATGCGGGCCAGGATTTCCACCGCTTAAAACTGGTGAATCTGTAGGTTCTACGGCATAACTTTTCAAATTCGGGAATTTCTCTTTTAGTACTTCTGTTACGCCCGTAATATGACCACCAGTTCCTACACCTGTAATCACATAGTCAAATCCTTCTGGGAAATCTGCTAAAATTTCTTGAGCGGTGGTATTTTTATGAATTTCTGGATTTGCATCGTTTTCAAATTGCTGTGGAATCCATGAATTTTCAATCTTAGAAGCTAGTTCGTAGGCTTTTTTCACCGCACCATTGGTTCCCAATTCTCTAGGAGTTAAAACAAATTCAGCGCCATAAGCAGACATTAACTTTCTGCGTTCCACAGACATAGATTCCGGCATTACCAAAACTAATTTGTAACCTCTAACCGCGCAAACCATTGCTAAACCAACACCTGTGTTTCCCGAAGTAGGTTCTATAATCAGGGTATCTTTATTAATTTTTCCTTCTTTTTCAGCCGTTTCTATCATCGCAAGAGCAATTCTGTCTTTGATGCTTCCACCAGGATTTTGGCGTTCTAGTTTCATCCACACTTCTACATCACTCCCGAAAATCTTATTTAATTTTACCAATGGAGTGTTGCCAATCACTTCTAGTACATTATTAACTTTCATATTTTTTAAATTTTAAATATTATTAATTTGGGCAGCTTTTCCGCCTTCCACTCTCGCTTTTTTAAAATTTTTCCTTCGCTAACTCTCCTAAAGGAGAGAACCAAAAAATTTTAAAAAGAGCTCCGTTCAAGTCGGGCTGCAAGTTTCGTTATCTTAATTAAATTCAGTTTTTTATTTACCTCAACCTCTATATTTACCTCTACCTCAACCTTTACCTTTACCTCAACCTTAGCCTTTACCTCAACCTTAGCCTTTACCTCAACCTTAGCCTTTACCTCAAATAAAGTAGTTAATCGGTTCATCACCCGGAAATTTGTTTCTCACCGTCACTTGACCTTTATGAAAAACCACCGAATTTTTCGGTAGACTGTCTGTAATCCATACGTTTCCACCGATGATGCTGTTCTCGCCAATCACAGTTTCTCCTCCTAAAATGGTAGCATTCGCATAAATAACTACACCGTTTTCTATGGTAGGATGTCTTTTGGTATTGGCAATTTCTTTAGAAACAGAAAGCGCTCCCAAGGTAACTCCTTGATAAATTTTGACACCATTTCCAATTTCTGAGGTTTCACCTATTACAATTCCCGTACCATGATCGATGAAGAATGGCGAACCAATGTTAGCACCCGGATGAATGTCTATTCCTGTTTTGCTGTGTGCCAATTCTGTCCAAATTCTAGGAATCAACGGAATTTTTTCCAGTTGCAATTCGTGAGCCAATCTGTAAATCGTAATTGCATAAAAACCCGGATAGGAAAAAGTGACTTCTTCTACAGAGGTTGCAGCAGGGTCATTTTCTAGTGCAAAAGCAGCGTCTTTTTCTAAAGTTTTATAGATTTCTGGGAATTTGGTAAAAAAATATTCTCCACATGCTGTGGCTTTTTCTTTGTCATCAAAAACAGAACACAGAATCTTGATAAAATCTATTTTAAATTGTTGTAATCTATTGGCGATTTCATCTTCTGAAGCACATCTTTGAAGTTCTAGAAAAAACACGAATCTGAAAAAATCATCGATAAAGGTTTCGATTTTCTTTTTATCTAAATCATATTTTCTGTTAGAATATCCGTCTTGTAAATGCTTCAAAAAATTTTCCATCCTTCAAAATTTAAAACAAAGGTAAGCAATGTCTCTGTTTTTGTCCTTGATTTATGGTAATTTTTACATCTATTTACATGATTGAAAAATTTTAAAATTAGGATTTAATTCATATCAAGAAAATTGTCTAATCCTCAAATAATCATTAAATTTGAGCAACTTAATTTTAAACTTTAAAAAAATAAAAAAATGAAAGTAACTGTAGTTGGAGCAGGAGCTGTAGGTGCATCTTGCGCAGAATATATTGCTATGAAAAACTTCTGTTCAGAAGTAGTTTTAGTAGATATTAAAGAAGGTTTTGCTGAAGGTAAAGCAATGGATTTAATGCAAACTGCTTCTTTGAATGGTTTTGATACTAAAATTACGGGAACAACTGGTGATTATAGTAAAACTGCTGGTTCAGATGTAGCGGTAATCACTTCTGGTATTCCTAGAAAACCAGGAATGACTAGAGAAGAGTTAATCGGTATCAATGCGGGAATTGTAAAAGATGTAACGGCTAACTTAGTAAAACATTCTCCTAATGTAACCATTATCGTGGTTTCTAACCCAATGGATACTATGGCTTACCTAGTTCACAAAACTTCTGGTTTACCAAAACATAAAATCATTGGAATGGGAGGTGCTCTAGATTCTGCAAGATTCAAATACAGATTAGCAGAAGCTTTAGAAGCTCCAATTTCTGATGTAGACGGAATGGTAATTGCAGCACACTCAGATACTGGTATGCTTCCTTTATTGTCTAAAGCAACTAGAAACGGTGTTCCTGTAACTTCTTTCTTAACTGAAGAACAACAAGCGTATGTAGTAGAAGAAACTAAAGTAGGAGGTGCTACATTAACTAAATTATTAGGAACTTCAGCTTGGTATGCACCAGGTGCAGCAGTTTCTGTAATGGTTCAGGCAATTGCTTGTGACCAAAAGAAAATGATTCCTTGTTCACTTATGTTAGACGGAGAATACGGACAATCTGATATTTGCTTAGGTGTTCCTGCGATTATCGGGAAAAATGGAGTAGAAAAAATCGTAGAAATCGAATTAACTGAAGCAGAAAAAGAAAAATTTGCAACTGCAGCAGCAGCAGTAAGAGAAGTAAACGGAGATTTAAAATTCTAAAAAACTCTTTTTTTGAAATAAATAAAACGCATCTTTTAGGTGCGTTTTTTTTGAAGTCGAACGATTTAATTTTTTAATATAAAATTAAACTTTAGCTACAATAAAAACCTTTAAATTTGTCTAAATTAAAATTTCTAGAAAAATGCTTAGAAAAATTAGCACTCTTGCATTGGTAACATTGGCTTTGTTATCTGTAGATGCACAAAAAAATAAAAATACTCAATACAATGATGGAGTAGAAAGACCAAAATTGGTGGTAGGAATTGTAGTAGACCAGATGCGTTGGGATTTCTTGTATAAATATCAAGCAAAATACGGAAACGGTGGCTTCAAAAGATTATTAAATGAAGGCTACAGTTTTAATAATGTGATGATTGATTATATTCCTACGGTTACTGCATTAGGTCATACTTCTATTTATACAGGTTCTGTTCCATCGATTCATGGAATTGCGGGAAACGACTGGACAGATAAAGAAACAGGTAAAAACGTTTACTGTACCACAGATGAAACGGTAAATGCTGTAGGAACAGAAGCTAAAAAAATAGGTCAGCATTCTCCTAGAAATCTTTGGAGTACTACCATTACAGACCAGTTAGGAATTGCAACCAATTTTCGTTCAAAAGTAGTGGGAGTTTCATTAAAAGACAGAGCTTCTATTTTACCAGCAGGACATAATCCTACTGCGGCTTTTTGGTTTGATGAAACCACGGGGAATTTCATCACTTCTGATTATTATTTGAAAGAATTACCACAATGGTTGAATGAATTTAACAAAGAAGAAAACGGTAAAAAATTAGTTGCAAAAGGTTGGAAAACATTACTTCCTATTTCAGAATATTTCGAAAGTACAGAGGATAATGTTGCATGGGAAAGTCTTTTAGGAAGCGCTAAAACACCTACTTTTCCTTATGAAAATTTAGCAAAAGATTATGAGGCTAAAAAAGGAGTCATCAGAACTACACCTTTTGGAAATTCTTTAACCCTAAAAATGGCTGAAGCTACAATTAAAGGTTACAAAATGGGTGAAGATAATATTACAGATTTCTTAGCAATAAATATTGCTTCTACAGATTATGTAGGTCATGCTTTTGGCCCAAATTCTATAGAAATAGAAGATACTTATTTAAGATTAGACAGAGATTTAGAAGCGTTTTTTCAGCAGTTAGACAAAAAAGTAGGAAAAGGTAACTACTTGGTATTCTTATCTGCAGATCACGGTGGCGCTCATGCTGAAGGATACATGCAAGCAAATAAGATGATGACAGGCTTCTTTGATGATGGTTTAGAAAAAAATCTTGGCGAAGAACTAGAAAAAAAATATGCAGGAAGTAAATTAATTCTGGGAATTGATAATTACCAAATTTATCTCAACCACAATACTATTAAGGAAAAAGGATTGGATGCAGATGAGGTGAAAAAAAATATTCTTTCTCAATTAAATAAAGACAAAAGAGTTCTATACGCTGTAGATTTAGAAGATGTAGCTGAAGCAGCAATTCCAGAACCGATAAAAACCAGAATTATCAATGGTTACAACTGGCAAAGAAGTGGAGATATTCAAATTGTTTCGCATGATGGTATGCTGCCAACTTATGCTAAAAAAGGAACTACTCACAGCGTTTGGAATTCATACGATGCTCACATTCCATTAATTTTTATGGGTTGGAAAGTTAAAAACGGACAAAGTGCAAAACCATATCACATGACAGATATTGCACCAACTCTAGCTCAAATGCTGAAAGTGGAAAATCCAAGTGGAAACATAGGAAATCCTATTACAGAAGTTTTAGAAAAATAATAGATTTTTATCTAATATGATATTATAAAATCGGGAAGTCTTCCCGATTTTTTTGTTTTAAAATATGAAAAACGTACGGCGCGAGCAAAGCTCGCGCCGTACGTTTTTAGACAATAATATTAAAGTTAAAAATATTTTTACTTTTTCACAGGCGGATAATTGGCCATAATTTCTGCTACAATCGCTGGAATTTGTTTTTGCTTAGATTTAGGAGAATCTACATTGATTCCGCTTCCTACACCTTGCCAAACTAATTTTCCAGTTTTAGCATCTACGATGTCAATAATCAAACTTCCTCTGTTGTAGTCGGTAGTCCAAGCTCTGCTCATTCCAATTCCCCATCCATAAGGTCTTCCCCAACCGTACATTCCGAAACTAGGTTCTATTCTGGTATCTTCTACTTTTTTATGAGAAGCTTTCAGGTTTACAACTAAATCAGGAGTTTGAGATGCAGATAAACCTTTCATTTGTAGGTTTTTAGCTACTTCGTTTAAAACACGGTCTTTGTCTAAATCATTCAGTTTTAAATCATCTACTCTAAACTGATAGGTTTTATAAGAACTAAAATTGGCAGTTTCAGCATAATCCGTTCTCACATTAAATGGTGAACAAGACGTAACAAAAAGTGCTGCTGAAGCCAACAAAAGGAAAAAATATTTCTTCATTTTTTATGATTTATGTGGTTTTTTCTCAATTTTTTTAAAAGAATCAGTCTTTTTATCATAACCATAAGGACAATGTTTACAACCACTTTTACAGCAATAACCGCGTTTTAAGTGGTATCTTTCGGTGAAAACTTTGTAGCCTAATTCATTATAATAAAAATCTTCGCCTTCTACTAATTCTTTATCAAATTTCATTCCATAAAATTACAAAAAATTCAATCATATTTTTAAATCATTGTGATAATTGCTCCTTTTAACTTTTCATATCTTTGTTCTATGATTATTTTGAGTTTACGCCTTCTCCGAAAGACTAGAATCAACGGAATTACCATTTTTCCGTTCATTTTTCTTCGTGAATCAGCGTTTAAGGAAAATAAAATACTCATTAATCACGAAAAAATCCACATTCGTCAGCAATTAGAACTCCTCATTATTTTCTTTTATTTGTGGTATGTAGTAGAATATTACTATTGGTATTTTAAGTTAAAAAACAAACATTTGGCTTACCGAAATATCAGTTTCGAAAGAGAAGCTTACGCTATGGAAGAAGATTTAAACTACCTCGAAACCAGAAAAATTTGGAGCTTTTGGAAATATAGAGTGTGATTTTTTTTGGCGCCAAATTCCGCCGTCCGTTCTCAATCTTTTTTTTGCCAAATCTTTTCCCAATGCAAAAAAGGATTTCCACTCAAGTCGGGGCGCAATTTCCGCACATTTCTAAATTTCAGATAAATAGAACTTTTTTTCTTTTGCATAACTTATTTATCAATAAAAATCGTAGATTTTTTCTTTTGACCTCAATTTCGTAGCGTAAAAAAATTGAAAACAAAATTCGTTAAAAAATTTCTGTTGTTTGAGAAAGCAAAGGGAAAAGAATTGGCTCGAGTTTCGGAAATTTTAGAATTTTATTTTTAATTTTAGCCGAAGAAATTGAAGTCTTGATTTTTGGTTCTTTTCATCAAGGAAAAGAACATTATAAAAAATGAATTTACCCAAACATAAAATTCCAATTGTAGAAATTCCTATCGGGAAAAAAGTAAGACTTTTCATCAAAAGAGAAGACCTTACTCATCCCGAAATTTCTGGAAATAAATATTGGAAAATGTTTTACAATGTCAAAAAATATTTAGAAAAAGAAGTTTCAGAAAGAAAAATCATTACTTTCGGAGGTGCCTTTTCTAATCATATTGCAGCAGCTGCAGCTTTGGGAAAAGAATTTGGCATCGAAACTCTAGGAATTATCAGAGGAGACGAATTAGAAAATTCTTGGCAAGAAAATCCCACTCTTTCTTTAGCGCACCAAAACGGAATGACTTTCAGATTTGTGACAAGAGAAAATTATAGAGATAAGGAAACTTTGATGAAAAACCTTCAAGAAGAATTTCCCGAAAGTTTGGTAGTTCCAGAAGGCGGGACTAATGAAAATGCGGTGGAAGGAATTCAGTTTATGCTCAATGAAGAAACTCAAGATTTTGACTATCTTTGCAGTGCTATAGGAACAGGAGGAACCCTTTCAGGAATTTCTAAATTTGCAGAAGAACATCAAAAAGTGTTAGGTTTCAAAGCTGTGAAAGATGAATCTTTAGAAAAAAGGATTTTAAATTTTTCTAAAAGACAAAATTTCACCATTTTTGATGCTTCAGATGGCGGTTTTGGCAAAATAACAGACGAAAATATTCGTTTTATAAATAAATTTTATCAAGATTTTGGCATTATTTTAGAGCCTGTTTACATTGGGAAAATGCTCAGGAAGATTTTTGAACTCATAGAAGAAGATTATTTCCCAGAAAATAGCAAGATTTTAGCTTTTCATACAGGAGGTTTGCAAGGAATAAAAGGAGCAAACGAAATGTTGAAAAAGAAAAACAGAAATTTAATAAAAGTTTTATAGATATTGAGTTCCGTAGGAACGAAAGGTTTGTAGAAAAAAACATCATTATCAATAGGAAGTTCCGTAGGAACGACACGTAAATATGAAGAAACTCATTTTAATATTTTCAATTGCCTTGTTTTCAAATATCCAAGCTCAAACTTGGAAAACCGAAGACCAGTACATTCAGCGATTTGCACAATATGCTGTAGAAGAAATGGAATTGTACAATATTCCCGCATCTATTACTTTGGCACAAGGACTTTTAGAAACAGGAGGTGGTCAGTCTAGATTGGCTCAAGAAGGGAAAAATCACTTCGGGATTAAGTGTAAAGAAAACTGGACGGGCAAAACCATGAAACATACAGATGACGCACCAAATGAATGTTTCCGAGTGTATGAAGATCCTAGAGAATCTTACAGAGATCATTCTTTGTTTTTGGTGAATCGTCCTTTTTACAAAAATTTATTTCAACTTGACCCAAAAGATTATAACGGTTGGGCTCATGGTTTAAAAAAAGCGGGTTATGCGACCAATCCTAGATACGCTTATATTTTGATCGATAAAATTCAGAAATATAAACTTTTTGAATTTGACTATATCAAAAAAGAACAAGTCACCGAAAAACTTTTGGCTTTGTATCCTGATTTGGTGAATGATAAAGAATTTTTAGCTAAAAATTTACCAACTCCTAAAAAAGAAGAAGCTCCAAAAGTGGTAATCGATGCTCCTGAACCTAAAAAATTGACTAAAGAAGAAGTTTTATTATCGGTTTTGATGAAAGCACATCCTAATGAAGCTTTGAGATATATTGTAATTCCGATGGAACCAGATTATGACGATGCTTCGGAAGTAAACTTACAAGATATTTCTAAAAAATATGGCGTTTCTACTTCTAAATTAATGAAATGGAACGAGCTTTCTTCTCAAACTTTGAAAGAAGGACAAATTCTCTTCCTCGAAAAGAAAAATTCTAGCGGAAGTGTAGAAACTTATCGCGCCGAAAAAGGAGATAATATGTATTCTATCTCACAGAAATTTGCAATAAGACTCGATAAACTTTATGACAAAAACCGCATGGAATATGGAGATAAAGTAAAAGAAGGTCAATTAATTTATCTTAAAAATAGAAAACCTAGATAAAATTTTTTGTAAAGAATTTTGCGTGAGCGATTGAAGTGAAAATACCGCAACCGCTGAAAGCGAGTGAGGAATTGTAACGAAAAGCGCGACCTGAAATAAAAATTTTTGTCATTCTGAATGGAATGAAGAATCTGAAATTTTTATGAAGGACACGCCCAAAACATTAAAAAAATAAATTCAAAATTATGTTATATCAAAGAAGTTCGGCTTTATTTGAAGAGGCGTACAAATATATTCCAGGAGGTGTTAATTCGCCAGTTCGTGCTTTCAAATCTGTAGGAGGAGTTCCTATTTTTATGAAATCTGCGAAAGGTGCTTATTTAACAGATGCTGATGACAGAACTTATGTAGATTACATCAATTCTTGGGGACCCGCAATTGTAGGTCACGCTCATGATGAGGTAGTAGAAGCGGTAAAATTACAAGCAGAAAAAGGCTTTTCTTTTGGTGCGCCTACAGAATTAGAAACCGAAATTGCAAAATTTATCATCGAAAATGTTCCGAATATTGACCAAATCAGAATGGTTTCTTCGGGAACGGAAGCTTGTATGAGCGCCATCAGATTAGCAAGAGGTTACACAGGAAGAGAAAAAATCATCAAATTTGAAGGTTGCTATCACGGTCATTCAGATTCATTTTTGATTAAAGCAGGAAGTGGAGCGGCAACTTTTGGGAACCCAAATTCACCGGGAGTAACTTCAGGAACTGCAAAAGATACACTTTTAGCAAAATACAATGATATAGAACAAGTAGAGGATTTATTCCGTCATAATCAAGGAGAAATTGCTGCGATTATTGTAGAACCAGTTGCAGGAAACATGGGTTGCGTTTTGCCAGAAAATAATTTTCTTCAAAATTTAAGAAAAGTTTGTGATGAAAACGGCGCTTTATTGATTTTTGATGAAGTGATGACAGGTTTCAGATTGGCTTTTGGTGGAGCACAAGAATTGTACAATGTAAAAGCAGATATCGTAACTTACGGAAAAGTGATAGGTGGCGGAATGCCAGTTGGTGCTTTTGCTGCAAGAGACGAAATTATGAGTAAACTTTCGCCAAGAGGTGATGTTTATCAAGCGGGAACTTTAAGCGGAAATCCTCTCGCAATGAGAGCAGGTCTTACAACGCTTCAACTCATTAAAAACAATCCTAATTTCTACGAAAAACTCAATAAAACTACAGAAACGCTTGATTTTGAAATTGGTAAAATTCTTAATGCAAAAGGAATTGCCCACAAAATCAACAGAAAAGGAAGTATGATGAGCGTTTTCTTCCATACGAATAGAGTTTCAAATTTTGAGGAAGCTGCAGATTCTAACCATTCATTGTTCAATAATTTTTTCCATCAATTGTTGGCTCAGGGAATTTATCTTCCGCCAAGTGGTTACGAAACGTGGTTTATCTCTGATTCTATTAACGAAGCGGAAATTGATAAAACGCTTGAAGCGGTTAGAAATTTTGATTATTCAGATAAAATAGAAGACTAAAATAAAATCCCTCAAATTTTTGAGGGATTTCTCTTAATATTCTTAATACCTTAATTGAAAACTTAATGGTAAAATATTTTTTTCTCGCAGATTAAGCAGATCAAGCAGATTTTTTTAATTATAAACTAAATCAGCGCAATCAGCGAGAGATTTATAATTCCAAGCCTAAAAGTTTCGCTTCTTTAATAACGAAATTTCTAGCTTCATCTTTCTGATTGGCAATTTCTCCTTCTAGAATCGCTTCTTTTACTTTTTCTTTCAGGATTCCAATTTCACGACCAGGTTTCAACTGGAACATTTCCATAATTTCTTCTCCAGAAATCGGCGGTTGAAAATTTCTAACGTGGTCTTTTTCTTCCACTTCTTTGATTTTCTTCGCCACATATTCAAAATTTTTCTTGAATTTTTCTTGTTTTGAAGCATTTTTCGTGGTGATATCTGCTTTACAAAGCGTGAACAAATCTTCTAAATCTTCACCCGCATCAAAAAGCAATCTTCTCAAGGCCGAATCCGAAGTTCCATCATCAATCAAAGCAATCGGTCTAGATGAAAGTTTTACCATTTTTTGAACATATTTCATGTCTGGTCCTAATGGTAATTTTAGTCTCGTGAAAAGATTTTTCACCATTTTAGAACCTAAAAATTCATGTCCATGGAAAGTCCAACCAATTTTTTCTACAAATTTTTTAGTCGGTGCTTTTCCGATATCGTGTAATAAAGCAGCCCATCTCAACCAAAGATTATCGGTGTTTTTAGAAATATTATCCACCACTTCCAAAGTGTGCCAAAAATTATCTTTGTGCGTTTGTCCTTCTACTTCTTCTATACCTCTTAAAGCCGTCAATTCAGGAATAATTTTTTCTAAAAGCGTTGTTTCTTCCATCAATTTTAAACCAACCGAAGGTTTTTCGCTCAACATAATTTTGTTGAATTCCACCATAATTCTTTCCATCGAAACAATTTTGATGCGTTCTGCTTCTTGTTTGATGGCTTCTAGAGAATTTTTCTCAATTTCAAAATGTAAAACCGATGCAAATCTAATGGCTCTCATCATTCTCAAAGGATCATCAGAATACGTTTGTGCAGGTTCTAAAGGTGTTCGCAGAATTTTGTTCTGCATATCTTCTCTTCCGTTGAAAGGATCAATCAGTTCTCCGAAATTTTCCGCATTCAGTGAAATTGCAAGAGCATTTACAGTGAAATCTCTGCGTTTTTGGTCGTCTTCTAAAGTTCCAGTTTCTACCGCTGGTTTTCTAGAATCTTCGGAATAACTTTCTTTTCTGGCGCCCACAAATTCCAAATCCAAATCTTGGTATTTAATCATCGCAGTTCCATACGTTTTGAACACAGAAACCTTCAAATCTCCGAGCTCTTTTCCTACCGCTTTTGCAAGTTCTATTCCGCTTTGTTCGGTTACAAAATCGATGTCTGTTGGTGCTTTTCTTTGCATCAACAAATCACGAACGTAACCACCAACAATGTAAACCGTTTGGTTATTTTCTTGGGCGACTTTAGAAATGATTTTAAAAAGTTTGAAATTTTTATTTTGGGTTAAATTGATTTTCATTTTTGTATAAAAACTCTCGCAGATTGAGCCGATTTTGCAGGTTTAATCTGCGGTTTCTGCTAAATCTGCGAGAAATTAATTTTTTGCAAAGATAAGATTAAATATAGTTTTTCAAAAAATCTCAGATTTTTTATTATGACATAAAATCTCTCGCAGATGGAGCCGATTTTGCTGATAATGAAGCGTAAATTTTGAAAAAATGATTTAAACAAAAAAGATTTTTTATTCTATTTTTTTGAATTTATAAGTGAAATTTTCTTTTGGTAATGAAATTGGAATAAATAAAATTGCAGATTCATCATATTCACATCCATTTATGATGAGTTCATTATTTTTTGTTATTCCCAATTCAATTTTTTTTACTTGAAAACCACCTATAAAATAAGGAATTCCTGAAGTTTGGGATTCATTTTCTAATTTTATAAAGCCATTGTTGTTAACAAAATATTTTCTTGAAATTTTGATTTCTGAACCGTTTTTTTTGAAAATAAAATTCAAATACTTATCATTTACTATTTTGATTTCAAATGAATTTATTGCTTCAGTAGATTTATTATTTTCTTTGTTAAAAATATTTAAAATAATATATGCAGAATTGTAATTTCTTTTTTCAGAATTTAAAGGAAAAACTTCGTAATTGCCTTCAATTATTTTAGCATTTGTAATTTTTAAATTGTCTTTGAATCTATATGCTTCTATACTTCCGCAACTAATAAATAATGATAATATTAATAAAAGAATTATTTTTTTCATAATCAAAAATTTTAATTACTCTCTCAAAACTTTCACTCTTCCATCGCTCCAAATTTTAATGACAGAAGAACCAGAATATTTGGAAACGCTTTCTCTGTTTTCTTCTACTGCATAATCTACCGCATCAATCAGTTCTTGCGAGATGTCAGAGAATTTCAATGGTGATTTGTCTCCGCTAAAATTGGCAGAAGTAGAAACCAAAGGTTTATTGAGTTTAGAAATCAATTTTTTGCAAAAATCATCTTTTACCAATCTAATGCCGATGCTTCCATCTTCAGCTAAAATTTCTTTGGGTAGATTTTTAGGATTTTCATAAACAATGGTAACTGGTTTTTCAGATAAATCAATAATTTGCCAAGCCATTTCTGGAACGTCTACCAAATCTTGTAATCGGCGTTCGTTTTCTACCAAAATAATCATCGATTTGGTTTTCTCACGCTTTTTGATTTCAAAAATTTTGTTGATGGCATCTACATTGGTTGCGTCACAACCGATTCCCCAAATCGTATCAGTAGGATAGAGGATTACGCCTCCGTTTTTTAATATTTCTAGTGCTTTTTCCATTTTTTTAATTTTTATTTTCTACAGATTTCACGGATTATACAGATTTAAATTCTTTTGTGAATATCTGTGTAATCTGTGGGAGAAAATTTATTTCAAATTCGGTAAATACCTCTCCTCAACTATTTTTAAATGATGGAAATTATGTCCCACAATTAATCTTCCGATGGTTTCTACAGAAATTTCGTTTCCGTTGGCTTTTCCCGTGTTGTCAAGTGCTGTATTTTGTAAATTTTCGAAGAAAATGATAGATGTTTGTCTCACAATTCTGAATTCTTCTAACAAACTTACCAAAGTTCTGTCGTTGGCAAAAGAATTTGCAGCAAATAAATCTTCATCAAAACCAGATAATTCGGTTTGGTCTTTTCTGGCAAAACGAAGCGCTCTGTATTGGAAAATTTTTTCGGTGTCTATTAAATGAAGAAGTAATTCCTTGAGCGTCCATTTTCCTTCCGCGTAAGCAAAAAGTGATTTTTCATTGTCTAAACCAGAAAAAATCTGAATGGTTTCTGCTCCAGAATTGATCATTTCTTCCAACCAATTATCAGATGGAATTAGGTCTAAATATCTTTGAATATATTTTTGAAATTCAGTCATAATATTTGAGATTCGAGATTTGAGATTCGAGATTTTTAATTAAACATTCAAAACATTTTCAATTCTCCATTTTCAATTAATTAAATTAGTCCATTCATAAAAATTGGCGTGAGTATATTGCTCAAAACCACAACTTGGATAAAGTTGGTTGCCAATTTCGTTGGTTTTATCGGTTTCTAGAAGAATTCCGCAAGCTTTTGTTTCTATACAAAGTTCTTTTGCGCTTTCAATCAAAGCTTTAGAATGACCTTTTCCTCTGTGATTTTCATTGACGAATAAATCATTTAAAAGCCAATATCTTTTCATTCTTGTAGAAGAAAACAATGGATATAATTGAGTAAAACCCGTCAAAATTCCGTTTTCTTCTGCTACGAAAATTTCAGAATCTTGGTTTTTTAATCTTTCTTTTAGAAAATTTCCAGCACCTTCAATATCACTTTCCTTATGATAAAAACTTCTGTATTGGTCAAATAAATTTGACAGCTGAGGTAAATCTTCTAAAGTGGCTTTTCTCGTCAACATTGATTTTTAATTAAAAGCTTGTTCTATGTCTGCAATTAAATCTTCTACATCTTCAATTCCGCAACTTAAACGAACCAAATCATCGGTAATGCCCAATTCTGCACGTTTTTCTGCAGGAATGGAAGCGTGAGTCATGAGTGCAGGATGATTTGCCAAAGATTCTACACCGCCCAAACTTTCGGCTAACGTAAAGACTTTCAATTTTTCTAAAAATTTGATAGAATCCTCTTTTTTACCTGATTTGAAAGTGAAAGAAATCATTCCGCCGAAAGTTTTCATCTGTTTTTTCGCCAATTCTAACTGAGGATTGCTCGCTAAATTTGGATAAAAAACTTGATCTACTTTTGGATGATTTTGTAAATATTCTGCAATTTTTTGTCCGTTTTCAGAATGTCTTTGAACTCTTAAAGCCAAAGTTTTAATGCCTCTCAAAACCAAATAAGAGTCGTGAGGTCCTAAAATTCCGCCACTTGCAAATTGGATGAAGTGTAATTTTTCTCCTAATTCTGGAGTTTTTGCAATTAAAGCTCCTGCAATAACATCAGAATGTCCACCCAAATATTTGGTAGCAGAGTGCATCACAATATCTGCACCTAAATCTAAAGGCGTCTGAATGTAAGGTGTTGCAAAAGTATTATCCACCGCTAAAAGAATGTCTTTTCCTTTGATGAGTTCTGCAACTTTTTGAATGTCAACTAATTTCATTAAAGGATTGGTTGGAGTTTCCAGCCAAACCAATTTGGTTTTTTCGTTAATCAGCGGAAGAATATTTTCTGGATTTTCTAAGTTTACAAAGTGAAATTTGAGTTGATATTTCTCAAAAAGTCTGGTAAACATTCTGTAGCTTCCTCCGTATAAATCGTCTACAGCGATGATTTCGTCTCCTGGATTTAATAATTTCAAAACGCAATCTATTGCTGCTAAACCAGAACCAAAAGCCAAACCTCTAGCTCCGTTTTCTATAGATGCTAAAGCGTCTTCTAACGCTTGTCTAGTAGGATTTGCCGCTCTAGAATATTCGTAACCTGAATGTTCTCCTGGAGATTTTTGTGCAAAGGTAGAAGTAAGAAATACAGGAACATTTACAGAACCTGTTACTTTTTCGTGGCTTTGATTGCCGTGTATTACTTTAGTATTGAATTTCATATTTTTGCTTTCTGCTTTCAGCAATTTGCTTTCGGCGAACAAAATGCTGCGTTTTTTTAAATTTTGCTGATTGCCGACTGCCGAAAGCCGACTGCAATTTTATTTTATCTTACTCATAAAAGCGAAATCTTCCGCAAATTCTTGAATTTTTTCGGCTACATCATCTTCGCCAGTTGCTCTTTGATAAGTATGACCAAGAGAAACAAAAATCTGATGAAGGAACATTTTCATTTGATCTACAGGCATATCTTTAGTCCATAAATCGATGCGTAATGCTTCCATAGCTTTATCGTCCCAAACTGAAATCATGGTGGCTTTGGTTTCTTGATTTTCAACACCACCATCTTGAGCATTCCAAGTTATTTTTTCTGGAACGTGATTTTCGTCTAATTCTACGTTAATTGTTATCTGTGTTTGTCTCATTTTTTGGAGTTTCGAGTTCCGAGTTTCGAGTTCCGAGTTTACCTCGTAACACGCATCTCGCATCTCTTTTTAATTTTTAGGTTTATAATTACTGTTGTTAAATATTTCTGTTGCGGGTAAATGCAAGAATTTTTGCAAAGTCACCTCAGGATTTTTTTCTAAATATTGTCTGCAAATCTGCCAACCGATAAAAGCGCCCACTCTTGGTGAAGATTTTGGGTCTATTTCGGTGTAGAATTTAGAAAAAGGAGCTTTTGCTAAAAATCTTTCGTCTAATCTATTGTCATCGCTAAAAAGCAGATCGTTTTCTACAAAATAATTCCAAATATTTTCTTCATTAGAAATCGCCCAAGATTGTTGGTCTTTAGAATAATGCATTTTGAATTGATCCATCGTTTCAGGAAGAAAAGCGTCTTGGAGAATCATTAACTTTCCAAAATTTACGATTTTATCCAAAAATTTATTATGGTCTGGAGTTGCAGGAACATAATCTGCAGCAATAGTTTCTGCTACTTTTGGCAAAACATTTTGAGGCGTCATTTCTTTTCTCATGTAAACATCTATCCCTTCATAAAACTCTGATTTTTCGCCTAAAAATGCAGATAAATCTATGAACAGTACACCTTCATTTGGAACATACAAAATCGGTTCTTCATACAATTCTGTAGCCGAAGAAAAAACGTAAACTTGTGGGTTTTGAAATTCAGGGAAATAGTATTTTATGTGTGCAAAAAGTGTAGCCAATTGTTTTTCTAAATTCGCCAGATTATTTTTATTTAAGGCGTCTTTATAGACTCTTTTTTCGATGGCATCTGCACGTTTTTTCTCGTAAGTAGCATCTGGAACTTGTGGCGCCAAGAAAAAACCAAAATCTTTCTTGAAATTCTGAAACGGAATTTTATCATTATAAAAAGCTGCAGAAATATCAGTAATTTTTACAGGTTCAGTATTTTTGATTTCTACATTCCAACGGTTTTCTCCCTCTTTATTACAAGAAAAAAGAAGTAGGGAAAAACTGAAAAGAAGAGTGTATACAATATATTTTTTCATGGGTTAAAACATTTGACCAAACTAATCTGTGAGTTCGGCAAAAATTTAATTATTTTTACAAAAAATTAGTTTCGCAAAAATACAATAAAATGCAATCAGAAAAAATAATTGAAAGAATAGTTTCTTGGCTGAAAGATTATGCCGAAAAAGCAGGTGTAAAAGGTTATGTAATTGGAGTTTCTGGTGGAGTAGATTCTGGTGTAGTTTCTACACTTTGTGCCATGACTGGATTGAAAGTTTTGGCTCTAGAAATGCCAATTCGTCAACAAAAAGATCAAGCTTCTCGAGCTTTAGAGCATATAGATTTTCTAAAAAACAAATTTCCAAATGTGGAAGGGTTTTCGGTAGACTTAAATGAACCTTTCGAAGCGTTATACAATACTTTTGATGTAAAAGATGACGAATTTCCTGCGGAGAAATTGGCTTTTGCCAATACCAGAAGTAGATTGAGAATGCTCACTTTGTATTATTACGGACAAATCAATGGACTTCTCGTTTGTGGAACTGGGAATAAAGTGGAAGATTTCGGGATTGGGTTTTACACGAAATACGGAGATGGTGGAGTAGATGTTTCGCCGATTGCAGATTTGTACAAAACCGAAGTCTATGCTTTGGCAAGAGCTTTAGATTTACCAGAATCCATCAAAAATGCGATTCCGACAGATGGACTTTGGGATGTAGACAGAACAGATGAACAACAAATTGGTGCAACCTATCCTGAATTGGAAAAAATACAAAAAGAATGGGGAACTAAAACCGAGACTGATTATTCTGGAAGAGATTTAGAAGTTTACCGAATTTTCAGCAGAATGCACAAAGCTGCGCAACATAAAATCAACCCAATTCCTGTGTGTGATATTCCGGAAGAGTGGAGAGATTGAGTTAGAGTGGGAGCTTTGGAAACTTAAAACAAAATTTATGGAAAAAAATAAAAATTTAATCTATATAGTCCTTGCTTTTGTTGCAGGATTATTATTGATGTATTTTTTCAATAACTACAAAATTGAGAAGAAAAACAATACAGAAAATTCAGAAATTTCTTATCAAAAATCTGACAATCAGAATCAAGACAATTCTTATTCTTACGAGAAAAAGTCCAAGAAAAATCAAGACAATTTTGAGGAAAGAAAGTCTGATTTTTCTGATGATAATAATACTTCAAACAATAATATTGATGAACTTACCAATGATGAATTGGTAGTGAAATATCTAAAAGAACACGGCGAATTACCCGATTATTATATCACAAAATCCGAAGCAAAATCTTTGGGTTGGGTTCCGAGTAAAGGAAATCTTTGCGAAGTTGCTCCCGGAAAAGCTATTGGTGGTGATATCTGGACAAACCGACAAAAATCGCTCCCAACAAAATCTGGTCGAAAATATTACGAAGCAGACCTTAATTACAATTGTGGGAATAGAAATGCAGATAGAGTTGTTTTTTCTAATGATGGTTTGGTTTTCGTAACGTTTGATCATTACAGAAGTTTCGAGGAAAAATAAATTTGCTGGAAGTTGGATGTTGGAAGCGAGATGTTTACTAACTTTGAAACTTGAAATAAAATTATGGAAGTATATATAGATTTTTTAGAAATTGGAGATTACGAGGATTTTTATGCTCAACTGAAAGAAAAATTGACTTTACCAGAGCATTTCGGGGATAATCTTGATGCGCTTTTTGATGTGATTACAGGCGAATTAGAAATGCCTCTACATCTAGAATTTGTAAATATGAGTGTAGAGCAATTAGAAATTTTCGAAGATTTACTCACTACTTTAGAAGATGCAGAAGATGAGGTAGAAGATTTTACTTTTGCCTATTATCTAGAGCAATATGAAGACGAGGAATAATTTTGATTTACGAATTACGATTTTAGATTTACGATTTAAAAATTTAGATAAAAACCGCGCCCCGAAATTCTTCGGGGCGCGGTTATTTGTTAATTAATTTGATATGAGATTGATTGCTAAATTATTTTAAAAGAGAAGTTAAATCTACACCTTCTACAGTTGACCAATTTCCACCAGTGATAGAAACTTTAGCTACCGCAGAATTAGTAATTGTTTTTGGAGCAGTAGAAGTGAATCCAGAATAACCCCAAACTCCTGCATTGTCAGAATTAACAACATTAATAGGAGTTACCGCAATTTTTCCAGCGATTACTTGGCTTACATCCGTTGGTGAATCTTGGATAAGAACTGGAAAAGCATTTTTACCACCTGTGTTTTTATAACCCTCTATGTAAACATTTGAAAATTTACCATTTCCATGTTTTTTAAATTGGATTGCTGAAATTTCAGAAGAACCTGCAGTTTCAGGATTTGTACCAGTAGCTCTAATTAATGTCAATCCGCTTACTTTAGGGAAGTTAGCATCAGCATTGTTAGAAGATTCTATTTCCATACCGAAGTTTCCTGTTCCTGTTTGGTAAGCGAACCAATTGCTGTTGTCTTGTCCGTACCAACCGTCTTGCCAGTCAAAAGAATCATCAAAATTTCCGTAAGAAATGAAGTTTTTAGCAGAAACAGTTCCTCCGAAAAATTCTACGCCATCATCTGTACCTTTGTAAGAAACGATGTTTTCTACAATAGTTCCAGAACCTACAGCATAGAAAGTGATATTATTAAATTCTGAGGTTCCGTCTCCAATTTTTTTACCACCATATTCTACTCTGATATATCTGTAAACACCTGAGTTAGAACCTACATCAGTACCTCCATAAATTTGATTTAATCCATCTTCAGAAGTTGCAGTAGAGCCACCTCCGTTAGCTTTGATAGGAGCATCACCGTAGATTGTGATACCACACCAATCTCCAGGTTTTTTAGATTCTGTAGTGAATACAATTGGTTCATTAGCTGTACCTTCCATATATGCTTTTGCACCTTTTAGGATGATTAAACCACTGGTTGTAGTAGTTTTAGCATAAAAAGTAGCTCCTGGTTCTATAGTAAGTTTTACTCCATCTGTTATTCTTACTAGTCCGTCAATATAGTAAGTTCCTTTTTTGATGGTTAAGTCTTTAGTAATTGTTCCATTTAGTGTTCCAGAACCAGACATTACAGAACCAGTAGTAGTTCCAGAACCATCAGTAGTAGGAGTGTCTGCATCTTCTCTAATTTCTACAGTACAAGATTGCATTGAAATTGTGAAAACTGTAGCTAATGCTAATAATTTGAAAATGTTCTTTTTCATATTAATTGATAATTTTTATTTTTACTTATTTATTAAAATTTAATTCCGAAACTTAAGTTGTAAGAAATTCCTTTTTTGTAGTCTTCTAACAATAAATTAGGAGTTGAGATATTAACGGTGCTTTCGTCGCCCATTTTTAGTTTGTATGTTTGGTTAAGGATGTTATAAACTCCGAATTTTACATCTACTTTTTTAGAAATTTCAGATTGGAAAATGAAATCTAACTGATGAAAAGGTTGCTCGTAAACATGATCTAATCCTCCGAAACCTACTGCATAGATTTTTTCAGCAGAAGTATTGTAGACCAATGAAGCGGTTCTCTTTAGATTTTTGGCATTTTTGAAATCATATTTTAAATCAACATTTAGCATCCATGGAGCAGCACCTTGTAATCCTCTTTTTTTGCTAAAATTGGTTTCAGATTTTTGAGCGTCAGATTTTTCTACATCAGAATAGATATATGTGAAGTTTGCTCCCATGTTTAATCTGTTCAGGTTTTCTGAAATTCTTCCTAAATTGAATGAACCTTCTAATTCTACTCCTGCAAGTTTTGCTTGTTTAGCGTTAAAGAATGTAGTAGTAGTACCATTAGAGTTAGAAGATGATATTAAACTTCTTTCGATAGCTCTGTCTACAATTTTTCCGAAAAAGTTAACTGCGAAAATTTCACTTGATTTAGGGAAAATCTCATATTTCAAGTCAAAGTTATAGTTCTGACTATTGTCTAGACCTTTGAAATCTTTGCCAAAACTTGTATTCGGAATATTATAGTTCCCCAAAATGGTATTGTTGTCTGGGTTAATATATTCAATAGGCATCGTTTCGATAAGAATAGGTCTTGTAATCGTTTTACTTATCGCAAGTCTTAAATTAGATTTGTTATTAAGCGCTTTTTTAACAGAAAGTGAAGGCAAGAAATAATTTTGATTCTTGGTAATGTTTCTGAAGCTACCATTGATGTTATCTGTAATCAGTTTATATCTGGTAATGGTAATGTTATTTTCTGCTCTGATTCCTGCAAGAATATCCCAAGATTTATTAGGTTTGAAATTTAAATTCGCATATCCAGCATTTACAAACTGATAAAGGAAAGCTTTATAGTTAGGTTGAGCACTTTCTTGCCATTGGAAATTCCCATTAGCATTTGCTGTAGCAAAACTGCTGTCTGGAGCATCTATGTTGATAATATCTTGAACACCAGTTGTCGTAGAATAAATAAAACGGTAAGACATGGTTCTGCTGTCTGCAAATCCGTTATAACCAGCAGAAACTGTAACAGGGTAATAATTGTCTTCTTGTTTTTTGCCAAGATTTACTTGGTATTCTGCCATTGCAGAAAAATAGTTTACACCGCTTAAATCTAGGTATTGTCTGATTAAGTTGTTTCCACCGTAACT
This sequence comes from Flavobacteriales bacterium UBA6196, assembly GCA_002422665.1. Taxonomy (GTDB): domain Bacteria; phylum Bacteroidota; class Bacteroidia; order Flavobacteriales; family Weeksellaceae; genus Cloacibacterium; species Cloacibacterium caeni_C. Next base: position 40,934 of record DITA01000059.1, read on the forward strand.
CATTAATAATTGATTGTCACCTGTTCTGAAACCATAAAAAGTTTTTCTGTCAGGTTGTTGGAACCAGTTGTTTACCCAGCTTCCACCAGCTTTAAACTGATGTCTGTCTCCTAATTTTTGTGAAACCAATAGCTGTACATCTGTTAACCTAGAAAGGTCTTGTTGATTGGTACGGAAGAACATAATATCTTGGTCCTTATTATCTCTGTAACCATCATAATCTTGAATTTGGTTAAAAGAGTTTTGTAAGAAAGTACCATTTAAATCTATTTTAGTTCCAGCTTTTTTATAACTTAAACCAATTAAAGCAGTAGATTGAATGTTGTAATTGTATTCTTTTTTGTAAAGTTTGTTTTTATAAACTCCGTTGGTGTCAAAAGTGTTATCGTTTCCTTCTTTGTAGTTGTATTCACTACCTTGAGTAAGGTTAAAAAGGAATCCTAAATTTCCACCATTTTTAAATTTTAATCTTTGTGAAGTAGTAAATCCTATGGATGTATTAGGAAGCGATTTAGCATTATCTACATTCCAAGTATCTTTAAATGAAGTGTTAGGAATGTAAGCTCCACTTGGTCTGTAACCATTTACTTCTGCAGGAAGTTGTCTGTCTTCAGCATTTAAGCCAATGAAACCAGACATGTTATAAGCATTCTGATTAATTTTAAAATTATTTCTAAAAGTGCTTATAGAATTTACACCTACCGAAAAATCCATTTTAGTAAAAGAATTCTCTGGAACTAAAGTTTCAATGTCAAAAGTAGCTCCGGCGAAATCTCCATAAAGATTGGCGTTATAGGTTTTATAAACATCAAATTTCCCTACGATGTCAGTTGGGAATTGTTTTAATTCTATGATTTTCTGGAATGGGTTATTAGATGGAGTTGCTAATCCGTTAACTAATAATGAGTTATATCTCTCTTCTAATCCTCTCACGAATAAACCTCTAGATTCTACTGTGTTTATCCCTGTAATTTTGGTAAGTCCTTGTTCTAGGTTAGAAATCCCTTTTCTAGAAATTTCTTCTGCACCAATAGATTGCTTCTGTACTATAGCTTTTCTTTGTTCGCCTAAGATAGCGCTTTCAGATTTTTTATTGGTATTGCCTCTCAATTGAACTCCTTCTATTACTTTTTCGGCTTTCGTTTTGGTAGAATCCGTTTTAGTAACTTGAGAAAAAATCATTTGTTGCGATGCCATTAAAAATAGGGCTGCTAAACTTATTTTTCTATAATTCATTTTTTTACTTCTTATTTGGTGCAAAGAAATAAAGAAACACGTGCAAGTCTGGTTTAGCAAAAGTTAATTTTGTTTTAATAAATCTTTACCAAAAATTCTTTTATGTTAAATTATTGTGAAGTTTTAAATATTCGTGTTTCCAATGTAAATTTTCATTAATTTTGAGAGGTTAAAATGTATAGATGAAAGGAAAAAAGATTCTTTTAATAGATGATGAACAAGATATTTTAGAAATCTTGTCATACAACCTCGAAAAAGAAGGATATCAGGTTTTTACAGCTAATAATGGCAATGAAGGCATCGTAAAAGCCAAAGAAATTATCCCAGATTTAATCTTACTAGATGTAATGATGCCAGAAAAAGATGGGATAGAAACGTGCCAAGAAATGCGTCAAATAAAAGAACTTCAGAAAACATTAATTGTTTTCTTGTCTGCTAGAAGCGAAGAATTTTCTCAGTTAGCAGGTTTTGATGCAGGAGCTAATGATTACATTGTAAAAATTATCAAGCCAAAAGTTCTTATTTCTAAAGTTAATGCACTTTTACAACTCACTACTCAAGTTGCAGAACAGTCTAAATTAATAGAACTAGGCGATTTGGTGATTGATAAAGATAATTTTAAAGTCACCAAAAACGGCGAACATTTCCTACTCCCGAAAAAAGAATTTGATTTGTTGTATCTTCTAGCTTCTAATACCCAAAAAGTTTTTAAAAGAGAAGAAATTTTAGACAAAGTTTGGGGAAATGATGTGATTGTAGGAGAAAGAACCATAGATGTACACATCAGAAGATTGAGAGAAAAATTAGGAGATAATTCTATACAGACTCTCAAAGGAATTGGCTACAAATTAGTAGTGTAATTCTACCTTTTTCTCAGAAAATGTAATATGAAAATCAATAGACTTTCACTTTTTGCAGCATGTATTCTTACTTGTGCTATGGCAATTGTAGCACTTATTTTTAATTATGTGCAAGAAAAAGTGATTGCAGATACACAGTCTTTTTACTTTTATTTAACCATCAGTCTCGTTTTTATTGCATTGCTTAATTATTTCGTCTTAGAATTACTCTTTAATTCTTATGGAAAGAAACAAATTAAGCGAATTTCTGATATTCTCCCCGAAAATATTCTTCAAGAAGAAGAAAATGTAAATTTCCAACAATTAGGCGAGAGAATCCAAAAAAACGTTTCAGAAATCGACATGATGAAGGAAATGGAAGATTACCGAAAAGAATACATCGGGAATGTTTCTCACGAACTTAAAACACCACTTTTTTCTATTCAAGGTTATGTAGAAACGCTGAAAGATGGTGCGGTAGAAAATCTTAACATCAGAGATAAATATCTAGAACGCATCGGGAATTCTGTAGAACGATTACTGAACATCGTCACTGATTTAGACCAGATTTCTAAATACGAAGCCGCAGAAATTTCCATCAACTATTCTGTTTTTGATATCAATGCTTTAACAAAAGAAATCTTCGATTTATTAGAAATCGAAGCTCATAAAAAATCCGCAAAATTAGTTTTGCAGACCTCGCAAACTGCTATTATGGTAAGAGCAGATAAGCAAAAAATTTCTCAAGTACTTACCAATCTTATTTCAAACGCCATTCATTATTCTAATAGGGAAGAAGCTTTGATTAAAGTAATCACCAAAACTGAGCAAGAAAAAGTGAAAATTATTGTGCAAGATAACGGAATGGGAATCAAGCCAGAAGTCTTGCCTAGAATTTTCGAAAGATTTTATAGGGTAGAAACCAGCAGAAACCGTAAGGACGGCGGTTCTGGACTAGGTCTTGCCATCGTAAAACATATTCTAGAAGCTCACCATCAAAGCATTACTGTAGAAAGCAAATATCTAGAAGGAACGCTCTTCACTTTTTATCTAGAAAAAGCTTTGTAGTATTAATTATTTCTGTATATTGGCACCAGAAAACGCTGGGAATTTAATAAAAACTTTTTTGAATAAAAATTTATTTTTTTAGAAAGTCAAATTTCTTTTGTTTTATCTTTGTAACCGAAATTTTAAACATCAAAATCAATAAAAATACTTTAATACAATTAGCTTCTAAATATTAGTAAAAAGTAAAATATGGTTTATAAAATTAGAGTAATTCTAGATTCAAAAGACAATATTTTTAGAGATATTGAAATTAAAGAAAAGCAAACCCTTTGGAATTTACATAACGGGATTAAAAGTGCTTTCAGTTTGCAAGGTGACGAATTGTCTATGTTCACTATTCTAGACGAAGAAGGAATGGAAGTAAAAACCGTTCCACTAGAAGATATGAGCGATGATGGAGACGGAGAAATTATGTCAGATGTTTATCTGATGGAAGCCTTCGAAGAAGTAGGAGACAAAGTGCAGTTTCAGTATGGTCTAATTGATTTATGGGAATTTTTCTGTGAATTGGTAGAGATTATAGACGAGAAACCAGCCGTAAATTATCCTATTACCGTTTTTAGATTTGGTAACGTTCCATTAAAGGCTCCAGGAAAATCTGGTGGCGCTTCTGGCAAAGCATCAGTTGCAGCTGCTTTCATGGATGATGATTTTGGAGATTTAGACTCAGACTTTAAAGATGATTTTGATGACGAATTTGCTACGGAAGACGAAGACGAAGATGATGGTTTTGGCGATGATTTCATCGATGAAGGAGGGGAAGATGATTAAATAATATTGAAATTTATGATAAAAATCCGGAAAAGTTTTCCGGATTTTTTTATTGGTTTTAGCATACAATCACTACATTTGTTTCGCTAAAATTTTCAACTATGAAAAAGCTATTTTTATCTGCAATGTTAGGCTTGTCACTAATCTCTTGCAGCGCTTTACAAAATCAGAAAACAATGACAACTGACTGGAAACACACCACCAACATTTATGAAGTAAATGTAAGACAATTTTCTAAAGAAGGAACCTTCAAAGCTGTAGAAAAAGAATTACCAAGACTTAAAAGAATGGGCGTAGAAACACTTTGGTTTATGCCAATTACACCTATCGCTCAAAAAAATAAAAAAGGAACACTTGGTAGTCAATATGCTGCACAGGATTACACCTCTATCAATCCAGAATTTGGGACTTTAGAAGATTTCAAAAGTGTAGTAAATGAAGCTCATAAAATGGGTTTTAAAGTCATCATCGATTGGGTGGCGAATCATACTGGTTGGGATCATGTTTGGACCAAAACACATCCAGATTTTTATTTGATGGATCCTAAAACCAATGATTTCCAAATCGCTTCTGGAATGGATGACATTATAGAACTCAATTATCAAAACCCAAAAATGCGTGAAGCCATGATTGAAGCCATGAAATATTGGGTAAGAGAAACGGATATTGATGGATTCAGATGTGATTTAGCTTCTTGGGTAGAAGTAGATTTCTGGCAACAAGCAAAACCAGAAGTAGAAACCATAAAACCACTTTTTTGGTTAGGAGAATATGATGAATTAGACAATCCAGATTATGCTACAGTTTTTGATGCGAGTTACAGCTGGAAATGGATGCATCTAACCAAAGAATTTTATCAGAAAAAATTGCCAATTACGGATTTAACGAATCTTTTGTCACAGTATTCTGCCATCGGAAACAAAAGCATGAGAGCTTGGTTTACTACCAATCATGACGAAAATACTTGGAACGGAACAGAATATGAAAAGTATGGTGAAATGGCCAAAACTCTAGCCGTATTTTCTGCAACTTGGAACGGTGTTCCTTTGATGTACAACGGTCAAGAACTGCCATTGTTAAATAAGAGATTAGAATTTTTCGAGAAAGACCCAATTCCTTGGAATGGCGAAAATAAATTAGAAAATTTCTACAAAAAATTATTTGAACTTAAATCTAAAAATCCTGCATTGAGAGGTGGCGATGACCAAGCAACTACCCAAATTTTGAAAACCAGCGCTCCAGATCAAGTTCTTGCTTATCTTAGAAAAAATGGGAATGATGAAGTATTGGTAATCCTTAATTTGTCAGATGCTCAACATTTGAAAGTGCAAATTTTAGACGAAACGGTAAAAGGAAAATTCAAAAGTATTTTCTCTGGTTTGACCACAGATTTTGATACGAAACCTACCATAGAAATGTACAAGTGGGAATATATTGTTTTTGAGAAATAAAAATTTGTCAGATGTCAGAAGATGGATGTTTGATGTGATAATAAAATCAATAGAGTCGGGCTTTAGCCCGACTTTTTAATAAATAATTCATTTAGACTTTAGTCAAAAATTATGTTATGAACAAAGCTGAACTTTTAGAACTAGTAAAGCAAAAAATTTCTGAAAAAATTCAGAAATTAGAACAACTCATTGCCGAAACCAGAGCTTCTAATAATGATACCAAAAGTTCTATGGGAGACAAGTATGAAACTTCCCGGGAAATGCTTCAGCAAGAAATTAATAACCTTCAGCTTCAACTGAATGAACAACTGAAATCTCAACAGATTCTTAAAAACATTCAGCCTATTTCTCATAAAAACGTCAATTTAGGAAGTTTAGTGGAAACAGATAAAGGCAAATTTTTCATTGCCGTTTCTTTAGGCGAATTGAGTTTTAACCAAGAAAAAATATTCATCATTTCGGCAGAATCTCCTTTAGCAAAAGCGATGAATGGTAAAAAAGAAGGCGATGCATTCATTGTGAATAACTTAAATCAATTCATCAAAAATATTTGGTGAAAATTTCATTAATTTGTAGAAACTTCCAACATCTAACATCAAACATCCAGCAAAAAAATGCAAAACTACCTCGATTTACTCCAGCATATTTTAGACCACGGAACCGATAAAACCGATAGAACAGGAACGGGAACCAGAAGCGTTTTTGGTTACCAACTGCGATATGATTTGTCTAAAGGTTTTCCTTTGGTTACTACCAAAAAAGTACATTTGAAATCTATTATTTATGAATTGCTTTGGTTTCTAAAAGGCGATACAAACATCAAATATCTCACAGATAATGGTGTTTCTATTTGGAATGAATGGGCAGACGAAAACGGAAATCTTGGTCCAGTTTACGGAGCACAATGGAGAACTTGGGAAGGCAAAGATGGAAAAGTAGTAGACCAAATCGTAGAAGTAGTAGAGCAAATCAAGAAAAATCCAGATTCTAGAAGACTTATCGTTTCTGCTTGGAATGCCGCCGAAATTCCCAATATGGCTTTAGCGCCTTGTCATGCGTTATTTCAGTTTTATGTAGCCGATGGAAAATTGTCATTACAATTGTATCAAAGAAGTGCTGATGTGTTTTTAGGCGTTCCTTTTAACATTGCGAGTTATGCTTTGCTCTGTATGATGGTAGCTCAGGTTTGTGGTTTAGAAGTAGGAGATTATGTGCATACTTTTGGAGATGTTCATATTTACAACAACCATTTTGAGCAGGTAAAATTGCAACTTTCTCGTGAACCGAGAGCATTACCAACCATGAAACTCAATCCAGAAATTAAAGATTTATTTGATTTCGATTTTGAAGATTTTACGCTAGAAAATTATAATCCATATCCTGGAATTAAAGCACCAGTTGCGATTTAAAAGATAATTTATTAAATATTTAAGAATCAAAATTTATTTCCTCTAAGATTTAGAGAGTAAATTTTGATTTTTTTTTAGGATTTTGCCAAAGT
>DITA01000059.1:47899-70174 GCA_002422665.1 Flavobacteriales bacterium UBA6196
CCGCTTCTCCATTTTTTTATGCTTCCAATGAATTGGTTTTAGATGCTAAAGGAATGATTATTAATGAGGTCGCATTAGAAAAAAATGGTGCAAGAACTCCTTTGAAATATGATTATAAAGAAGATATTCTAAAAATTTCTTTAGATAAAACTTACCAAAAAAATCAAGATTATACCGTTTATATCAAATATGTAGCGAGACCAAATGAAGTAAAACAGAAAGGTTCTGCTGCCATTAATGATGCGAAAGGACTTTATTTCATCAATGCTCAAGGAAAAGATGCAGATAAACCTACGCAAATTTGGACTCAAGGTGAAACGGAATCTTCTTCTTGTTGGTTTCCTACAATAGATAAACCCAATCAGAAAACCACGCAGGAAATTTACATGACGGTTCCTAAACAATATGTAACCCTTTCTAACGGAATTTTAAATAGTTCTGAAAATTTAGGCGAAAACCTGAGAACGGATCATTGGGTAATGGATCAAAAACACGCTCCGTATTTATTTTTCATGGGAGTGGGAGAATATGCCGTGATTAAAGATAAATGGAGAAATATAGATGTAGATTATTATGTAGAAAAAGAATACGAACCGTATGCAAAACAAATTTTTGGGAATACTCCAGAAATGATAGAGTTCTTTTCTAAAAAATTAAATTATGATTTTCCTTGGCAAAAATACGCACAGATTGTAGGCAGAGATTACGTTTCTGGTGCTATGGAAAATACTACCGCAGTAATTCACGAAGAATCTGCACAACAAAAAGCGGGTGATTTAGCAGACGAAAACAAGTGGGAAGATGTAATCGCTCACGAATTATTCCACCATTGGTTTGGAGATTTGGTAACCGCAGAAAGTTGGAGTAATCTTACTGTAAATGAAAGTTTTGCAGATTACTCAGAATATCTTTGGAACGAATACAAGTACGGAAAAGACGAAGCCGATTATAAAAGATTAAAATCGCTTAGAAATTCTAAAGCAGACCCAAGAAATTTTGGTAAAGATTTGGTGAGATTTAATTATACCGATAGAGAAGACATGTTTGATGGCGTTTCTTACAATAAAGGTGGCGGAATTCTACACATGCTAAGAAATTATTTGGGAGATGATGCGTTTTTCGCTGGACTTTCAGATTATCTTAAAACCAATGAATATGGAACTGGAGAAGCGCATCAACTGAGACTTTCTCTGGAAAAAGTTTCGGGAAAAGATTTAAATTGGTTCTTTAATCAATGGTATTTCGGGAAAGGTTATCCTAAGTTAGAGGTTAAATCTACTTTTGACCCGATGAAAAAACAAGTCATCGTAAATGTTGCTCAGACACAAGAAGAAAAATTTGAGTTTCCATTGTCTATTGATGTTTTAGAAAATGGAAAAATTTCTAGAAAAGAAGTTTGGGTAACGGCAAAAGCGAAAAATGACTTCGTTTTTGATGTGACTAAAAATCCTGAATTGATTAATGCAAATCCTGAAGGTTTATTGCTCAGCGATATTAAACAAGACAAAACTCCAGAACAATTATATCTACAATACACCACTGCTAAAGATTTGTACAGCAAATACACGGCAATAGAAGAAGCAAAAGACCAAGTTTCTAAAAATCCATTTGCAGACAAATTATATGCAGCAGCTTTGAAAGATAAGTTTTACAGAAATAGATTGTTAGCATTAGAAGGTTTACCAGAAGATCCAAAATCATTTTTGGCAGATGTAGAAAAATTAGCACAAAATGATGATAAAAATTTGGTGAAAGGAGCTGCAATCGGTGTTTTAGCAAAAACTAAAAACCCTAAATATTTACCATTATTTGAAAAAGGAATCAATGCAGTTTCTAATTCGGTGAAAGGAAATTCACTTTCTGGAATTGCTCAAGTTGCTCCTGAAAAAGTAGTAAATTATGCCGAAAAAATAGATTTAGAAAGCGCTTCGGAAGATTTAGTGATGACACTTTTGCCGGTGATTGTAAAAAATAAAATCACTGCTCAAATGCCAAATATTGCCTCTCTTGTAGCTTTTTATCCTTTTATTGGGTTTCAAAATCCTAAATTAGCAGCACCTGCAGAAGAAGGTTTCAATTGGATTATGGATTCTGATAATACAAAAGCAGTACATAATCTTACGAAAGTTTTAGGACAAGCGAAAAGCCAAATTGGCGATAATGTACAAGCCAAAATGATGATTGTACAAATGCTGAAAAAAGGCTTAGAAAGAAAGATGAAACTATTCAGAGAGAATCCTTCAAGCACCAGTCTAAATGCTCAAATAGAAATGCTGAATAAAGCGATTACTTCTTACAGCAACTAATTAATTTGTTCTAATAAATTGAAGCCCATTTTACATTTTTTGTAAAAAGGGCTTTTTGATGTTAAAAATTATTTAGATTTAAAATAAAAAACAAAATTCTTAGCATAATTCTTTTGTCAAGAATTTTCAACTCGTTAAATTCGTACAAAAATTGAGGAATTATGATGAAAATCGGAATCGAAGCGGCAAGTTTTTTTGTGCCAAGTTTATATTTAGAAATTAAGGATTTAGCCGAAAAAAGGGGAATAGAACCTGCAAAATTAGAAAAAGGTTTAGGATTGAAGAGGATGGCTTTTCCCGATGTACACGAAGACGCAGCCACTTTTGCCGCAGAAGCACTTTTAAAACTCATACAAGATTATAAAATAAATCCCAAAGAAATTTCTAGAATTTATCTAGGAACAGAATCTGCGCTAGATGCTGCAAAACCTACCGCTACTTATGCCATGCAAATGGTAGAAAAAGAGCTAGAAAAAGAATTTGGAGCGAGATGTTTCAAAAATTGTGATGTAGTAGATATGACTTTTGCGTGTGTAGGTGCTGTAGATGCGTTGCACAATTCTCTTGATTTTGTAAGAGCGAATCCTGAGAAAAAAGCCATTGTAATTGCTTCTGATTATGCGAAATATGAATTGGCTTCTACTGGAGAATATACGCAAGGTGGTGGTGCAGTTGCAGTTTTGGTATCGGCAAATCCTACATTGTTGGAAATTGAAAATAAATTTGGAGTTGCTACAGAAAGCGTTTTTGATTTCTTTAAACCAAGAAGAGAAACCACTAAAGATTTGGTGCAGAATTTACCAGAAACCTTTGCCGAAAAAGTAGAAATTTTTACAGATGAACCTGTTTTTGACGGTCAATATTCTAATCAATGTTACCAAGACAGAATTAGAGAAGCCTACCAACATTACAAAGAAGAAAGCGGAAGAGAAAAGCCTTATGAAAATTGGCGATTTCTGATTTTCCACCTTCCTTATGCATTCCACGGGAAGAGATTATTTACTGAGATTTTCGGGATAGAAAACGGAATGAATGCCACCACTTCTGAAGATATAAAAGCCATCGCTCAAACCGATGAATATAAAAATTTAGTTGCTGAAAAAATAGAAATTACGCAACGTGCAAGTTCAGAAATTGGGAATATGTACACCGCTTCTATTTTTATGGCGCTACTTTCTGCTTTCCAAGTTTCTTATGAAAATGGAGAAGAGTTATCAGGAAAAGAACTAGGTTTTTTAGCATATGGAAGTGGAAGTAAATCTAAAGTTTTTGCTGGAAAAATAGGAAACGATTGGAAATCTGTGGTAGAAAAATGGAATATTTTCGAAGTGCTGAATCAGCGCAGAGCAATAGATTTTGATACGTATGAAAATCTCCACCGAAAAAAACTCAATACTTCGGTAAATCCAGATTGGAAAGGTTTTGGATTGGTAAAAGTAGAAAAAGAAAGCCCAGTTTTAGTGGGAGCAAGATATTATGAAAAAAGATAAAAAAACTGATAAATGTCTTTGTTTATTTATTGACTTAGGATTTAAAGTTTCGTAACTTTGAGGTATAAATGAATTTAATTATGTTTAAATATCATTTCATATCTGCTTTTACAATTTTGTTTTTTAGTGTTATTTTTATTAAATCTCAAAGTCAATCAGAGTTTTTTATATCAGATTCTAAAAATGAACAAAATGTTTTTATCGATTGTAATTATCCTTTCGTTAAAGATAATAGTGTACTGTTAAAATCTAATTATCCTTCTTTTAAGCTTACGAATAAGTACATCGTTTCAGCTATTAATTATACCCCTTATTCTGTTTCTAATAAAGTAGTTATAAAAGATAATTTAGATGATTCTTTTTCTGAAATCATTGATTTACCATTCCAGTTCTGTTTTTATGGTCAAGCGTATAATCAGTTAGTAATAGGTTCTAATGGAATGGTAAGTTTTGATATAAATCAGGCAGGTCAAGCGAATGCACCTAATATATCTGAGGCTTTGCCGAGCTCAAGTTTGCCCAAAGCTACAATTTTTGGAGTATTACACGATATGTATTTTTCTTTATCAGATGATTCGGAAATTAATTATTCGGTAATTGGTAATGCGCCTTTTAGAAAATTTGTAATTAATTTTTATAAAGGGAGAATGTCTGGATGTGATGATTCAGTATCTACTTCACAGATCGTACTTTCAGAAGGAAGTAATAATATAGAGGTTTTCGTGGAAAATAAATCTCTTGCATGTGATTTAGCAAAATTCAAGAATTCTCTTATAGGAATAAATGATGAGATAGGAGACTCTGGACTTGCAGCTCCCAATAGAAATACTGGGATTTGGCAAGCACAGAATGAAGCATGGTTATTCACTCCAGATGGAGAAAATGTAGTGCCTAAATTTGCTTGGTATGATGGAAGTGGCAATTTAATTGGAAGTTCTAATGAGCAAATAGTATCTCCTAAAAAAGATGAAAATTATAGATTAGATTTCGTTTATAGTATATGCAATGGAGAGACTTTTTCTTATACAGATGATATTAATATTAGCTTTTCTCCAGATTATCCTACTACAATAGATTATACAAAAACAATCTGTAATAGTAATGTACAAATAGTTTTATCAGATTATAAAAAATTACTTACAACTCATGACATTTCTAAATTTAGTTTTGTTTTTATAGATGCTTTAAGTAACCAATTTTTAGATGAAACTATACCGTTTACGGTTGATTCTAACAGAGATTTCAACGTAATTATTTCCAATAAAGATAACGGTAATTGTAAAAGATCTACAACTCTTTCTTTTCAATATTTTTCTCAAAAAATTTTAACAAATCAAGTTTCTGTGTGCGATTTATGGAAAGATGGAAAAGAAAACGATTATCTTCTTAGTAATTTAAATGTAAATTTAGTAGGCTCAAATTTCAATGGTGAGATTTCTTATTTTTTAACTAGACAATCCGCGTTAGATAATATAAATTCTGTTACAACATATAATTTGGAAAATAATACTCAGTTTTATATAAGAGTGTCACAAAATAATTGCTATAATGTATTTGGACCAATATCTATAAAACTTACATCTCCACCTCAAGTTGTTTCGCCGTTAAATCTTAGAGTACAAATATGTGATTTAAATTATGATGGAGTAGAAAATTTTAATTGGGGTGATTATTTAAAAGATAAAGTTACTACAGATCTTGGCGCTTCAATAAGAGTTTTTAAGACATATGATGAAGCATTAAGTGCATTATCTACTCAGTTAGGTCTAGATAAAATAACAAAAGGCAATTACAAAGTATATGCAAGAGTAGAATTTCCGGGTGCTTGTTTTTCGATTGCTGAGATTAATATGGATGTTGTTCTATCTGGAGTAGAGCTTAAAAATATAGATACTTATTTTTGTTTTGATGGTTTTGAGGATATAACAGTAGATCTTCTTGCTATAGCAAATAATATGCTTGTAAATCCTAATAGTAATATAACGGGTCCTTTCTTTTTTACAAGTAATAAGGCTGCAATAGATAATTTGCCAGCTAATATGATACCTTCTACTCAAGTTATTAAGGATGATGGAAATTATATTTCTAAAACATTTTATGTGAGATTTAATAATGGAACAGATTGTTATACTATAAAACCAATGAAAATTTATTTGGTTCATTTAGTAAAAAATAAAGATCAGTTTAATATTTGTGATGTAAAGAATGATAATTCAGAAACCATTACATTAAGTACTTATGCGAAACAAATAAATAATCAAAGTGGTTCAAAAGTATTTTATTTTAATACAGAAGCACAAGCATTAGCCAATGTCTCAGGAACAGATATTAAATCTCTTACAGTAACTTCTAGCCAAATTGTTTATGCCAGAATTACAATAAAAAATTGTTTGCTTATAATACCTGTTACGTTTACCCTAGTTGAAACTCCAGATATTCTTTCTGAATTAACAATAAACCTTAAAGATGTTTGTGATAATAATGCAGATGGAAAAGAAAATGTAGATTTAAGATCTTATGCTACCGAAATAAATGTAAATAACGAATTAGTAGACTTTACTTATTTTAAAACATATAATCCTGTAAATAATACCTTCGCTGATCCTTATTCTAATGTTTCTAATGTAGAAGTCCAAGATGCAACAATAATCTATGTAAAAGTAAAATTCAAAGATTCAGATTGCTTTTCTGTATCAAAAATTATTGTCAATATAGATTATCTACCTTCAATAAAACTTTCTAAAACAGTAACTTTAAAAAAATGTGATAATGATTTTGATTTTGGTGAATATTTTGATTTATCAGAATCTATTCCTCAATTATATGACCCAAACTTAAATTCTATTCCGCTGTCTGACCTTATTATTTCTTATTATGAATGTGAAGATGATGCAAATGTAGGAGCAACGGTAGGCAAAATAAATTCTTTGTATCATACCTATACCGCAAATGCATTTGTTTATGTAAGATTTCAATCAAAAAAAGACGGTTGCTATTCTGTAGCTCCTATTAATTTACTGTCTTATTTTCCTACAAAGGCTAAAAATTCTGTTATCTCTATTTGTGATAACAACCTTGATGGATATTATGATGTAAATCTTCTAGAATACAAAAATTATATGGTACAAAATCTTGATGACCAAAATCTATATAAATTCTATCTCAGAGAAAGCGATATAAACATCCCAGGAAAAGAAATAAAAAACCCTGAAAAGTTTAAATTGAATCCTTACATCTCTAAAATTTGGGTATACGTAGAAAATTTAACCAATTGCGGAAGCATTGCAGAAGTAAATTTTAAAAAAGGAAATATTTTGACTTTGAATAAAAATCAATTCAGTATCAATAACATTTGTGATACAGGTAATGATGAAAAAGAGCAAATAAACCTTACGATTTTTGAAAATAATTTTAGTGCTTCTTATACTTATGAGTATTTTGAGAAAGATAGCGATATGTGGCAGAATCAAAATAAAATTCAAAATCCTGCTTATTATGCTTATGATGAAACTAAAGGAAGTTCTACCATCTATGTGAAAGTTTCTCATGAACGTTTTTGCCCTAATTTTTACTCGATAGAAGTTCAATTAAATAAAATGCCAATTATAAACATTGCAGACTATTATTATTGTAAAAATGCTTCTCAAGGATTAGAGATAAAACCGAATTTTTCTACAATGAATATTGCAAATTATAGATGGGAATTGCCAGATGGAACCATTATAGAAGGAGCAGACAAAAATTATCTTTCAGGGATAAAAACCATAGGAACATATACATTAAGTTTAACTACAGTTTACAATTGCAGTTACACTACGAGCTTTAGAGTGCTCAATGTAGATACTCCAGAAATCGTCTCACTAATAGAACAAGATAACAATTTTGAAGTGACTGCACAGGGAATTTCAGGAAAAAAAATTGTTTATTCTAAAGATTTAGTTCATTGGCAAGATAGTAATGTTTTCTATAATTTAGCAGCCGGTGAATATAATTTTTATGCAAAATATGCAGATTCTGACTGTTATAGTGATGCTAAGAAAGGTAAAATTTTCACCGTTCAAACCGCCTTTACTCCAAATGGAGACGGAATAAATGATTATTGGGTGTTCTCTGATTTAGATGTTTTTGGTGGAACTTCAACCTTGCAAATTGTAGATAAGTTTGGTAAAGTTGTTTGCCAGCAAACAAGCAATAAAGAATTTAGATGGGATGGTAAAATTCAGTCAAGAAGTTTAAATACAGATGCATATTGGTATGTAATAAAAGTAGGCAATGGAAGAATTTACCAAGGATGGATTTTTCTCAAAAATAGAAATTAAATATATGTTTCTTATATAAAGATTACTTAAAACAATATATTAATTTTTGATCTTTATAAATTTTATGTAACAAAAAAAGCATGAATATTTCAAAAAAAATTATTCGTAAAAATAGAGAATAGAGTCTAGTTTTAGAAGTAAAATAAGACAATAAAAAGAGCCGAGAAACTTCTCGACTCTTTTTTTGTCTCTTTTAAAAAGAATTTTATTAAATTTGAATCCAAAATGAAAATAAATCTTAATGAATTTTAAAAAAAACTATAGCTTTTTTATTGCCATTTTACTAGTTTCTTTCAGTTTTTTTAAAGCCCAAACCGCATCAGACTTTTTTATTTCTGATGCCAAAAATGAAAAAGAAGTCTTAGTAAACTGTAACTATCCTTTAGTTAATGGTAATTGTGTAGCATTATCAGCAAATTATCCTTCTTTTAAACAAACAGATAATTATGCCGTATCCTCTATTAACTATACTCCTTACGCTGTAGTTAATAAAACTGTTATTACAGATGATTTAGACGATTCTTTCTCAGGAATAATAAACTTACCATTTAAATTTTGTTTTTATGGACAAGTTTATAATCAATTGGTTATAGGCTCTAATGGAATGATAAGTTTTGATACTTATCAAGCCAATCAAGCGAATCCTGCCAATTTTTCAGAAGCTTTACCAAATCCAAATTTACCTAAAGAAGCCATTTTTGGAGTCTTTCATGATATGTTTTTTTCAGAATCAAATGGTTCAGAAATTAATTATGCGGTAATAGGAACGGCACCATATAGAAAATTTGTGGTTAATTTCCGAAATGGTAGAATTTCTGGATGTGATTCTGAGGCTTCGTCATCTCAAATCGTTTTATCAGAAGGAAGCAATAATATAGAAATTTTTGTAGAAAATAAACCACTTGCATGTGATCTTACAAGATTTAAAAATGCAGTAATAGGAATTAATGATGCTACTGGAGACTTAGGACTTGCGGCTCCAGGAAGAAATACAGGTATTTGGTCTGCGCAAAATGAAGCTTGGGTATTTACTCCAAATGCGGATTCATTAACACCAGATATTATTTGGTATGATAGTAATAATAATATTATTGGGACAAATAAAAATTTGACGGTTTGTCCTACCAAAAATGAAACGTATAAAGTAGAGATTATTTACACCAATTGTAATAATGAAAAAATAATTTATTCTGATACCATAAATGTTAATTTTGCTGCAGATTATCCACTCGTAAAAGACTATAGCAAAATTTTTTGTAATAGTACGGAGCAAGTAATTTTGGCAGATTATAAAAGCTCCATTGTAACTGGAGATGTTTCTCTTTTTAACTTTGAGTTTAGAGACGCTCTTACCAACCAGGTTTTAAACGAGAGCACACCAATATTGATTACATCTAATCGAAATATTAAAGTTACAGTTTCTAATAAGAATGATGCTAATTGTAAAAAAGTGGCTAATCTATCGTTTCTTTCTCAGAATATTTACAATTACCAGCCAGTAATATGTGATTTTGCTAATGATGGAATAGAAAACAATTTTTTATTAAGTAATTTAAATTCACAATTAGTAGGAACAAATTATCAAGGAACAGTTTCTTATTTCACATCTTATAATAATGCTGCGAATAATCAAAATGCAATTATAAATTATAACTTAATTAATGGAAATCAATTCTATATAAGGCTTGTTCAAGGGGAATGCGTAAATATTTTAGGCCCAATCGAAGTTAGATTTAACTCATCTCCTATTGTAAATAATGCCTCATTAGACGTGACAATATGCGATAATAATGATGACGGAGCAGAAAATTTTAATTGGGCAGAAAACTTAAAGAATAAATTAACTACGGAATCAGGAATGTCTATAAGAGTTTTTAATACTTATCAGGAGGCATTCACTGCATTATCTAATCAATTAGGACTAACCCAGATTAGGGAGGGAAATTATAAAGTATATGCTAGAGTACAAAGTGCTTCGGGCTGTTTCTCCATTGCCGAGGTTAATATGAATGTGACTTTCAATTCCATTGAGGCAAGAGATATAGGTAAGGTTATATGTTTTGATGGCACTAAGGATATAACCATTGATCTAGAGAGTTACTATAATGAAATGTTGATAAATCCTTCAGGAGAAGATGTTGCTTTTTTTGGATCTGTTAGTAATGCGCAAACTAATTTACCATCTAGAGAAATTAGTTCTACTCAGATAATTACCGATAATGGCGATTATATAGTCAAAAATTTTTATGCTAGATTTAGTAATGGCGATTGTTATACCATAAAGAGAATAAGAGTAATTCTTGTAAAACTTACTGTAAATAAAGATAAATTTGAAGTCTGCGATATAGGAAATGACGGCTTAGAGAAAATTACACTAAGCAAGTATACTCGTGATATTAACAATCAGAGCGGAACTAGAGTTGTATTCTACAGTACACAATCTGAAGCAGATAATAATTCAACCTCTGTCTTAAGATTAGTTGATCTTACTTCGAGTTCTACAGTTTATGCTAGAATAAGTTTATCAGATTGTGTTTTAGTAGTTCCTATTACTTTCAACCTAGTACGGACTCCAGATATCGATATCGAAATACAACAAGATTTCCCTATTTATTGTGATAATAATTCAGATGGAAAGGAAAATATTGACCTAACGCAGCTTCAACCAATAATTAATACAAATAATGAGCTGGTGGAGTTTTCTTATTTTAAAAGCTATAATGCACAAAACGGTACTTTTGCAGACCCTTATTCAGAACCATCAAATACAGAAGTTCAAGATGGAGAAATTTTATATGTAAAAGTTAAATATATAGATTCTGATTGTTTTTCTGTTGCAAAAGTTACGGTAAGATTACCCGTCATTAACGATGTAATTAATTTAAATCAAAACGCGGTTTTAAAAACATGTAATGAGGATTTTTCGGTCAGTGAAATCTTCAACTTAGAAGAGGCAGTCTCTCAACTATTTGACCAACAAAATAATAATGTTTTGTTAGATAATCTTCAAATTACTTATTATGTAAACGAAAATTTTGCAAATCAAGGAACCTCGGCAGGAAAAATTTCTGTACCGAGCTCTTATATTTCTACCGCTGCTAACACTTATGTTTACGCTAGATTTCAGTCACAATACGGATGTTATTCTATAGCTCCAATTAATTTATTATTTGTACTCCCAGCTAAAGCAATTAATTCAGAAATTACTATTTGTGATAATAATTTAGACGGAGCGTATGATGTAAATCTGCTTGCATATAAAGATAGTATGGTTCAATATCCTAATGAGGACAATAAATTTAAATTTTATAAAGAATTTGCCGATATTAATGTTGCAGGAAAAGAAATTACAAACCCAGAAAATTTTATACTTGATGCTAATACTTCTAAAATTTGGGTATATGTAGAAAATTTACCTAACTGTGGAAGTTATGCTGAGATTAATTTCAAGAAAGGGGAAGTATTGACTCTTGGTCAAAAACAATTTTATATAGATAATATTTGTGATACAAATAATGACAAAAAAGAAATAATAGACCTTACCGGTTTCGAAAGTAATTTTAGCTCATCTTACACTTATGAATATTATGATAATCAGTCTGATTTATGGCTGGGTCAAAATAAAATTCAAAATCCTGCATCTTATGCTTATGATGGAAATAGTGGGGATTCTACTATATATGTGAAGGTTTCTCAAGAAGGTTTTTGTCCAGATTTTTATACCATAAATGTTGTTTTGAAGACAACACCTATGATTGAAATTCCAGACTATTATTATTGTAAAAATGATATGGTAGGTATAGAAATAAGACCAAATTTCAATGGGCTAAATGTGGTGAACTATCATTGGGAGTTCCCAGACGGAACGATTAAAGATGGAGTTGATTATTTAACAAATATCAAAACCTTAGGAACATATACATTAACATTAACCAATTCACTAGGTTGTACATATACTACAACGTTTAAAGTTTTAAATGAAGAAACTCCTAGAATTGTATCTTTAACTGGAAAAAATGATTATTACACCATAAAAGCTGATGGAATACCAGGGCGAAAAATTGTTTATTCTCTAGATTTAATTCATTGGCAAGACAGTAATGTATTTTATAATTTAGAGGTTGGTGATTATATTTTTTATGTGAAATATTCAGATTCAGATTGCTATGGAGATTCCATTAAAGGTAAAATTTTTAATCTGAAAAATGCTTTTTCACCAAATGGAGACGGAATTAATGATTATTGGGAGCTAACTGGATTAGATGTTTTCAGTAATAATTCTACATTGCAGATTTTTGATAGGTACGGCAATATGGTGTACAAAGAGGTAAGTAATACAGAATTTAAATGGGATGGGAAATCAAATTCTAGAGTATTAAATTCAGATACTTATTGGTTTGTTATAACAGCTGGAGATGAGAGAATTTACAAAGGGTGGATTTATCTTAAGAATAAAAAATAAAACTAAAAAAGCTTCACCATCGTGAAGCTTTTTTATTTATAACTTGAAATTTTAATCAATTTTAAAACTGTCTTTCAGCGTAACCGTTCTGTTGAAGATTAATTGTTCTGAAGTAGAATCTTTATCAGGAGTGAAATAACCAATTCTTTGGAACTGATAATGGTCTCCCACTTTTGCATTTTTAAGGCTTGGCTCAGCAAAACCTTGAACTTTTTTCAGAGAATCTTTGTTCACGAATTCCATGAAATCTGTTTCTTTTTCAGCATCTGGTTGCTCGTGAGTAAATAATCTGTCGTAAATTCTTACTTCAATTGGTAAAGCATGTTTTGCAGAAACCCAGTGAAGCGTTCCTTTTACTTTTCTCATACTTGCTTCAGTTCCGCTTCCAGATTTAGATTCTTCGTCATAAGTAGCGTAGATAGTAGTAATTTCGCCATTTTCATCTTTTTCTACTCTGTTGGCTTTAATAATGTAAGCAGATTTTAGTCTTACTTCTCCACCAATGGTTAATCTGAAGAACTTTTTCGGAGCTTCTTCCATGAAATCTTCTCTTTCGATGTAAAGTTCTCTGCTGAAAGGCACTTCTCTAGTTCCTGCGTTTTCGTCTTCAGGATTGTTTTCTGTTTCAAGCCATTCTTCTTTATCTTCAGGATAATTTTCAATGATGAGTTTTACAGGATTGACTACAGACATTACTCGGGTAGAAACTTTGTTGAGGTCTTCTCTTACGCAGAATTCTAGCAACTGAATATTGATGAGGTTTTCGCGTTTTGCAACGCCCACTCTGTCAATAAATTCTCTGATGGCTTTCGGAGTGTAGCCCAATCTTCTCATTCCAGAAATCGTAGGCATTCTAGGGTCATCCCAGCCTGTTACTACGCCTTCTGCTACTAATCTTTGTAATTTACGTTTAGAAGTTACCATGTAAGTAACGTTCATTCTCGCAAATTCTCTTTGTTTATTTCTTACTTTTCCATCTTCATAAACTTGGTCTAAATACCAATCATAAAGAGGTCTGTGATTTTCGAATTCTAATGAACAAAGGGAATGTGAAATTTGTTCTAAATAATCAGATTCACCATGAGCCCAATCGTACATAGGATAGATTTTCCATTTTTCACCGGTTCTGTGGTGTGGTCTTTTCAGAATTCTGTACATAACAGGGTCACGCATGTTCATATTCGGCGAAGTCATGTCTATTTTAGCTCTTAGAGACATTGTGCCTTCTTCGAACTCTCCGTTTTTCATTCTTTCGAATAAATCTAGAGATTCTTCTATAGGCCTGTTTCTATATGGAGATTCTATTCCCGCTTCGGTAGGATTTTTTCTTTGTTCTGTAATCACTTCAGAAGGCTGTTCATCTACATAGGCTTTTCCTTGTTTAATCATTTCTACAGCCCAATCATACAACTGCTGGAAGTAATCAGAAGCGTATAACTCTTGGTCGTATTTGAAGCCAAGCCATTTAATATCTTCTTTGATGGCATCTACGAATTCTTGTTCTTCTTTTTCGGGATTGGTGTCGTCAAATCTTAAATTAACAGGAGCACCATATTTTTCTCCTAAACCGAAGTTGATACAAATCGCTTTGGTATGTCCTACGTGTAAATAACCATTAGGTTCTGGTGGAAATCTAAAACGCAATTTAGATTTATCTAAACCATTTTCTAAATCATTTTCGATGATTTGTTCAATAAAATTGAGCGGTTTTTTTTCTTCTTCCATAATCAGTTCTTGAATAGCGCAAATTTAAGAAAATTATTAGGCTTATAAATATGATAATCTGCTATAATTATACTATAAGCAGTATTTGTTTGTTTTTTAAGCTATTTAGTGTAATTTTAGTAATAAAGTTGAGATATTTCGATAAAAAATATTATTTTTATTTCTTAATTTGTGTTAAGAAACTTAAAAATTAAGTTTTTGACTAGAGTTTTTCCTTTAAATTGCTTAAAAATGTCTATCAAAGTTGCCGTAGTAGAAGATGAAAAGCATTATAATAATGCACTAAAAAAAATTATTGACAACGATTCGGAGTTGGACTGTGTTGCTCAATTATATTCAGGGGCAGAATCTTTAGCTTTATTAAAAGAGATGAAACCAGATGTGGTTTTGATGGATATTAAACTTCCTGATATGAGCGGTATAGAAGTGGTTTCTAGAGTTATAGATGATATGTCAGAAACCAAATTTATAATGTGTACCAGTTTTGAAGATGATGCGCATATTTATGATGCGCTAAAAACAGGAGCTTCTGGCTATCTTATCAAAGGAGAAACGATGGATAAAATTATTGCTTCCATAAAAGATGTTTACCAAGGTGGCGCACCGATGAGTTTTGGAGTTGCAAAAAGAGTTTTACAATATTTTAGAGAAGAAAAAACAATTGTGAATCAACAACTGAACGATTTGTCAAAAACCGAATTTGAAATTTTAGAACTCTTGGCAAAAGGCTATTTGTATAAAGAAATCGCAGAAATAAAACAAGTGACCATAGATACTATAAAAAAACATGTGAGCAATATTTACAAAAAACTTCATGTGAATAATAAAGTTGAAGCCATAAATATTCTTAAAAACTTATAATAATTTCTTATAACTCAGCATGAAAAAATTAATTAAATTTCCATGGTTAGCAGGTCTTTTGCTTTGTTTATTTTTAATAGCTTGTGTAGATAAAAAACAGTTACCAAAAGAGGATGTATTACTTGCTCATGTTCCTATGCCTGCGAAATTAGATTCTGCTATGCGTCACAGTTTTGATAAGGAAACCTACAAAATTCTTAAAAAATTAAATGCTAAAAATGAGAAATCTTTTAAAGTAAATAAAGAAAATTATTTGCAAATGATTGAACAGATTCCTGCTGGTGCAGATAGAGTAGCATTTAGTTTTGTACAGTTTAATAAAGATAAGTTTCCTAATCAATATCAAGAGTTGGCTCAATTTGATGGGGAACTCTATATGCTATATTATTATATGGATAAATCTGGTAAAAACATTACTGGAAGAGCCTATGCAATGTTAGATATAAAGCAAACCATAGAAATTGATGAAAAGGATTATGAAATTATGGAGAATGATTATATAAATAACATAAAACCTTATATTGACAAAGTAGTGAAGGGAACGCAAGGAAACACTCTTAGAGTGAAAATGATGAAAGATGAACTGCTGGCTTATAAAAATAGAGCGATGACAAAGAAGAATGTAAAAAACTTTAAAATTACTCTAGCTCAGTGGGTTAATTACGAATCTATTCTCTCCAAGACAGAATCAAGTATACTTAGAAAAAAATTAAAATTATATACAGATGAAAGTGTGGGGCAAATGACCTTTATTACAGACTGTCAGAATCCTGAAGGCGGAGATGTAGAAAGTTTGTCTGGCTTTGATTTAAATCATTTTTGTCCTCAAGATTGCCCTTAATAGTATGTTATTCAAAATTTTATCGCTCATTTATGACACTGTAATTTTTACAGCAATGTCATATTCTATTTATCTGTGGCTCAAAAAAGGTTATACTCATAAACAAAGATTCATGTTTATATACCTTATTGCAGTTTTTTTCGTAGATGTTTTAGGGATTTATATCAGACAGGCTTATCAAATAGATCAGTTCTATTTGTATATGCCTTTTAATGTTTTATCTATTGTATATTTTAGTTATTTTTTTGTGGTAGATTACCAGAATAATATAAATAAATATTTTCTTTATGGGATTTCTTTTCTTACCTTGTTGGTAATAACTTATATTCAAGTAGAGACGCCTATTATTAAGATAGATGCACAAATATTTGTAGCTTTAGTTCTCTTTTTCCTGCTCATTAGTTTACAGTGGTTGCTGTATATTATTAATCATATTGATGAAGAAAATATTACTCATAAACAAGCTTTCTGGGTAAGCGTAGCTTTAATTATTTGGAGTGTTTTCGCTTTGTTTAGACTATTTCTTAATCAGTGGCTTTATGATTATGATAGAGATGTTTTTTCCATTATAGCCTATTTGTTCAATATAGCAAATATTACCATGTATCTTTTTTTCTTACAAGGTCTAAGGGTAATAAACAAAAAAGATAACACAATTCATAAAATAATACGTTTTGATTAGACATTTGCCAGATGCCGTTTTATTAGTTTTAATCTTTGCAATCGTTATTTTACTAATGTTTGTAGGGTTTATTATTTTAGTAGTCATGGTATATAGAAAGAAACAAATAGTTTTTATCAAAGAGAAATTGCTCCAAGAAATAGAATATCGAAACCAAATTCTGGAAAAAGAATTAGAAATACAAAAGAAAATTCAAGAAGAAAGGGAAAGAATCTCTCATGATATGCATGATGATTTAGGTGCGGGAATCTCTGCGCTAAAACTTCAAGCAGAATTTTTAAAACAAAAAATAAACGAACAACACCTCAAAGAAGATATTAATGATTTACTTAAGACATCAGAAGAAATGAATCTTTCTATGAGAGAAATGCTCTGGAGTCTTAATTCCAATAATGACACTCTAGGCAATTTTATTCAGTATTTGACCATTTATTCCGAAAATTTTTTCAAAAAAACAGAGATTGAGATTAAGATAGATAGAAAAGTAGACCATCCAGAGAAACAACTAAATGCAGAAACCAGAAGACATCTTTTTTTATGTGCCAAAGAAGCCTTAAATAATATTTATAAACACAGTCAGGCAAGAAGTCTTAGCATATTTTTTCTTTTAGAGAAAGATATTTTTACCTTAGAAATTATTGATGATGGAATTGGAATCCAAAATAAAAGGAAATCAGGAAATGGCCTGCATAATATGGAAAGAAGAATGAATTCAATAGAGGGTAGTTTTGAGATAAAACCCTCAAAAAAAGGGCTGCATGTCCTCTTTCAGGTGCAACTATAAAATTACACAAAAGTGTAATAGTATGGTAAAGTTTTCTTTTATACCTTTGTTCACGGTAGAAACAACCATGAAAACATTCTGAAAACACAAATTTAAACGCTGAAAAAATGAACGTCTTAGCAATAAGACGTTTTTTTATGCCACATTTGGTCGCCTTCTAATTGCAAATGAGTTTCAAAATTATTCGTGAAAAGTGAGCCTGTTCCCAATCCTTGAGGTAAAGGATTTTTCTTGGTGTAAGTGTACTGGCAAATCGCATTCAAGCCAATATTACTTTCTAAAGCAGAAGTAATCCACCAATCTATGCCTAAACTTTCAGCAAGGACAATCCATTCATCAGAACCAGAAAATCCGCCCACTAAAGCTGGTTTTAGAATAATGTATTGTGGTTTAATCGTTTCTAAAAGTTTCTTCTTTTCTTCAAAATCGATTACGCCGATAAGTTCCTCATCTAAAGCAATAGGAGTAGGTGTTTCTGCGCATAATTTCGCCATTTCATTCCAGGGAGCACAGCAATCCGTTGAATCTATCTCATCGGTTTCTTGGATCTTTTTAGTTTTTACTTGGCTCTTCTTTATCGGTTGTTCAATCGAATGAATTCCTAAATCCGCCAATTCTTGTAAAACCATTCTAGCTTCTTCATAAGAAAAAGCACCATTAGCATCTACTCTGAGTTCCAATTGTTCTATCGGAAATTTTTCTCTGAGTTTTTTGATGATTTCTTTTTCAGATTTCCAATCTACCCCGATTTTTAATTTAATACAGTCAAAACCTTTTGCTAATTTTTCTTCAATTTGAGATTGCATAAAATCTGCATTTCCCATCCAGATGAGTCCATTGATTTTTATAGAATCTTTACCATCAGTAAAATTACTAGGAAAATACAAATCTTCGCCATGTTCTAGGTTAAGAAGCGCTTGTTCTAACCCAAAAACAATAGAAGGATAATGCAGCAGTTCTTTTTTTAAAACTTCAAAATCTAAATTTATGTTTTTGCAAAGCCAAGTGAGTTTTTCTTCATAATCAGGAACGTCGTCATAACTCAATCCTCTGAAAATGGCACATTCGCCAATTCCTTTCTGTCCATTTTTAGAAATTTCTAAAAGATAAGTTTCCTTGGTGGTGAGAACTCCTCTAGAAGTTCCACTGGCTTGTTTGAAGATGAGGTTATGTTGGGTAAATTGAGCGTTCATTTAATTTGTTTTTTGTTGGCCTCCAAAAATAAAATACAGAATAGAGCCTAAAACGGGTAACAAAAGTACAATTAAAACCCAAATAATTTTATTGGTAGAATCCTTAAAATTGCTTTTTAAAATGTCAATGATGGCAAAAATCCATAAAACAGAAGGCAAAAGAATAATGAACAAAACGAAAACCAAGTGCAGAATAGACAAGGACAAAAAAGTGAGAATCATGATAATATTTTGATATAAAAATAATAAAAAAATCGTAAAATCAAGAGTGACTTTACGATTTTATAATCAGCAATTTTATAAATTTCTAAGGTTTTAAAGCTTTTGCCATAAATTCTTCGGCTTTGGTTACCATTGCGGCACTTCCGCAGAAGAAAGGTACTCTTTGGTGCAATTCTGTAGGTTCTATTTCTAGAATTCTTCTGTAGCCATCACTCGCTTTTCCGCCAGCTTGTTCTGCCAATAATGCCATTGGGTTGCATTCGTATAACAATCTCAGTTTTCCTTTTGGAGATTGTGACGTAGAAGGATAGATGTAGATTCCACCTTTAATCATATTTCTGTGAAAATCTGAAACCAATGAACCAATGTAACGAGAAGTATAAGGTCTGTCACCTTCTTCTAACTGACAATATTTAATGTAATCTTTCACACCTTGAGGAAATTTAATGTAATTTCCTTCGTTAATGGAATAAATTTTTCCAGTTGTTGGGAATTTCATATTCGGGTGAGAAAGGTAATATGTACCGATAGAAGGGTCTAAAGTAAATCCATTTACGCCATTTCCTGTAGTATATACAATCATGGTAGAACTTCCGTAAACTACATAACCAGCTGCTACTTGTTTTACGCCTTTTTGTAAAAAATCTTTGAGTTGAACAGGTGTTCCAGGCTCCGTAACACGTCTGTAGATAGAGAAAATGGTTCCTACTGAAACATTTACATCAATATTAGATGAACCATCTAATGGATCAATTAAAACCACATATTTATTAAGGTGAGCGTTACTTGTCGCTTTAATTTCTATAAAATCATCACTTTCTTCAGAGGCAATTCCGCAGACTACTTCACGCTGAGAAAGCGCTTCAATAAAAAGATTATTGGCTAAAACATCTAGTTTTTGTTGGTCTTCACCTTGTACATTCTGGTTTCCGGCATGACCGATGATTTCTGCGATTCCCGCCTTGTTTACTTCTCTATTCACTACTTTAGAAGCCAATCTGATGGCGCTCAAAAGTCTAGAGAGTTCCCCTGTGGAATATTTAAAATCGTCTTGTTTGTCAATGATAAATTCACCTAAAGTTTGAAAAGTTTGTTCAGACATTTTTTTGGTATTTGCTTGTTTGTAAATTTCGCAATTTTTGGTGAGATTTCCCAAAAAATATTCAATTGATTCATATGGAAATAATTTAATAAATTTGAAGGTTTGAATTGATTTTAGATAAAAGAAGATGAAAATTTTTAAATTCGGAGGAGCATCAGTTAAAGATGCAGAGAGTGTAAAGAATGTAGCGAAAGTTTTAAACTCGCAAGGTTTTGAAAAATGCCTATTAGTAGTTTCTGCCATGGGAAAAACTACCAATGCATTAGAAAAAGTAGTAGAAAACTATTTTAAGAAGGAAGATTATCAAAATGAGGTAGAAAAAATAAAACAATCTCACCTAGAAATTACCAAAGGTCTTTTTGCCGAAAATCATAAAATTTTTGGGGAAGTAGCTTTGTTTTTTGATGATTTAGAAGCTTTTTTGAGAAGAAATAAATCTCCAAATTACAATTTTGTGTATGATCAAGTGGTGAGTTGTGGTGAAATGATTTCGTCTAAAATTCTGAGTGAGTATCTTAATGATATCAATTTTAGCAATGCTTGGCTAGATGCAAGAGATTACATTAAAACGGATGACACTTACAGAGAAGGCGTAGTCAACTGGCAAGAAACCGATAAAAACATTAGCGATCTAGACCAAAATCAATCGTATGTTACACAAGGTTTCATCGGTTCAGAAGCCAATAATTTTACTGTAACTTTGGGTAGAGAAGGTTCAGATTACTCTGCGGCGATATTTGCATATTGTTTAAATGCAGAAGCCATGACCATTTGGAAAGATGTTCCAGGTGTGATGACAGGTGACCCTAGAAAATTTGAAAACGTAACCTTGCTTTCTAATATTTCTTACGAAGAAGCCATAGAAATGGCGTATTATGGAGCTTCGGTAATTCACCCGAAAACCTTACAACCGCTGAAACAAAAGCATATTCCTTTTTATGTGAAATCTTTTGTAGAGCCAGAAAAACCTGGAACTAAAGTAGGAAATTCTGATGTAAACCAAAGCGAAGAAAGTTATATTCTGAAAGAAAATCAAGTGTTAATGAATATTTCTACGAGAGACTTTTCTTTCATTGCCGAAGATCATATCAGTCAGATTTTTAATCTTTTGGCAAAACATAAAATCAAAGTTTCTATGATGCAGAACTCTGCGATTTCTTTGGCGCTTTGTCTGGAAGATAAATTTGGTAAAATTGATGAGGTAAATCAAACGTTAACTCAGCAATTCAGTACGGATTTGGTGAAAAATGTTTCATTATACACGGTAAGAAATGCCAATATGGACGAGCTTTCTACTTTCTATGCTGATAAAAAAATCCTTTTAGAACAAATTTCAAAAAACACAGTACAAATCGTTACGCAATAACCAAGCATGAGCCTCATTTCTAAACAAGATTTTATCAAAGCTGCAGGATTGCAGAAATTCGGATTTATTAAAAGTCCGATTGCTTCTACCATTATGGGACTTACCAAATTGAATGATGTCAATAGATTGTATGACAGCATAAAACACCATGATGGAGTAGCTTTTTTCGATGCTTTTCTCAAAAAATTAGAAATCCAATACGTAGCCTTCGAAGAAGATTTGGCTAAAATCCCAAAAACAGGACCTTTTATTTTGGTAGCCAATCATCCTCTAGGAGCGATTGATGGCATCCTGATGTGTAAAATCCTTACAGAAATTAGACCTGATTTTAAAATCATGGGCAATTTTCTTTTGCAGAAAATAGAGCCTATGAAAGATTATGTGATTCCGGTAAATCCTTTTGAAACCAGAAAAGAAGCATACAGCAGTATTTCTGGAATGCGTGATACTTTGAAACACCTTCAGGAAGGCGGTTGTATCGGGATTTTTCCTGCGGGAGAAGTGTCGAATCGTAACAATGTTTTTGATGAGGTTTTGGATAAAGAATGGGAAATTCCAGCACTTAAATTGATAAAAAAAGCAAAGGTTCCTGTGGTTCCGATGTATTTTCACACCAAGAATTCGAGCAAGTTTTATAGCATTGCCAAGATTCATGCAGATTTACAAACGCTCTTGCTTCCGTCTGAAATGATGAAGAAAAGAGACAAGCCTATTAGAATCAGAATAGGAAAGCCTGTTTCGCCAAAAATTCAAGAAGAACATGAATCGGTAAAAGAATTAGGCGATTTCTTGAGAAAGAAAGTCTACATGATGAAGTCTTACTATGAAAGGAGAAAATCTATTGCGGAGCTCTTTAAACTGTCTAATTTGCCGATTAAATTTCCGCTGAAGTCTGGACAAGAAGTGATTCAGAATATCATAG
>DITA01000051.1:0-15839 GCA_002422665.1 Flavobacteriales bacterium UBA6196
AAATCTCCTTTTTTCACTTGTGCATTTGCATTAAAAGAAATGAGGGTTACCAAAAAACTCAATGCAAATAAATATTTCATGTTTTTAATCATTGTTAAATTTTTAACTGATTTGCAAAATTATGATTCTCTGCGAGATTTCCTATAATTTTTATTATAATTATTTCTTAAAATTCTTCTCAAGTTCAGCATTAAAACTTGGTTCTATTACAATTTTTGTTTTCTGGCGTTGTTCTGCAATCGTTTTTGCTAAAATATCTTCTCTCACATCTGCTCTCAATTCTTCCATGGCTTCTTCTTTGGTCATCGGTGAACTCGGTAAAATTCCATCAATAGCGATGATGAGCAATCTCTCTCCCAGTTTCACTTTTTGAATCCCTTTTTCGAATGGAACTTTATTCACTTGGAAAACATCTGCATTTTCAGACATTTCACCTTTTTCGAAATGCACCATGAGTTGCTGTTTATCATTCAGTTTTCCGTAATATTTTTTATTGAGAGCATCCCAGTTTTTAGCATCTTTAATTTCTTTGGTGATGTCTTTTTCTATGCTTAAATCGGTTAAAATCGCCACTCTTGCATCAGCTCTTTTTTCCCAAATATATTTTTGTTGATTTTTTTTGAAATAATCATCCAATAATTCTGGCTTGTTGGTGAGTTCCTTTTCAATCCACTCACTGAAAAGAAAATCTGCCAATAAGTTTTGTTGAGTTTTTAAAAGTTGTTCTTTAATTTCTGGTTTTTTGACAAAATCTCTAGAATAAACGGCAAAAACATCATTTCCTCTTTTAGAATCAAGGAAAGCAGACCATTGTTCTTTCGTTAATTTATCTGCATTTTTAAAATTTTCAGACAACAGCGTTTTCAAATCACCAAAAGTGAAAACATCTTTATTGAATTGATACAAAACCGCTTTATCATTTTTAAAAGCCAAATAATCTTGATATGATTTCTTAATTTTTTTGAAATCTGGGAATTCTTTGTAATCTGTAGATTTAACCAAAGATTCTATCAATTTATTGTACGCTACATCTGCAAAAGGCGAATCCATCATGTCTCTGATGAACATGGGATTGTATTTTTCTGAACTCTGATAAGGAATCACCGAATACAAATTGAACACAAAATATTTTTCGCCGATTAAAATAGGTTCGGTGTATTCTCCCTGCTTTTTATTTTTGAAGGCTTCGTAAACTACGTCTGGCAATACTGGCGAACCCATTACTACGCCTGCATTTTTCTTTTCAGCTTCGGTAGAACCGTATAATTGTGCTACTTCTTCGAATTTTTTTCCAGATTTCAGCGCTTCAAAAATTTGAGATTTCATTTTTTCTGATTCCTCATTTTTAGGATAAGAAATCATTCCAAAAATAATATAACCTAATGATGGTCTTCTGTCTACCAACTTCGCAAAAGCCGCAACTGTAGCGCTATTCACCAATTGTGTAAACTGACCAGGCTGCAAAAGTTCTAGTTGCCTATTCAGTTCTACATCTATATTTCCAGATTTTACAAAAAATGGTTCTGGTTTCTGCTTGGTGTAATCTATAATCGCTTTTTCTAAGGTAATTTTACCTGATTTTACATCATTGTAAATTTGGTTGTAATCATTTTTATCGTCAGCTGTTTTTTCTACATAGAAAACCTGAATTTTCTTTTCAATTAGATTGGATGAAAAATACTGCTGAAGCGAAGACTGCATGATTTCTTTAGGATAAAAACTCTCTTCTCTAAGTTCTTGCTCTTTTTCGGCCATTGTTTTTTTGAAATAGCCTAAAGTATCTGCTCTTTTTTCTAGAGCAAAATTCTGGAGCAACTTAAAATCTACATACGTTTTTACGGTATTTTCTATACCAGAATTTTCTAAACCATATTTATTTTCGGTTTTGAATTTATCTACAGAAATACTGTCTTTTCCTATAATAAGATACTGTGATTGATAGCTTACAAAAGCTAAAAAAAGGACTAAACTTAACGTTTTTTTCATGTTTTCTTCAATTTTCATTTGCTTTTGGAAATCCTAACGTTCATCTTTCCAAAAATTTACAGCCTCAAAGCTAAAAAAAATCCCTTTCAAATAAAATTTAAAAGGGAGTTAATTATTTCTTAAAATTATTTTGCAATCTAAATTTTATGCAACGCAAAGATTTTATTAATCCTATGAACAATTTTAGTGAGCAAAGAATACGAATAAATTCGTTTTAAGCGTTCGCTTTATCAATTCGCTAGCGAATCTAACTTTGCTCTCTTGATATTTTATTTCAATTTTATAAACTTTGCGTTTAATAAAAGTTGAAAATTCATGGTAATCTGCGTTTTCAAAACGTTCTTAAAGTTTCACTTCGAAAGTGGTGAGTTCTTTAAATTGTTTTATTCTGCCAATCATTTCGGCTTCGGTAACTTCTTCTAAACGTTGAGTTCCGAATTTTTCTACCGTGAAACTTGCCATTGCAGAACCTACAATTAATGCAGATTTCATTTCTTCGAAAGTAAATTCTTGTTTTTTAGTCAAATATGCTGCAAAACCACCTGCGAAAGTATCTCCAGCTCCAGTTGGATCAAAAACTTCTTCTAATGGCAATGCTGGAATTGCGAAGATTTTACCATCATTAAATAACAATGCTCCGTGTTCTCCTTTTTTGATAATCACGAATTCTGGTCCCATATCGTGGATTTTTTGCGCTGCTTTTACCAGAGAATATTCTCCAGAAAGTTGACGCGCTTCTTCATCATTAATCGTAATAACGTCTGTTTTAGCAATTACCTCCAATAATAAATCCCAAGTAAGATCCATCCAGAAATTCATGGTATCTAGAATTACCAATTGTGGACGTTTTTCCATTCTATCTAACACGGCTAATTGTACAGCAGGATGCAGATTTCCTAAAAGTAAAACTTCGGCATCTTTTGCAGATTCTGGAATTTTTGGGTCGAAATTTTCTAGAACATTCAGTTCTGTAGCTAAAGTATCTCTAGAATTAAGGTCGTTATGATATTTCCCACTCCAGAAAAATGTTTTCCCGTCCTTAATCATTTCTACTCCATCGATATTGATTCCTTTAGAAGTCATCATATCTAAATAGTGCTGTGGAAAATCTCCACCAATCACCGAAACCAAACTCACGTCTGTTTTCATTACAGAAGCGGCTAAACCTATGTAAGTCGCTGCTCCTCCTAAAATTTTATCAGTTTTACCAAAAGGCGTTTCTATGGCATCAAATGCTACAGTTCCTACTGCTAATAATTTCATATGTAGATATTATTTATTGTTTTTATATATTATTTTCTTCTCTCCAACTCTCCCACTCAAACTACTTCCACTGAAAAGTATCAATCATGTGCAGCAAGTCTTTTTTAATATAATCTACTGCAGGTGCGAGTGAATCTGGTTTTGGTCTTGTATTGAAATATAAATTTGCGGTTACAAAATGTCTGGTGCTGTCTGTTATAAAAATCTGAATATTAGAAGCACTTTCTCCTTTTAATTCATACACATTTCCATACACTTTTTTCTCTGGATAAGAAAAAGACTTGGTTTCGATAGCTGAAGCTTTAATGGTATGTCCATAAACCATTTTTTCTACTTCTTTTACATGCGCATCAAAATCATTTTTCACCGGAAAATACGTAATGAAAACATTGGCTTTCATTTTGGGATAACGCAAATTATACCAACATGCTTGTTTAGCATCTGCTATTGCAGCAAAATCTGAATATTCAAAAGTATAAGCACATGGATTAGTAAATGCTTGATAATGAGGCTGTGGATATTCTAGACGCAATTCACCTTTGGGTTTAGGTTTTGCTTCTTCACTACAAGCCAATGCAGAAAACGCTAACAAAATGACTGCTAATTTTTTAAACATTCTGCAAAAGTAAGAATTTTTTGTGGAAGAATTTTCTCGAAAAACAAGTTTAAAGATTTAATTTTCAAACGTTTTCTTCAAATAATTTTCTAAAGGTTTAGGAAAAGACTTCTGATGAGAATTTTCGTAATCTGTAATCTGCAATTGATGCTTCTGAGCGTAGTTTTCAAAAACTTTTTTATCCTGCAAAATCACTTTAGAAATACTAATTTCCAAATTCTTGTGCGTAAGTTTATGATGCACTGTTTTTTCCTCTACGACAAAATCTTCCAATTCCTGAGAAATACTTTCGGGAAAATCATATAATTTCTTCCAAATAAAGGAATCATCTCGCTGTTTGATGAGGAATTTATCCTCATACATTATATAATAATAGTGTAATTTTAAATCTACTGCTTTTACTTTTTTAGATTTCACAGGAAAATCCAGCACTTTTCCTGTTTCGTAAGCTAAACAATTTTCTTGAATCGGACAGATTTCACATTGTGGATTTTTAGGTTTACAGACTTCTGAACCCAAATCCATAATCGCTTGGTTAAAGTTCCCCGGATTTTCTTCAGGCATAATGAGTAAAGCCAATTCATAGAAATAAGCATACGCTTTTGGCGAGGAAACATCAAAATCATCTGCAAAAATTCTACTCAGCACTCGGTAGAAATTTCCATCAATGGCAGGAACTTTTTCATCAAAACAAATGCTGGAAACCGCAGCTGCTGTATATTTTCCTACGCCTTTTAGTTTTAAAATTTCAGAAAAAGAGTCTGGAAACGCTCCTCCGAAATCTTCCATTACTTGTTGTGCTGCTTTGTGCAGATT
Organism: Flavobacteriales bacterium UBA6196; assembly: GCA_002422665.1. Classification (GTDB taxonomy): domain Bacteria; phylum Bacteroidota; class Bacteroidia; order Flavobacteriales; family Weeksellaceae; genus Cloacibacterium; species Cloacibacterium caeni_C. Next base: position 4,682 of record DITA01000051.1, read on the forward strand.
AATCGCTCGTGAATAATAGCCTAAACCTTTCCAATACAGTAAAACTTCGTCTATTTCTGCACTGGATAATGATTCTACTGTAGGAAATCTTTCTACAAAATTCAGGTAATGATTCTTGCCTTGCTCTACCCTAGTCTGCTGTAAAACGATTTCGCAGACCCAAATGTGATAAGGATTCTTGGTTTTTCGCCAAGGTAAATCTCTCGCATTCAAATCATACCATTTCAAGAGTTTTAAACCAATGTTTAGAAAATCAGTATATTTGTTCTTCTTTTTCAAAAAATATTTTTTATATTTGCACACCAAAAATAAAAACAAAAAAGGAAATGACAAAGGCAGAATTGGTAAACACCGTCTCAAGCAAATTAGGAATAGAAAAAAATGATACACAAAAAGTTATCGAAGCTTTTATGCAGGAGATCAGAACTTCTATGTATAATGGAGATAACGTATATTTAAGAGGTTTCGGTTCTTTCGTAATCAAAACCAGAGCAGCAAAAACAGGTAGAAATATTTCTAAAAATACAGCTATCAACATTCCTGCTCACAACATCCCAGCTTTTAAACCTTCTAAAACTTTCGTAGAAAAAGTTAAAACTAAGGTTGCTGTAAAATAATTTATAAATTAGGTTCAAAAAAAATTCAAATATTAACTTTTAAAAATTTCTAACTATGCCAAGCGGAAAGAAAAGAAAAAGACACAAGGTGGCTACCCACAAAAGAAAGAAAAGAAGAAGAGCAAACAGACATAAGAAAAAATAATCTTTTCTGTTTAGATACAATATAATATAGTTGGTGTTTTTATCTTTATAATGAGCACTAACTATATTTTTGTTTTAATTAAAAACTTTAAAAAGAAATTTTAGAAAATGAAGAAAGAATTAATAATCTCTTATGAAGATGATGCTTCTAAAATTGCCCTTATTGAAGACGGTAGATTATTCGAGCTCCACGAGATAAAGCAGAATACAGATTTTGTAGTAGGCGATATCTTTGTGGGAAAAATTAAAAAATTAGCTCCTAATCTCAATGCTGCTTTCGTAAATATAGGTTACGAGAAAGATGCTTTTTTGCATTATCAGGATCTCGGTCCGCAGTATCTTACCTATCGCAAGTTTTTACAGGATACGGTATCCAAAAGACAACAAACTTCTTCGCTTAAAAACTTCCAAATTCAGCCAGAAATAGACAAGCACGGCACTGTAGACAAAGTGATGGCTGCTCAAGACGAAGTTTTATTGCAAATTACCAAGGAACCTATTTCTACTAAAGGGCCCAGAATTTCTACCCAGATTTCATTAACCGGTAGATTTCTAGTACTTATCCCTTTTGATAATAAGGTTTCTATTTCTAAAAAAGTTAAAAGCGCCGAAGAAAAAGCAAGGCTCAAAACGCTTATCGAAAGCATAAAGCCTGAAGGTTTCGGTGTAATCATCAGAACAGTAGCAGAAGGAAAAAAAGTTGCAGAACTCCATAATGACATGAACCAATTGGTTGATAAATGGAACGTTTGCTTCAAAAATATCCAAAAAAATAAAACTCCTGCCAAAGTTCTTAGTGAAGAAGACAAAGCTTCGGCTATTTTGAGAGACAATTTCAATCAGGATTTCGTTTCTATCATTTGTGACGATGAACAAATGGTAAACGATATGAAAAATTATCTTGAAGTCATTGCTCCAGAACGAAAAAACATTGTACAATTTTATGATTCTCACATTCCTCTTCTGGAATATTACAATGTAGAAAAACAGCTGAAACAATCTTTTGGAAAACACGTAAACATCCCAAGTTCTAAAGGTGCTTACCTCGTGATAGAACACACAGAAGCACTGCACGTAGTAGACGTGAACTCGGGGAATAACATTTCTTCTGGCACTGCCAATAAAGAACACGCCCTAAACGTGAACAAAATGGCTGCTACAGAAATTGCAAGACAACTCAGACTGCGAGACATGGGAGGAATTATTGTGGTAGATTTTATAGACATGCCAAATCCTGACCACAGAAAAGAGCTCTACGAACACTTGCGCGAAGAAATGAAACGCGACAAAGCAAAGCACAAAATTCTACCCCCAAGTAAATTTGGTTTAATACAAATTACAAGGCAGAGAGTAAGACCAGAAAAACAAATAGAAACCAAAGAAGAAAACCCGAACAAAGACGGCGAAATCTTGGCTCCTATTTTTGTGTTAGAACGCATGGAAGAAACCATCAAAGATTTCTTTACCAAAAAAAAGGGCAAATTATACCTACACACGCATCCGTTTGTAGAAGCATATCTTACAAAAGGATTGATGAGCCAACAAATGAAATGGTTTATCAAGTACAAAAAATGGGTAACCATTATCCCAAGAGATTCTTTTAAATATCTGGAGTACAGACTCTATGATGCAGACAAAAAAGAACTCATAAGCTACTCGAATTAATTGAAAATGAAGAGTGGATAATTGAAAATTATAAAATCGTTGCAGAAATGCAGCGATTTTTTTGTTTATAAACCGCTCACCATTAAAACATACGCAGGTTCCCCTCTTTTAGAGGGGTGTCTTTAACTTGTTAAAGACGGGGTGTTTTAAATGATTTACATGATTTTTAGCAAATTACGGTTTCCCGTAATTGCTGTGTTGAATTATTTTTTAAATTATTGGAAATACTTATCTTTGATAATTGTGTAATGTTTACTGCACAAAATTCTAAAACCAATGGATTATTAAGTAACAGATAACCGAAAAAAAACAATAACTAACAGAAAATAGAATGGCATTAAGTTGGAATGAAATAAAAGACAGAGCATTAAGATTCTCTAAAGAATGGAAAAACACAACCAATGAAGAAGCAGATGCTAAACCATTTTTAGACGCTTTTTTCGATGTTTTCGGGATTACTAGAAAAAAAATAGGAACTTTTGAGCACAAAGTAAAAAAACTTTCTGATACAGACGGTTATATTGACTTGCTCTGGAAAGGAACTATTCTAATAGAAATGAAAAGTCGTGGAAAAAACCTAGACAAAGCTTTTCAACAAGCCATAGATTACACTCATGGTCTAAAACAAAACGAACTCCCAAAATATGTTTTAGTTTGTGATTTTTACATTTTTAGGTTATATGATACCGAAGAACAAACTACTCTAGAATTTACCCTAGACGAATTGGTAAACCATGTACAAAGTTTTGGTTATTTATTAGGCTACCAAAAGAAAACCTATAAAGAACAAGACCCTGCCAACATAAAAGCGGCAGAATTAATGGGAAAACTTCATGACAGATTAGAAGAAATAGGTTACGAAGGACATCCTCTTGAAGTATATCTGGTAAGGATTTTATTTTGTCTTTTTGCAGAAGACACTACTATTTTCAATAAACAACAGTTTCAAGATTATATTGAACAAAGAACCGCCGAAGATGGCAGTGATTTAGCTTCTAAATTACAAGAACTATTTCAGGTTCTCAATACACCTCTAGACAAAAGATTTAAAAATCTAGACGAGCAACTTAATGAATTCCCTTACGTAAACGGTAAATTGTTTGAAGAAATTCTACCTATGGCTAGTTTTGATACCAAAATGAGGCTGGCGTTACTAGATTGTTGTTACATAGATTGGAGTAAAATTTCACCTGCAATTTTTGGTTCTATGTTCCAAAGTGTAATGAACCCTAAAGAACGAAGAAACTTAGGAGCGCATTATACCAGCGAAACCAATATCTTAAAACTTATAAAACCACTTTTTTTAGATGAACTTTGGGCAGAGTTTGAAAATATTAAAAATAATAAAAATAAACTCCCAGAATTTCACCAAAAAATTAGCCAATTAAAATTTCTAGACCCAGCTTGTGGTTGTGGTAATTTCTTGGTGATTACCTATAGAGAACTACGTTTGCTAGAATTAGAAATTCTACGTGCTACATATAAAAACGGACAAGGCGTTTTAGATGTAAGTGATATTATTTGGCTAGATGTAGATATGATGTGCGGAATAGAATACGAAGAATTCCCTGCAAGAATAGCCGAAGTCGCCATGTGGTTAATTGACCATCAAATGAACATGCTCATTAGCAATGAATTTGGGCAATACTTTGCACGTTTACCATTAAAAAAATCTGCTAAAATTGTTCATGGTGACGCTCTTGAAGTAAATTGGGAAGAAGTAGTTTCTAAAAATGACCTTTCGTACATTATTGGAAACCCACCATTTATAGGTTCAAATATTATGAACTCATTTCAAAGAAATCAAATTGTAAAAGAATTTGAGAATATTCAAGGAAGTGGAGTTTTAGATTATGTAACAGGTTGGTATTTAAAGGCTGCAAAATACATTCAAAATACAAAAATAAAAGCGGCATTTGTTTCTACCAATTCTATAGTACAAGGCGAACAAACCAGTATTTTGTGGGGACAAATGCTCAACAAATACGGAATTAAAATTCATTTTGCACACCGCACTTTTAGATGGAGTAACGAAGCCAAAGGAAATGCAGCGGTATATTGCGTGATTATTGGTTTTGCTAATTTTGATACTTCTACGAAAAGAATTTTTGAGTATGAAGACATCAAAGGTGAGCCACACGAAATAAAAGCTAAAAATATCAATCCTTATTTAGTTGATGCAAAAGATGTTTTTGTTAGTAAAAGAACTAAACCTTTATGTAATGTTCCTAAAATTTTAAAAGGAAATTATTATGCTAAAAGCGAAGGATTAATAATTGAAGAAAAAGATATAGATTTCATCATTACAAATGAACCCAATTCAAAAAAATATATAAAATTATTAATAGGAGCTGATGAATTTATTAATAATAAAAAAAGATATTGTCTTTGGTTAGTTGATTGTCCACCTGATGAACTCAGAAAAATGCCACACGTAATAGAACGTGTTAATAAAGTTAAAGCTGATCGCTTAACAAGTAGTGACAAAGCAATGCAAAAACTTGCAATGACACCAACTTTATTTAGAGAAACAAATAATCCAGATTCTTGTCTAGTAATCCCAGTAGTTTCCTCTGAAAGAAGAAATTATATTCCAATGGGTTTTATTGATAAAAATACGATTTCTACAAATGGTAACTTAATAATGCCAGATGCTAATCTTTATCATTTTGGAATCTTAATGTCAACAATGCACATGGCATGGGTAAAAACACTTTGTGGAAGATTAAAAAGTGATTTTAGATACTCAAAAGATAATGTTTACAACAATTATCCCTGGCCAGAAAACCATACAGAAAAACAAGTTCAACTCATAGAAGAAAAAGCACAAAATGTTTTAGACGTAAGAGCTTCTTTCCCTAATAGTTCATTAGCAGATTTATATCATCCTCTTACTATGCCACCTGCTTTAGTAAAAGCGCACAATGAACTAGATAAAGCGGTAGATTTAGCTTATAGCAAACAAAACTTCTCTACAGAAGCTAAACGCATGGAGTTTCTTTTTGAACTCTACGAAAAATATACCGCAGATTTATTCGCCAAAGAAAAACCAAAGAAAACTAAAAAAACAGATATATAAAATTTTACATATATTTGCAAAAGCAAGAAAAAAACCTCCTGATTAACAGGAGGAAAATCAAAAAAATTAAAGAGGTAGATTCTTTAAAATAATAAAAACAAATTGAATAATAATATGCAAAGAAACATATTTCATTGTTTTTATTAAAAATTTAAATTCTGATTTTTTTAATTTAATTTTCATTTCGAAAATCATATTAAAAAAAATTAAAATTAAACATTTCCCGAGTTGCACCTCGGGATTTTTCATTGCCAATCCTGAATGCTTTTTAGCATCCCTACGAATATTTATATTCGTTAATATCTTTTTTTTAATCACCAACTTATTATTTTGGGCTTCAAATTTAATATCCTGCTTATCTTTAAATCTTTTTGCTAAATCTCTCATAACTAATAAACGATTTTCCCTTAAAATTTTCCTTTTTTTGTAAAAAAAATTTGAATGCAATATACATTAGCAACATATTAAATCTTTTTTTGCTTAAAATATGCTCACGAAGTCCCTAAATAGTGGAACATAAAAACCCGATCTCCCAGATTTATAATCCGTGAGTCTCACTTATCCAATAAAAATTAGAACTCAAAAACAAGTTTCACACAAGAACATGATGTAAGCAACCCAATCGCTAGATTATAGCAAGACACTTGCAGGATAAAGGCAGGATAGTTGCTCTCACCTCATAACTTCTTTTATTCTTACAACCCAAAAACCTCTGTTTTCGCAGAGGTTTTTCTATAAAAGAACTTCTACTCTACTTCGGGTAAAAGAGCAGTCAAGTTTGGGGTTTGTTCGTGGTTTCTTCGTGTTTCCTTCGAATCAGCCTCGGAAAAGTACCCTAAATCACGAACAAACCACGAACAAATGTAAAAGGAAACTCAATTCAGACCCTAACTTGATTCGAGGAAAATCTTATCAATATTTAACAATCCTTTAAAACAAGCTCTGCTAAAAATTCCCTATTTTTGAGCAATGCAAAATTCTTTAGAAATACTATTACAGCAGTTGCAAGACGCAGAGTTGGGTGGTTTTGATGCGCAAAAAGATTATGCGCCACCTTATCGTTCTCTGCTCACGCAAGAAGAAATTTTGGCCAAAAATCCTAAATACGCCGCCGTCAATATTTTACTCTATCCCAAAAACGGAGAATGGCACTTTCCGCTCATCCACAGAACTCACAATGAAAACGACAGACATTCTGGGCAGATTTCGCTTCCTGGTGGTAAAAAAGATGACACCGATGCAGACTTTGCAGAAACCGCTATCCGTGAAACGTGGGAAGAAATAGGCGTTACCACTTCTCAAATCAAAATCGTGAGAGAACTCTCTCCTATTTATATTCCGCCAAGTAATTTTTTCGTGTATGCTTTTCTGTCTTACACCGAAACTTGGCCAGATTTTAATCACCAACAAACAGAAGTGCAGGAAATTTTAGAAGTTCCGCTTTCCGTGATTCGAGATTTGCCAAAACCACCTTTAACCATGGAATTGCCACGAACCAATGGATATAAAGTTCCTTATTTTGATTTCCAAAACCACAAAATTTGGGGCGCCACTTCTATGATTTTGAGTGAATTGAACGAGTTGCTAAAAAATGTTTAAATTTGCAATCTGCATTTTGATGTTTAATTCATTATCAAAAAATTTTTAAACCACAAAAGCCACAAAAGAAAAGCTTGAAAATAAGTCTTTCAAAAGAAGAAAAAGTATTGTTTAATCTTTTTCATTTTAGGAAACTTTAAAACAAATATAGCTTTTGTCACTTTTTCGGTTAAAAATTAATAGCGCAGAAAAATCATTTGTGTTTAATAAAATTTGGCTTAATAGCTGCTTGAAAAATGGCGAAGAAAAGCATTTTTACAGATTCTTTCGGGAATATTTACTTTTTAAAGAGATTTATCATCTTCATCTTGGGAATGATTTCCTACAGAAGATTTAATGGGTTCAACAAACTGAAAATTACAGGAACCGAGCATTTGGTAAACCTCCCGAAAAACAATGTGTTATTCGTATCTAATCACCAAACGTATTTTGCTGATGTAGCAGCAATGTACCACGTTTTCTGTGCCGTGAATAATGGATATATGAACACCATCAAAAATCCTGTTTACCTGCTGAATCCAAAAGTAGATTTCTACTATGTAGCTGCAGAAGAAACCATGAATAAAGGGATTTTGGCAAGAATTTTTAAATTGGCTGGAGCTGTTACCGTGAAGAGAACTTGGCGCGCCGAAGGAAAAAATGTAAACAGAATGGTAGATTTAAAAGAAGTAGAAAATATTCTGAAAGCGCTAGATAATGGTTGGGTAATTTCTTTTCCGCAAGGAACTACTTCTGCTTTTGCACAAGGTAGAAAAGGAACGGCTAAACTCGTTCAGCAACAGCGTTCTATCGTTATTCCTATCAAAATTAATGGTTTCCGTAGAGCTTTTGACAAAAAAGGATTGAGAGTAAAAGTGACAGGTGTAGAACCTACAATGCAGTTTAAAGCTCCATTAGATATAGATTACGACAACGAAAAAGCAGAAGATATTCTTAACAAAATTATGCACGCCATCGAGCAAACACCTGAACATAACGTTTTACACGATTATGACAAAGAATATCAGGAGCGCAAAAAACAAGAGAAAAAAGACGAGTAAACTTATTTTCTGAAATTTTACTTGGCTCTTTTCACCTGGCTCTTTTTTAATTTTAATTGAAATATGAACATTCATTTCATTGCAATTGGCGGTGCTGCGATGCACAATCTTGCTATAGCTCTCAAAAATAAAGGTTACCAAATCACAGGTTCAGATGATGCTATTTTTGAACCTTCTCTTTCTCAATTGGAAAAAAACGGACTTCTTCCTGAAAGTTTAGGTTGGTTTCCTGAGAAAATTTCTGAAAATCTAGATGCAGTCATTTTAGGAATGCACGCAAAAAAAGACAATCCTGAACTCTTGAAAGCTCGAGAATTGGGCATCAAAATCTATTCTTATCCAGAATTTCTATACGAACAGAGCAAAGAAAAAACCAGAGTGGTGATTGCAGGTTCTCACGGGAAAACTACCATTACTTCTATGGTTCTTCATGCGTTGCAATACCATCATTTCGATACAGATTTTATGGTAGGAGCACCGTTAGAAGATTTTGATTGCATGGTTAAACTTTCTTCGGAGAATGATTTCATTATCTTAGAAGGAGATGAATATCTTTCTTCGCCGATAGATTCTAATCCGAAATTCTTGCATTATCATCCGAATATCGCTTTGGTTTCTGGGATTTCTTGGGATCATATCAATGTTTTTAAAACAGAAGAAGAATATGTAGACGCTTTCAGAAATTTTATCAAAAATATTACTTCTGGTGGAATTCTAGTGTACAATAAAGAAGATGAAAACTTAGCAAAATTGGTAGACGAAGCGGAGAATTATTTCAGAAAAATGCCTTACAAAACGCCCAACTACGAAACCAAAAACGGTAAAACTTCAGTAGAGACAGAAATGGGGCAAATTCCGCTTAAAATTTTCGGAAAGCACAATTTACTGAATATAGAAGGAGCAAGGCTTATTTGCAATCAATTAGGCATTCTAGACGAAGATTTCTACGAAGCTATGATGAGTTTCTCTGGCGCATCGAAACGTTTAGAAAAGGTGAAAAGAAATGATGATGTGATTTTGTACAGAGATTTTGCACACGCTCCGAGCAAAGTGAAAGCATCTGTAGACGCTTTTGCAGAACAATTTCCTGCGATGAAGAAAGTTGGCGTTTTAGAACTTCACACCTACTCTTCTCTGAATCCAGCGTTTTTGCCTCAATACAAAAATACTTTAGCCCAACTTGATGAAGCTGTGGTTTTTTATGATTTGGAAGCATTGAAAATTAAAAACATGACTCCCATTTCGCCTGAATTGATTAAAGATTCTTTCGGGAAAGAAAATTTACAGGTTTTTACCAATGCGGATGATTTGAAAAACTTTTGGCAAAATCTAGAAAAATCAAATGCCGCTTTCCTGATGATGAGCAGCGGAAATCTTGGCGGAATTTCCTTGACTTAAATAAAAATCAATCCTTCATCCTTTTGAAACGCAAAGTTTTTAAAACTTTAAAGTAAAAAAATTAAGCAAGCAAAGATAAAATTCGCTAGCGAATTGGATTAAGCCTACGTTTAAAAAACGAATTGATTCGTTTACTTTGCTCGCTTAAAATTGCAAATAAATCATTAAAACATCTTTGCGTTTTACAAAAAGTTAAAAAATTTTTGGCAAAATCTAGAAAAATCAAATGCTGCTTTCCTAATGATGAGTAGCGGAAATCTGGGCGGAATTTCCTTGACTTAGATAAAAATCCATCCTTCTTCTTTTTGAAACGCAAAGGTTTTAAAACTTTAAAGTAAAAAAATTAAGCAAGCAAAGATAAAATTCGCTAGCGAATTTGATTAAGCCTACGTTTAAAAAACGAATTGATTCGTATACTTTGCTCACTTAAAATTGCAAATAAATCATTAAAACATCTTTGCGTTTTACAAAAAGTTAAAAAATTTTTGGAAAAATCTAGAAAAATCAAATGCTGCTTTCCTAATGATGAGCAGCGAAAATCTGGGCAGAATTTCCTTAACTTAAATAAAAATCAATCCTTCATCCTTTTGAAACGCAAAGTTTTTAAAACTTTAAAGTAAAAAAAATAAGCAAGCAAAGATAAAATTCGCTAGCGAATTTGATTAAGCCTACGTTTAAAAAACGAATTGATTCGTATACTTTGCTCACTTAAAATTGCAAATAAATCATTAAAACATCTTTGCGTTTTACAAAAAATTACACAAGCTATGTACATCGCAATAGCAGATAAGTTTTCATCATTTTAAGTACTTTCTAGCAAAATATTTTCTCAAAAATTTTAGATTTTTTTTTCGCTAACTATTTCATATTCAAAATATTTTATTAATTTTAGAAACACACTAAAACCACATGAATATGAGAACCATAAAACACATTCTTGATAGAAAATCAAGAGAACTCGCCATCATCGAACCTGAAAAAACTGTTTTCGAAGCATTAAAATTAATGGCAGACAAAAACATAGGCTCTGTTATTGTAATGGAAGGAACACGATATCTCGGCATTCTTTCGGAGAGAAATTACGCAAGACAAGTTGTGCTCCTCAACAAAAGTTCTAAGCAACTTCCCGTAAGAGAAATCATGAGAACAGACCTTCCTAATCTTTCTAAGAATGACCCCATCGAAAAATGCATGGAAATCATGACTCAACTCAATGTGAGATATTTGCCTGTGGTAGAAAATGAAACACTCATCGGTCTAATTTCTGTAAAAGACCTTCTAGACGAAGTTTTATTGCACCAAAAAGACGTCATCGAAAATCTTACCCACTATATCAACACTTAAATTTTTCGACTGAACTAATACCATTTCTCCTCCCGAAATCCATCGGGAGTTTTTTATGGAGTGAGATTTCTAAATTTTATTATATTTGGAAAAATCAGAACACCAGTAGAAATGAGATACACCACATTAGGAAAAATTCCGCAAAAAAGGCATACCATTTTTAAATCCGAGGAAGGGAATTTCTATTACGAACAGCTTTTTGGGACTGAAGGTTTTCACGGAATCTCTTCGTTACTGTATCATATTTACAGACCTACACAGATTAAATCTAT
>DITA01000151.1:0-12233 GCA_002422665.1 Flavobacteriales bacterium UBA6196
AATTCTGATGTTCTTGATAAGAAAGTGGCAAGGATAAAATCCCTCTATTTACACCAATAAAAACCTTATCGCCTATTTCTGTAATTTGACTGAATTCAAAATCTTGGTTGTAAGAAAGTTTTTTGTATTGTTTTCGAGTTTTAAAATCATAGACAAAAATTCCATTGTCAGAGTTCAAGTACAATCTCTCATTAATCATTCTGATATTGAGAATTTTATTCTGAGAAAGCGACTGAAAAACACTTGGTTGAATGATTTGAAAGTCTTTTACTTGCAACAATTTATTATTCTGAGTAAGTGCAAAAATCTGCGAGCCATATTGAACCAATCTACTGATATACACAGATTTTCCTCGATATAAAATTTCTTGAGTTTTATTTTTTGAAACCACAAAAAGACCTTTATTGGTTGCAAAATATAATCTCAAATTTTCTGCATTGAAAACCACAGATTTCCCTCTCACTTTATTGATTAAAGTATTCTGAGTTCCTAAAGTAATCTGAGGAGGAAAGATTTTTTTCCAATCCGTTTTTGTATTTCCAAAACTGAGAAAACCGCAAGTTCCGCTCGCTGCAAAAGCAAAGTTTTTCTCGTCTAATGGAACAATATCTTTGATGGCTGCTTCGTCTTGGTAGACTAATTTTCCATTTTGGTCTAGAATTCTAAAACCATAAGAAGAAGTAAAAATATTCGGAGAATTATTGAAAGATCTCAACAAATAAATCTCGTGTTTATTTTCTCCCTTAAAAATTAACTTTTCGTTTTGATTTTCAATATTTTTCAGAAATAACTCTTCATTTTGTGTCCCGATGAGCAGTTGGTTTTTATACGCAGAAAGTGAAGTGATAATATTTTTACTTTCAAAAAACTGCACATGAAGATTGGGAACTAAGAAAATCCCATTATTGATGGTAGCAAACCAATAATTCTGATTTCTATCTTTATAAACCGTAGAAATGTTATATCCTTTGAAAAAAGGTTGTGCTAAATTCGTGCTAAAAGCGCCATCAGTAGTACAAAGCCAGTTTTCTTTTCCATCAAAAGACGTGTTTTGCACGAAAGTGATTTCTTTAGGAAGAGTAACTTTAGAAAATGTATTATTTTTAAAATAATACCCAAAATTTTCATGCTTAGAAGTAAAAAGCAAACCATTTTTGGTGTTCTGCATAATTCCTGCTCTGAAATTTTTAAGCGCTCCTGGAAGTTGAACTGCGGTTTTTCCTTTTTCATTAATGATGAGTAATTCATCTGCGAAAACATAAAAATTCTTTCCATCGCTATGCGTAAAATTGAGTTTTTTTTGATTGATAAGATAAGATTTCTTTTTCTTTCCCGTCATCAAATCATAAACGATTACTCCTTCTTCTTCTACCGTAAAAAGCGAATTATTAATAAGTCCAAATTTAAGATAACCAATAGGAATGTGAGGTTTGAACAATTTCAGTTGTCCTTTTTCTATAAAATAAAGATAACCATCAAAATTGCTATACCAAATTCTTCCATATTTATCTTCGCTGATACAAGAACCTGATTTAGAAGTCTGTTCATCTAATGCATAATTCTGATAATTTTTACCGTCATATCTGAATAGACCTTGTTCTGTAGAAAGCCAAATAAAACCTTTTCTATCTTGGTAAACATCATAAACCACTTCTGTAGGCATTCCGTTTTGCTTACTGAGATGGTAATAATAGGGAATACTATTTTGTGCAGAAAGCACAAAATTTATTAAAACCGCGAGAAAAAATAAGATTTTCTTAATCATTATAAACAAAATTAACAATAATTCTTCTCACTCCGTTTCAGAGTTTACTAAAAACCATTTTGAATTAACGAAAATCTAAAAGTTAGTTACGTTAATCCAAAATCAGATTTGGTTAAATGTGCTCCAGAACAAAGCATCACTAGAAATAATTTTGCAAAAAAAAACATGAAGAAACACTTTAGCCAATTCTTACAAAAATTATATCGCTATTGGTTTATTGATGAAAACACAATTTAATATATAAAAACATTATGAGAAAAACTATTTCTATTCTCCTTCTTACTTGCTTTACTCTTCAAGCGAATGCACAATTCGGAAAACTCCTTACTAAAGTTGCCGAAAAAACATTAGGAACACCAGAAGGAGATGCTAAAAAAGCGATTACTCCAGACAAAAAAGATTTAAAAGCACTAGAAGAAGATGCTGCAGATCCTTTTTTAGAAAAACAAAATTTCAAAAAAGATGGACCAAGCGGAATTTACTACGCATCAGTTCCTTTAGGAATTAAAAATATTACTAATGGTAAGGTTTTAGCCCTTAAAAAAGTGTATTTAGAATTTGATGATGCTAATTTCAAAGTCAATCTTTATTCTAGATATCATTTCCAAAAAAACAGCGAAGGAAATCCAATTATTGATGCTCAATATACCACTTGGATTAGCTCTGGTGTAAATGCAAAATACAAAGCCATGCTATTGCAACAAATGAAATCCAAAGGAATTTTACATTACAGAGACTGTTATATGCCAGATATTGCATATGTACAGTATTTAGACAAAGATCCAGCAAAAGGTGTAAAAAAAGGAGAAGTAAAAGGTTTACTACAACTAGAACCAGGATTATTTTACGCTTCAGACGAACCTTACGCAGCTTCTGGCAGTGATCCTTATGGACATAATTTATTTGAAGGACAACAATATTTATTCTTCTATAAAGCAGGAATGGAAGACAAAATTAAAAATTATACTCCTGCAAAAATTGCTCAAATCTTTAAAGATATGGACAAGAAAAAAGAAGAAGCTTATTCTGCAAATATGAATCTTCCTAAAAAAGCAACTCCAGCAAAAGCACCTTCTCAACAAGCAATGATGGCAGCAGTAAAAAAACGTGTAGCAGATTATGGATGGAAAGAAACGCCAATCTATTGTTACCCAACAAGTGAATGGGCTCCACAATATCAAGATTTAAGAAACAATCAGGGAATTTATGTAAAAACTTTAACTTCTAGAATTATGGCTATTGTAGCAGTTTTCAAAAAACCAGACGGAACTTGTGGATTTATGAATATGCAAATAGAACAGCAAAATTCTTATTCTGCACCAGGAAGTTTAGCCGAAAACTATATCACTCCACCTACAGATTATGCCAACTCTGGAATGGACCCGATAGATTGTGCTAAAGCAAACGCAAACAAGTAACCTTCTTCATATGATTACTGCGGGACTTTTCTATAAGTTCCGTGGTAATTTCTTTAAATTTTCTAACATGATGAAATTCAAATTAAACCTTTTTGCTCTTCTACTTCTTTTCACATTCAACGTATTACAGGCTCAAAAAACATTGAATATTAAAGAAAAAACAGTAGTGATTGTAATGCCTTCTAACGAAAGAATTAACCAACTGAAAAAAGAATCTGCGAGTGAAGATGAGTTTTCTGTGATTGTAGAAGATGGCTTATATTATTTAGATCAAGCCAAAATTTTCTTAAAAAAGAAAAACATCAAAACCATTAAAATCAATAGTTCTGATCAAGTAAGATTCTTAGAAAATGGCCGATTTAAGAAATTCAACATTAAAGAACTTTCTTGGGATATTATTTTTTACATGCCGAAAAAAAGTGCAAAACAAATAGATATAACAGACATAGAAAACGAATTTCAAAATTATTTTTTAACCATTAAAACTAAAAAATTCTAAATAAAAATTAATGAAAAAAACTTTTTTAATCCTTTTATTAGGATCTGTCCTCTCTCTTTCAGCTCAAAGTACAGGTAAATTTAGCAATGGTAAAACGTACAATATTTCGGGTAAAGAACTCTGCACCAAAACTGCAATGCCAGATGATAGTATAGACGAAGAAGATTATGAAAAGCAATATGCCAGAGTAGAAAACGGCAAACTATATCTTACTATAGAATCTTATAATAAGCAATCTGAAGGAGGAGATTTACGCCATGTCTTTAATTACACCATTAATCTTAAAGATGCTAATTTAGAAATTGGCAATGTTGAAAAATGGTCTAATGATGACATCTACAAAATACAACTTTCTGCCAAGAACAAAGATGCAAATTACTTTTCTGGCGAATACAACAAAGACGGATTTGTAATGAATATTGGCAATGCTTATCTGCCTATATTCATTAAAACCGAAGCTGCTGCCAAAATTCTACACAATCAATTAATAAAATAATCTCAAAATTTTAAACTTATGAAAAAAGTACTTTTTACTTGTCTTATGGCGAGTGCATATCTTACAGCTAACTCAAATGTGTATACAAATACAATTGCAAAAGAAATAATTGCTCAAGCTAAAATTGACATTAAAATCAAAAATGACACCAGCGAAGCAGTACAAGTTTACAATGCCGGAAGTGGTGGGACTTATTCTTTAACCAAAGGCGCTACTACAACGATTAAAATGGAAGAAGGCGATAAACTTTACATTTCTGAAAAAGAGAAAAAAGGAAAATTACTTCTTGAAGCTTCGTCTGATATGAACGGAAAAGTACAATTACTGAGTAAATTATAATTTTAATTTTTACAAAGACCATCAAAAATGGTGGTCTTTGCATTATATTTTTTTTGAAGAAAAAAAACACATTAAAAAAACAACATCATAAGATGAAAAAATCTATATTTTTTTTAATATTATTAGCAAATATTTTCATTTTTGGACAAGCTCCAACTAATGGATTAATTGCATATTATGGCTTTGAATCCAATATCAATAGCCATGATTCCCAAAACAATTTTACAGCTAGATCTAATACTACCGCTACTATTTCTTACAATACAGCAAAAAGAGGAAGTGGAGTGTATTTTCAAGGTCAAACTGGGATTGTTAACACCAGTCTTTCTGCAATTATATCTCCTGCAACTAGTGGATATAGCAACACCCCTTTTACACTATCATTTTGGGCTAAAGAATCTGTAAATCCACAAAGTAGTTATGGAAGTTTATTTGAATTATATGGAGGCTATCTTTTAAGATTTCAAACCAGTTATTTACATTCAGAAGTTTATGCCAATAATAGCTACTTATCAGTAGACTACACTGATGTATTTCCTAACATGAATAACTATCGTCATTATACCGTAGTATATGAGCCATCTTCTTCTAGTGCTATGAAGTTATACCTTAATGGTGTTTACAAAGGAAATATTAACTCTTCAGCTTGGCTTAATAAATCTACAAATAATTTTGTCTTTGGAAATGGCATGAGTGGAAACGGATTTCATCCCTTTAAAGGTTATCAAGGAACTATTGATGAACTCTTTGTATACAATAGAGCTTTAACAGCAACAGAAATCACCAATTTATATAATGGTGTAAATTATTCTATTATTACAAATACATCTCATACAGATGTAACAGGATATGGTGCTAAAATTAGTTATTCTTACATTCCATTAGATGGAGTAACCAGTGATTGTAAATTATACTTAGGAACTTCTAGCAATAATTTGACTTTACATTCTACTGGAATCTCAGGAAATTCCGGAACCATTTCAGGAACCATTGACCTTACTGGCTTACAAGCAAATACTACATATTATTACAAAATCACTTCTACTAATTCTAACGGAACTACTGAATCTGAAGTAAAGAGCTTTACCACTTTAGCCGTTACAAGACCTACAGTAACTTGGGATCTATCTTCTACTCCTGCTTTTAATATCACCTCTACAAGTGCTGATATAAGATTTGATGTAAACCCAAATAACGGACTCACAACATCTGTTATAAAATATGGTTTATCTATAGGAACGCTTAACAATATAGCTTCATCACCTACTCCAATTCAAGGTGGAAATCAAGTTGTAAATCAAATAATTAGCTTAACTAATCTTCAACCAAATACAGTGTACTATTATATTGCTGAATCTACTAATAGTGCAGGTACAGGACAAGCTTCTCTAAACGTAGGTGGAACTAATTACCCAGCAGTATATTCTTTTACAACATCAAATCTGGGTACTAATGATGTGAAAAACAAATTAAACATCTCTATTTCCCCAAATCCTGCAAAAGATTTCATCAATATTCAATCTGATGGAAAAATAAAATCAGTTGAAATTTATAACCTTCATGGGCAAAAGTTAATTACAACCACTCAAAAACAAATCAATATTTCTAGTTTATCTTCTGGTGTGTACTTGGTGCGAATAGAAGATGATAAAAACAATACAACTACAAAAAAGATAATCAAAAAGTAATAGTTTTTTTCAGTTTAAACGTTATCCCTCAATTTACTTAGTTTCAAAATAACTTGAAACGGTATTTTGGGGGATTTATTAACTCAAAACCTCATTTAATTAATTACTAAAGAAAAATTATGATTAATAAATTTACTTTCGCAGAAAATTAAAGACATGAATATCAATAAAATAACCATAACAATTGTATTATCAATCCTTACTATTATTTCTTGTAACAAAGCTGAAACCAAAGAAATAAAATCTGAAAATACCGTTGAAAAAGACACTATTTCGTCAACAAACCAAGAAAAATTAGCCCTAAAAAATTCCACAAAAGAAGAAGGAACAATCATTCATCCTTTCGAAGTGGTACATGTTTCTGCTACTGAAAAACAAATTGATAGCCTTACGCAAGGTTTAGATGAAGAAGATTATAGTATTATTACGGATGATGCTTATTACTATACTGCACAAGCTCAAAAATATTTAGACAGTATGAAAATAAAAACCATAAATGTAGATGCTGGAAAAAAAGTAATATTTATTTCTAAAACTGGAAAGAAATACCCTTACAAAACCAAAGTTGCAGTTTCAGAATTTATACTTTTCAACGGTGAGGCGGCACCAGAAGTTGCTGATATGGTTTCTATTGACAAGCATATAGAAAAACTTTACAAAAGAGCCAAATAATGAAAATGAAAGCTACCAATTCTATTTTTCTATTATTTACAATGCTTTTCAGTATTTTGAGTTTTGCTCAAAAAGCTAAAAACTACAAAGGATTTTACGATGACAAAGCCATTAACATTGTCTTAAAAAGTAATAGCGATGGTACTTTAGAAGGTTATCTATTTTATACCAAAAATTCAAAATCTAAATTCAAAATTAGCATCTATCAATATGCGGAATTTATTGATGTAGCCATTTATACAAGCAAAACTTCGAACGAAAAAATAGCTTCTGGAAGTTTAAGACCTTACAAAAACAATTATTCTGGCTACTTGGAAGACCAGTTTCAGAAAAAACACTTCATTAAAATTTTAAATTTCAAAAATTAATGACCATGAAATTTCTAAATTTTCTCTTGAAACTTTTCATTTTCCTAGCGTTTACATTACTAAATGCTCAGGAAAAATTTTTATTTTCTGGCGAAATGAATAAAAAACCAATAAAAGTTGAAATTAGTTTCAAAGAAAACAACATCGCAAGTGGTTTTTTACAATACCTTTCTACAAAAGAAAAATTCCCAATTTTTAGTGGCAATCAAAATTCAAAAGAACTTTCCTTCATTATAAGACAGTCAAAAGATAAGAACAACAATATTTTGATAGAACATTGTGATATTCGATTGCTTTCGTCCAAAGAAAATCAATATTTTGGAATGGCAAATTGTGGCGGAGAAGAATTTGAAATTACACTTCATCCTAATTCTAATCAAAAATTGGAGAACGCAAAAATAGTTTCGGCGAAAGAAATTCCTGATGAGATTTTCAGAAATAATAAAATTTCAAAATCTGAAATTATAAAAGCGTATCAATACAAAGACAAATTAGGTTTTCATTATACTTTCATTGCGAAAAAAGGTCCAGAATTTATAAAAAATCTTCCTCACAAAATGGAAGATTCTCAAGATATAGAACTTTTTGTACAATCATTTTTATTGAATTCTGAAACTAAAAATTACGATAAAGAATGGCAAATTTACGATTTGGTAAATGATTGTCCGTTAGATATTTCCGGAGATTTTTTCTCTGAAGCTTTTCAAATTACAGATGTTAATCAAAATAATCTTTCTGAAGTTTGGATTTTGTACAAATTAGGTTGCAGAGGCGGTGTAGACCCTTTAGACATGAAAATTATAATGTATGAAAACGGAAAAAAATATGCCATGCGAGGTTCAGAAAAAATTGTAATTTCTTATAACGAAAACACCAAAGACAACAATTATACTGGCGGAAAATATACTTATGACGAAGCATTTTTAAACTCTAAAGACCAAAAAATATTAGAATTTTCTAAAAAACTTTGGAATAAATATGTTTTTACACCTCAAAATTAAATTTTAAACTCACCATCATGAATCAATATTTTAAAATTATTTTTCTAGGATTTTTATTTTCGGGCACTTTTGCTTTTGCTCAGATGACAGAAAATTTCAAAAATTTAGCATTAGGTTTTAAGCAACTCGAAGACATTTCTTCGGTTGGTTCGTATGAAATGCTCGAAAATTTAGATTTCGATGTAGAGCAAAACCTTGCTTGGAAATATCTTTTTGACCAAAATCAATACATGAAAGTTGAGGAAACTTTTGCTCATCCAGTTGGTTGGTACAAACTGAATGATAAAATTGCAATTCTGTTTTTTTTACCAAGGAAAACCTACTGATACAAAATATATTCTTTCTGCAATTACGATGAAATATACAGATGACAAAATCATCGACAAACTGCCCATATTAGGAACTTTTTCTAAAGATGGTTCTACAGATGTTTGCAAATTAACTATAAAATCAAAAGGGAATTTCAAAGTAGAATCCAGAACTTTTGCTATAGATTCTGTCTTAGATTTTTCAGTAAAAAAACAATGGAAAATTCGAAATAACATCCGAAAAAAAGTAAAATGAACAAAATTTTATCCGCATTCGTTCTTGTCTTTTTATTTTCAATAACAGTAAATGCACAAGAAAAAATAGTTTTCAGCTTTCAAACCAAGAGCGGAAAAACCATGAAGCTCACGGTAAGACAAAAAGACAGTGCATTAATCTACCGATTGTACAATAAAGATAAGGTAGAAATGCAATATCCAAAAATCCCTAGTATTTCTGAAAACAAAAATTTCAGTTTTACTTATCTGAACCGTTTTGGTGGAAATATAAATGAGTCAACAAGTGTGTACCGAGTAGAATTTTTTATCAATAATTATAGATATTCTGTTTTTCAAAGCAGTTATTTAGAAAAAAATGAATCTGGGATAAGTGTTTTAGACCTTAACAGCTCTAAAGTAACAGATATTACAGCGGTAGAAAAAACCGTCAATGGAAGTTTATTGTATTTTAAAGATAATCAATTAATTACTATAACAGAATTATAAATTATGAAAAAGATTTTTTTTATTGTGTTGGCGTTTTTTAGCCTACATTTTAGTGCTCAACAAAAAAAGACCAACACTTCTACAGCCAAGAGCACCAGTTTATCTTACATGAAAAATTATAATGATAAATATCCTTTCGAAGTAAAACTCATCGAGAAAAAAAGTGCTTTCAGAACTCGATTACAAAAATTATTGGGCAAAGAAAAATTTGATTTTTTAGAAAGTCATTTTGATGTTCAATCTCCAATGGTCATCAAAAATAATGTTTTAATTGCTCATGGTTGCATGCAACACAATTGTGACGGCATTTTTTTCAATATTTTTTATGATTTCAAAAAAGACATCATCAATGTTGGAATAAAAGACGAAGAAAAAGAGATTGAAATTCTTGCCGAAAAAGAAACTTTCTTAACGGAAGCTGTTTTGTGGAAAACAGATCCTTTACTAGATTTTTAAACCAATAATTACATCATGAAAAAAACTTTAATTCTTGTAGCAATAATAAGTACTTATTTTTGCCAAGCTCAAAAAATCGTAGAATCGATAGATGGAAAATTTAAATAACCTATAGGTGTTACGGCAGATACTCAAGGAAATATCTATATTGCTGATACTCAAAACAACGAAATTAAAATATGGGATGTAGATTCTAAAAAATTACAAATACTAGAAAAAACTAATACTCTCTTTCCACAGCAAATGGCAACCGATTTTTCTACTGGTTTAATATATTTTGCAGACACTAATAATCATCAGATAAAGCAAATAAACCCTAAAACAAAAGAAGTTTCTATAGTTGATAAAAATGTAAGTTGGGGAACACCTTATAATATTGCTTTGGATAAAAATGGAAATCTCTTTTACACTGAATTTTTTCACAAAGGAATAAAAACTTACAATTTTAAAACCCACGAATTTAAGGACATAGAACTTGAAAATGTAGGAGACGATTTGGGCATTGCAGTAGATATTGATGGTAATGTATTGTTAGGTGACCGAGATAACAAAGTCATTCTAAAGTATGATCTTACAAAAAACACTTTAGAAAAGCTACCTATTAACGACGAAATCGAGCCAAAGGATTTAGATGTTGATAAAAATGGATTTATCTATTTTTATAACTATTCGAAATCTAATATTTTAAGATATGATCCAAAGACAAAAAATACAATCGTAATTTTAGATGACAATTACCTTCTTTCTACTGAACAAATTACATTAGACGAAAAAGGTTTCTTATACGTTGCAGAAGCTGGAAATTCTAAAATATACAAAGTAGAATTACCCCAAAATTAAAACAATTTTACTTCAATATTCCATTATTTAGATGAAAAGGACTTCAAAATAGAAATCCTTTTCTTTATTAAGCTATCGTTGATTTATATTTCCACTTTAAATGCTCTATTTTTAACCATTTCTGCAATGGTAAGAATATCTTCGCCTATTAATCTGTCGTTTTCAAGTTTTTTTACTTTAGCTCGAATGATTTCGTAGTTTTCTTCGATGATTTTAGAAGATTTCAGCGGTCTACGGAATTCTAAACCTTGC
The DNA here is from genome assembly GCA_002422665.1 of Flavobacteriales bacterium UBA6196. Taxonomy (GTDB): domain Bacteria; phylum Bacteroidota; class Bacteroidia; order Flavobacteriales; family Weeksellaceae; genus Cloacibacterium; species Cloacibacterium caeni_C. Next base: position 10,826 of record DITA01000151.1, read on the forward strand.
GCTGCAAACATCAATTCTATCGCTAAAATATTTTCAAGATTTCCTAAAACTTGATTGAATTTTCTACCAGAAATACTTCCCATAGAAACGTGGTCTTCTTGTCCCAAACTTGTAGGAACAGAATCTGCCGAAGCTGGGAAACAAAGCGTTTTGTTCTCGGTAACCAATGCTGCAGTGGTATATTGCGGAATCATGAATCCTGAATTAAGCCCAGAACTTTCGATGAGTAATTTTGGTAAACCATATTTTCCTTCGAGTAAAAGATAACTTCTTCTATCTGAAATGTTTCCTAATTCTGCAGCGGCCAAAGTTGCATAATCAATAGGTAATGCCATTAATTGACCATGAAAATTTCCTCCAGAAATCGCTTCTTCATCAGAAATAACGATAGGATTATCGGTTACAGAATTCAGTTCTGTTTCTGCCATTTGTTTCAGATGCTCATAAGCATTTCTACTGGCACCGTGAACTTGCGGAACGCAACGCATAGAATACGGGTCTTGAACTCTTCCGCAATTTTCGTGGTATTCTAAATTTTCTGAATTTTTGAGCAATTTGGTCATTCTTTTGGCAACCAATTGACTGCCTTTGTACGCTCTAATTTCGTGCAATTCTTTCTTAAAAGGACTTGCAGAACCTTGATATGCTTCAATCGAAAAAGCAGCAGCTAAATCTGCTAAATCTAATAAGTATTTAAATTTATCTAAGCCTAAAATCGCATGTGCTAGAATAAATTGAGTTCCATTAATTAGTGCTAAACCTTCTTTGGCTTGTAATTTTAAAGGCTGTAATTGATGTTTTTCTAAAACTTGGGCAGTTTCTACTGTATTTTCGCCTTCCCAAACTTTTCCTAAACCTAAAAGTGGTAAAACCAAATGAGAAAGCGGTGCTAAATCTCCGCTTGCGCCAACTGAACCTTGCTCTGGAACTACAGGAATAATATCTTTTTCTAGCATGAGCATCAATCGTTCTACAACGTCTAAAGAAATCCCAGAAAATCCTTTTGACAAAGCGTGAATTTTACACACTATCATGATTTTTGAAAGTTCTTTAGCTATTGGCTTTCCTACTCCTACAGAATGCGAAATGATAAGATTCTCTTGTAACTGTGCGGTTTCTTCTTCGGAAATTTTCACATCACAGAGCGGACCAAAACCTGTATTAATTCCATAAACGGTTTTATCTGATTTTACAATTTTTTGAACATTTTGGTAAGAATTCTGGATTTGGGTTTTTGATTTTTTATCCAAATTTGCTTTTTGCTTACCATTGATAATATTGATGACATCTTGGTAAGTAAAGTGGTCTACTCCGTAAATTAACATTTTAAATTATTTTGTCTAAAATTACACAAATCCTTGCAAAGAAAAAAGCGAGAAAAAATCTAGTCATGGTCGGAAGAAAATTC
>DITA01000123.1:0-11376 GCA_002422665.1 Flavobacteriales bacterium UBA6196
TTAACTTGCTTTTTAAGTTAGCAGCCTTGTTTTTGTGAATAATATTCTTCTTTACTAATTTGTCTAATAAAGAGATTACTTTCGGCAATTGCTCTGAAGCAGCTGCTTTGTTTTCTTCATTTCTTAATACTTTCACAGCTGTTCTAGCAGTTTTGTGATAGTATCTGTTTCTCAATCTTCTTTTCTCAGATTGTCTGATTCTCTTAAGTGCTGATTTATGATTTGCCATAATTGTTTCTGAAATGTGGGTGCAAAGATAAAAACTATTTTTTAATTTGCAAATTATTTTTTAATTTTTTTTAAAATTTGTAGCCTATAGGGGAATCGAACCCCTGTTGCAAGAATGAAAATCTTGAGTCCTAACCACTAGACGAATAGGCCATTCTTTTTTTGTGCGTGCAAAAATAAGAACTTTTTTAGAACTCGCAAAATTTTCTTGATTATTTATAAACTTTTTCTATTGTAGTATTGATAATACCCTTTTCTTCTAGGTCTTTTTGTAATTTAATAGCCGCTTCTAGAGATTTTACACTGCCGTAAGTGTAATAGAATATGCCATTAGCTTTTACTCTTTCTACTTCTTTTAATAATTTTATAATGGGTGAAGAGTTAGGTAATTTATCTTTTCCACTGTATACTTCTAATCGGTAATAACCAGTATTCATGTTTTGATTAGGAATAAAACTTACAGCAGTAGCATTTCTAAATCCAGCATCTTTAGCGGTTTTAAGGTTGTTTTCTTTAATAGAAGCGAAATTTGTTACGCTATAATAATATTTGTACAAACCATTTTCTTTGATGGTTAAGATGTAATTAAGTCCTTTTAGGGCAGGATCTCCCACAGCATATTTGTTTGGAGTGCTCATCAAAAGAATTCTGAAATCATTTTTCAAAGGAAGTTCTTTCGGTTCTTCTACTATTTTTTTCTGATTTCTATCGATTCGTTTTTTATAACTGGTAATCGCGTCATAAATAGATTCTGCAATTTCATCTTGACCTTTATCTGAAGCTAAATATTCTGCCTCTTCAGCATTACTGATGAATCCCGTTTCTATTAAAACAGATGGCATCGCATTAAGACGTAGTACGTGAAGGTTTTTCTGCATCACTCCTCTGGAATATCTTTTGTCTTTTTTTACAAAATTTTCTTCTACATAACCGCCAAAAATCAAACTGCTTTCTAGATATTTACTTTGCTGAATTCTTAATGCAATTAAAGATTCTGGAGAAGTTGGATCGTAAGAAGCGAATCTTTCGCGGTCTTTATCATCTAAGAAAATTACGTCATTCTCTCTTTTAGCTACTTCTAAATTGGTTTTGTTTTGGTCTGGCCCCTGTACATAAGTTTCGGTTCCGTAAGGTGTAGATTTGGTACTAGCATTGCAATGTACAGAGATAAATAAATCGGCATGACTTCTATTGGCAAGGTCTGTTCTATCTGCTAGAGAAGGATATTCGTCTATTTTTCTGGTGTAAATAATTTTGTAATCTTTATTTTTTTCGAGCATTCTGCCTAGCTTCAATACAATGCCTAGTGTAACGTCTTTTTCTTGTACTAATCCTATGTTTTCGTATTTTCTAGTTGCTCCCACATCAGAACCGCCGTGACCAGCATCTAATACAATAACAAACTTCTTTTGTGCGCCTAATTGAGCGAAAATTAAAAATAATACTGTTAAAATTATATTAAATGCGTGTTTATGCGTCTTCATTTTTTAAAAATTATTAATTTTGGAGCCTGAAATTATAAGCTCCATTGATTAAAAACGGTCTCAAAAATACCTTACAAATTTTAATTATCCTAATTTTTAACAATTTTTTAGCACAAAATAAGCTAGAAAATGCGCCTAAAAATAGTGATAATGCTACTGCTGTTTCTAAAACAGATACCATAAAAATAGAACGAGAACGTTTAGATGATGTTGTACGTTCTAAAGCGGATAATATTAGAAACGAAGTTCCGAAAAAAATGTCTTATCTCAATCAAAATGCAGAAGTTTCATATCAAGATATGAAGATTAATGCAGATTATATCCAAATAGATTGGGACAAAGGACTGATTTTTGCAAGAGGAAAAGTAGATTCTATAGGAAAAATTACAGAACCTGCTGTAGCAACTCAAGGTGGTAAAAAATATGAATATTCCGAATTCAGCTACAATTATAAAACCAAACAAGCCATTGCTTACAATGCTAGAACAGAAGAAAGCGAAGGTGTAATTGTAGCAGAAAAAACCAAAAAAGTAAACGATTCTGTTTTTTATCTTAAAAGAGGAAAATATACTACAGACGAATATTTCCTTAAGAAAAAAGACACCATAGCAGATTATTATTTACTCGCACCAGATATTAAATTGGTAAAAGGGAAAAGTAACTCTAAATTAATTACGGGTCCTATACAGATGTATATAGAGCAAGTTCCTACACCACTTATTCTACCATTTGCGATTCTTCCGTTTTCTGAAAAAAGAATGGCGGGAATTCTTATTCCGAGTTTTGGGGAAAGACAAGATGTGGGATTTTTCCTGAATAGTTTGGGGTATTATTTGCCAATTGGGGAGCATTTTGATGTGAAAACCTACTTTGATTATTATACTAAGGGAAGTTGGAACTTCAGACCAGAAGTGAGTTATCGAAAAAATTACAAGTACAATGGTTCTTTCCGTGGAGAAATAGGAACTACCATCAGAGGAATAAAAGGTCTAGAAAATTATACCAAAAGCAGTGTTTATAATATTGCATGGACACATACTCAAGATACTAAAGCCAATCCATTTTTTAATTTTTCGGCATCTGTAAATATTACGAGCAATAAATTCTACAATAACACGGTTAATAACTCCCATATTTTTAACCAAAGTGCTCTAAATGCACAACAAAACTCTACGGTGAGCTTTACCAAAAGATTTTTGAATTTACCGATAACTATCACGGGAACAGGTAGTTATTCTCAAAACTTTACTACGGGACTTACCGATATTAGATTGCCACAGTTGAATGTAGCAATTAATCAGTTTTACTTATTTAAACCTAAAACCGGTGTAAGAACTGGGCTTCTAGAGAATATTAATGTCAACACAGGTTTGCAATTTAGCAACTATGTTTCGGGAGTTAAAAATGATGATTTGTTTACCAAAACCATGTGGGATAATATGCAGACTGGTTTACAAAACAAAATTAGCTTAACCACAAATACCACTATTGCGAAGTATTTTACTTTTTCCCTTTTGGGTGATATAAATAATGTTTTTACTACAAAAACAATTAATAAAAATTATAATCCTATCAATAATCAAGTAGAAACAATACAAAATAAAAACATTTCGGGGTACTCTACTTATTCTGCTTCAGCTAGTTTACAAACCGTTTTGTATGGAATGTTGAAATTTGGTGAAAAATCTAAAATCCAAGCCATCAGACACATGGTAACTCCGAGTATTGGGTTCACGTATTCTCCAGATTTTGGAGATCAAAAGTTTGGATATTTCAAAAGTTATTATGACGAAAGAGGCGTTTTGACCACTTATTCTATTTTTGAAGGAGGGATGTTTGGCTCACCTAATCAAGGTTTAACACAGTCTATTGGTTTCAATATCAATAACAACTTAGAGATGAAGGTGAGAAGTAAAACCGATTCTACAGGAACAAAAAAAGTTAAAATTTTTGAAAGTTTAAATATTTCTGGTGGTTATAATTTTGCTGCCGACAAATACAAATGGTCATTGATTTCGATTAGTACACAGACTTCTTTCTTCCAAAATAAATTAAGTGTCAATTCTAATGTTTCGATAGATCCTTATCAAATTGTATTTATTCCAGGTCAAGAAAACGGTATTAGAACTGAGAATTTTGGACATTTTAATATCCAGAGTTTCAGCATGAATTTTTCTTTCCCTCTGAACAATGAAACTTTTGGAAAAAAAGAAGATTTAGCAACCAAGTATAAAACCAAAGGAGAAATACGAAACGAAGTCTATTATTTTGACCAAGATAATTACTCCCGATATAATCAACCTTGGACTTTGAATCTTAATGCCAATTATGGTTATTCTAAAAACAATACCAGATTTGGGAAAAGTGTAGCTTCACTAGGTTTAGATGGTAGCGTGAAACTTACACCTTATTGGAGTTTAAGCGGAAATACACATTATGATTTTGTTTCAAAAAGTTTAGCGTATACCAGATTAGGGTTTTCTAGAGACCAAAGAAGTTTCTCTTTTACCTTTAATTGGGTGCCTTTTGGTCAGTTTAAAGTATATGATTTCTTTATCAGCATAAAAGCAAATATTTTAAAAGATGCCGTAAAATACAAGGAAAGAAGTTTCCAACAAAGTGGCAGTACTTTCTAAATAACGAAGGAATCTCTGAACACTATTTTTTATTTGTTCAGAAATTTTATCTTTGCATGATAATTTTACAAAAATATGAAGAAGATAGTTTCTACTAACAATGCACCAGCTGCAATTGGTCCGTATTCGCAAGCTAACCTTGTAAATGGCGTTCTCTATATTTCTGGTCAAATCCCTATTGATCCGTCTACTGGGAATTTATTGGATGGAATAGAAATAGAAACACACCAAGTGATGAAGAATCTAAAAGCCATTTTAGAAGAAGCAGGAATGGGATTCGGAAATGTAGTAAAATCTACTATTTTCTTAAAAAGTATGGATGATTTTGCAGTGATGAACGAAATCTATGCATCTTATTTCGAAGGAGGAAATTATCCGGCAAGAGAAACAGTAGAGGTTTCTTGTTTGCCAAAAAATGTGAGTGTAGAAATTTCTATGATTGCACATCAGTTCTAAGACATGAATTTTTTAAGAAATACATTAGGCGTTTTATGTGGCTTGGCGATGGCAGGAGTCATTATTTCGCTGGGTGTAAAAATTAATTCATCATGGGTGAATTATGAAGGTTTTTTTCCGTTTGAACATTGGTGGGAATTGTTGAAAAGTGTAGAAAATAAGCCAGGTTTTTTCTGGACTTTACTTCTTTCTTCAGGTTTTGGAGCAACCATTGGAGGTGTTACTACTGCGATTATTGTAAAATATGCTAAAGTAGCTTATGCGATTCTTATTGGCTTCATTTTGCTATTTATAGCCATGTTAGACATTATTGTTTTCCCATATCACCCTACTTTTTATAAAATTTTAATCTTCATTACTTATTTCCCTTTTGCTTGGTTAGGAGGAAAAATAGTAGAAGTGATTTACGAACGAAATAAAAGGAAAGAATTTCCTAAATCTAAATAAAAAAAGCCTTTCAAAATTTTTTGAAAGGCTTTTTCTTTGGAATTTATAAAACTATGATTAAGGCATTTTAAAACCTCTGGTGTACATTCTGCCGTATTCGTCTACGTATTTTATTTGTACGGTTCCCTTATATCCATCTAAGATTTTTTCTACATCTTTCTGTGAATTTACAGGTTTTCCGTTGACTTCTATAATGATGTAATTGTCATAAACGCCTATTCTTTCTAACTCACCACCTTCTACTATATTTCTTGCAATTACACCGCTGTTTAAACCATAATCCGTTTTAAAACGGTCACTTAAAACCTCGAATTCACCTCCTATTTTTTCAGTGACAGATAAATCTGCTTTGCTTCGGAATGAGGTTCCTCCTTTTTGGTCTTTAAGCGTTACAGTTTCAGTATAAGATTTACCATTTCTAATATAAGTTACCATAACTTTATCTCCAGGTCTTTTACTACCAACAGCAGCAGATAAATCCGCGAAAGTTTCTATGGTAGAATTATCTATTTTTTTGATAATATCTCCTTTTCTTAATCCAGCATCTTCAGCACCGCTATTTTCAGTGATTTCAGTAATCATAATTCCGCTACTTGCTTTGATGTTGGCTTTTTGACTTTGATTATAAGCGGCAACTTGTCTATCATCAGAAAGGTCTAAACTTACAACTCCTAAGAATCCTCTTTGTACCAAGCCGAATTTTTTAATGTCTTCAACTACTTTTTTAGCTAAGTTAGCAGGAACTGCAAAACCATAACCTTCATAGTAACCTGTATTAGAAGAAATGGCAGAGTTGATTCCGATTAAGTCTCCGTTTACATTTACGAGAGCACCACCAGAATTTCCTGGATTAATTGCTGCATCTGTTTGAATAAAACTTTCAATAGGAGTTCTAGATTGTTGACTTAGCAAGTCTATGCTTCTTCCTTTAGCTGAAACAATACCTGCGGTAACGGTAGAATTTAAACCCAGTGGATTTCCTACTGCTAAAACCCATTGTCCTACTTCTACTAAATCTGAATTGGCAAAATTAAGATAAGGCAAACCTTTTTCTTCAATTTTTAGAAGAGCGATGTCTGTACTTGGGTCTGTTCCAATAAGATTGGCTACGTAACTTTTTTTGTTGCTGAGGATAACTTCTAATTTATTGGCACCTGCAACTACGTGATTATTAGAAATAATATAACCGTCTGGTGAAATAATCACGCCACTTCCTAATCCAGAAGGAACATCTTTAGGTGGTTGCTGTTGTTTTTGATTTTGTCTTTGGTTTCCAAAAGGATTTCCGAAAAATTGTTCAAATAAGTCTTGTTCAGACATTCTGTTTGAACTTGCACTTCTTGATTGATAATTTTTAATGGTAACCACTGCAGGAACTGTAGTTTTTGCGGCTTTTACAAAATCATTACCCACATTTGCGGAATTTATTCCTGCGAATTTTACATTATCATTTGCAGTATGGAAATAAGAAAAATCGCTGTTATTTTCATTCGTTTTGAAATACTCTATTGCACCAAAAGTTGTGGCACCAGATAATATACCTACAACAGCAAAAGGTAATAATTGTTTTAAACTGTTCTTCATTGTTAATTCTTCTTTTATAGTTTAAGTATAACAAATTTAATGCAAAATTAGTGTTCACTAAATTATTAGTGTTACACTTTTAACAAAGTTTAACGAGTTTAAGAAAATTTTAGAATTGTAATTGAATATCATACAATTTACGTATTGAATCCAAAGATAGGTTGAAGTAAATTTGATTATTAGCAAAATCATTAATTTTAGTAATCATGGGGACTACTTTATTTTTTATAGTTCTATTTTTTATAGTCTTATTTTATGTTTTGAGTAAGAAAAAAATAAGATATTAGTATAAATCGAATCTATCTATTATAAGCTTTTTAGAATAATTCTAAAAAACATATCTTTGCAAAAAATTTTACATTTTAGAATGACAAAAAGCGGAAGAATAGAATTAATGGCTCCAGCAGGAGATTTTACTTCTTTACAAGCAGCATTAGATAATGGTGCAGATTCAATATATTTCGGTGTAGAGCAGCTCAACATGAGAGCTAGAGCTTCTATGAACTTTACGATTTTAGATTTACCAGAAATTTCTAGAAGATGTAAAGAAAAAGGAGTGAGAACTTATCTTACTCTTAATACCATTATATACGACCACGATTTATCCATCATCAAAACTTTACTTGACAAAGCAAAAGAAGCAGACCTTACTGCGGTAATTGCAATGGATCAGGCGGTAATTGCTTATGCAAGACAAATAGGCATGGAAGTACATATTTCTACTCAAATTAATATCACCAATATTGAAACGGTTAAGTTTTATGCACTTTTTGCAGATACGATGGTGATGAGTAGAGAACTTTCTATTACTCAAATCAAAAAAATCTGTTCTCAAATTGAAAAAGAGCAAATCAAAGGACCTTCTGGAAATTTAGTGGAAATAGAAATTTTCGGTCATGGAGCACTTTGTATGGCAGTTTCTGGGAAATGTTATTTGAGCCTTCATTCACACAATTCTTCAGCAAACAGAGGAGCTTGTAAACAAAATTGTAGAAAAAAATATACAGTTATTGACCAAGAATCTGGCTTCGAAATAGAATTAGATAATGAATACATGATGTCTCCTAAAGATCTTTGTACGATAGGATTTTTAGACCAAATTGTAGATGCTGGTGTAAAGGTTCTGAAAATCGAAGGAAGAGGAAGAGCGCCAGAATATGTAGCAACTGTGACTAAATGTTATAGAGAAGCCATTGACAGTATTGCTGATGGAACTTTTTCTGCAGAGAAAGTAGAAGGTTGGATGAAGCAGCTAGAAACGGTTTACAACAGAGGTTTCTGGAGTGGTTATTATCTTGGCCAAGAATTAGGAGAATGGTCACCAAATTCTGGAAGTAGTGCTACGCAAAAGAAAATTTACATTGGTAAAGGAAGACATTTCTATCCAAAATCAAATATTGCAGAATTTTTAATTGAAGCCTATGACTTAAATATAGGAGATAGAGTTCTGATTCAAGGTCCTACTACTGGTTCACAAGAAATTGTAATTGAACATATGATGGTAGATGGTAAAGAAGGGGCTACTAAAGCTTCGAAATCTGATGTGGTTACTTTTAAAACAGAATTTAGAGTTCGACCATCTGATAAATTATACAAAATTGTAAAGGTAGAAGAACCTGGTACACAACAGAATAATGTAGATGAAGGAGCTTACTCACACTAATTAAGTTATAATGGTAATTATTACATTACAAAGAGATAAATGCATTGGCTGTAATTACTGTGCGGAGTTTGCGCCAGAATATTTTCGTATGTCTAAGAAAGACGGAAAATCTGTTTTATTGAAATCTGCTGATAAGAAAGGCTTCTTTACGCTTAAAACACCGATTTCTGATGCGTATGAACCTTGTGAAAAAGCAGCAAAAGCTTGTCCAGTGAAAATTATATCGGTAAAGGAAATCTAAAATGCTTAAAAAAGATTTACGTAAAAAATATATGGATTTGAGAAAGACCTTATCGAAAGATGAGGTCTTGTATTTATCTCAAAAAATATTTGAAAATTTCGTTTTACAATTTAATGTCATTGAAAATCAGAAAGTTCACATTTTTTTTCCAATTGAAAAATTGAACGAAATCAATACCAAAATCTTTATCAATTATTTTTTTGAAAAAAACATTCAGGTTTTTGTTCCAAAAATGATGGGGAATAAGATTATTTCTATTCAGATTAAGCCAGATACTATTTTTTTGCAAAATTCGTGGGGAATTCTAGAGCCAGAATCTAATGAAAATGAATCTGATTCTTTTGATTATGTAATTACACCATTACTGTATTGTGATGCATCAGGAAATAGAATTGGCTATGGAAAGGGCTTTTACGACCAATTTTTTGCAGGAATTAATCTTGATGCAAAAAAAATCGGCGTGAATTATTTCTCGCCGACTGATTCTATTGATGATGTTTCTTTACAAGATGTAAAATTGGATTATTTGGTTACGCCTACAGAAGTGCTGTCTTTTGGTTGTACATCTATTTCTACAAAATAAAATTTGAATTCTTTTTTGAAATTCACAGGTGATTTCAAGAGTTTATATTGAGATTTTTTATTGAATTCGCCAATCATTCTTTGGTCTCTATCTTTATATTCTACTGTGTAATTAGCATAATCTAAGGTGTCTTTTCCATTGATTTCAGTATTGATGCTAAGGTTTTTTACTTTAACCAGTTTTACTTTTAGACTATCCAGTTCTTTGAGAAGTCCCATTACGTTCGCAGAATCTTTTTTTACAAAATATCCTTGAATTTGCTCATAATTTAGTGAGTCAATTGCAGTATTTTTATTTCCAGAAGAATACAGCGCAGAAATATCGTATAATTCTTGCAATTTTTGTTGAGTTATACTTGCTATAGCTTGCGCACTGTCTAGTTTTGTGGTAGAATATACATCTTCATTATTACCGTATCTCAATACATCTATATCACTTATTGGCTGCTCTTTTTTACAAGCAATAATCGTCATTAATGCTAGAAATAAAGTAAAGATTACATTTTTATTTAGTGATTTCATCAGGTTGTATTTTAAATTTAATAAGGATTATTTTTTTAGTTTCTGGACTCACTTTAGTCTCTATCATTTTAAAATTTTTCAATGAAGTAGTTGGTGTCGTTACAAGTCCTATATATTTTTGTTTGTCTAAGGTTTCTACGCCATACGTTTCATTATCAAAAACTTGATAAATTAAAGCGTTATTGCTAATGATTTTATCTAGTTCTTCTCTTTTCTTACTAATGTCATTGGTAGAATAGTAGTACAATGCTTGTGCGTAAACATCCGGTTCTAACTCTATAGTTTCATTAGTTCTAGCAGGATCTAGATTTCTATAAATAGTATCCTTTCTGTAAAAAGGCGAATTGACTTCCATAGCCAAAGTCTTACTCTGAGTAGGAAATCTGAAAACCCCTAAATCATCATCTTCAATATCTTTGCCAGAATTGATAATATATCTAATAGGAGTTTCATTTTCTTTTAAAACTCTTATTTCTATGATGTCTTTGATTTTTGTATTTCTATCAGCGTCTATAAAAGTAAATTTATAATCTGTTGCAAAAATTCTTTGCCAAAAAACTAAAATCAAGACCATTGTCATTAATACTACTGAAGAAATGAGCCAAAAATATTGTTTGATAATGCTTATCAAAGGATTTTTGAAAATCCTTTGTGATGATGAAGATGTTGGAACAGTTGTTTTAGTTTCCTCAATAGCTGGTTGTATTTCTGCTGTGGTAGTTTTTTCAATAGTTGGAATAGCTTTTTCAGGTGTTGAAAATGCTGATTCTGTTGGTTTTTCAGTAGAAATTTTTAATTTTTCTTCATCTGCAATAAGAATTTCTGATGGTTTTTCATGTTCGGAAATAATTTCATTGGCAAAAAGATGATTTTTCTTAAAATCATACCAAGATTGGTAACCTGAATAAATAGCAAGTAGGTTAAGCATATCTATTCTAGGTAATTTGCTAGAAGGAACCGTCTTGAAATATGTATAGAAAGACTTTTCGCTAATATTTCCTTTTGCCTTTTTTCGTAAATCCTCTTGAAAATAAATAATATCAATTCCTTTCCACTTCGAAATTTCATCGTAGGAAGGATGGTGATTTTTAAGATATTCCGCCTGAACTTCTGCTTTTAATTGCTCGAAATGCAATAAATCTAAATCTGCCAAAATCTTATAAGATTATTTAAGTGTTTGATTATCAGTATTAGTTTTTTGTAAAACTATTTTACAAATATATTACAATTAATTTTCTAAAACAAATTTTTTCTATGACCCTATCTTTGCTCCGTTAAAAGTGAACAAAACAATTTTTAAACAATTTAATTAAATTAATTTATTATGAAAAAATCATTATTCGTAGCAGCTATCGCTGCATTAGCTGTTGTTGCTTGTAAAAAATCTGAAACTACTGAAGCTACTGAAACTGTAGATTCTGCTGCTGCTGTTGTTGACTCTGCTGCTGCTACTGTTGACACTGCTGCTGCTGTTGCTGACTCTGCTGCTGCAACTGTTGATTCAGCTGCTGCTAAAGTTGAAGCAGCTGCAAA
>DITA01000146.1:0-10556 GCA_002422665.1 Flavobacteriales bacterium UBA6196
AATCATTATACCAAATTTCTGGATTTCCTTCTACATAAGGTAAATTTTCTAAGTCTAAGACAATCTCTTTATCCTTTGAAATCGCTGCAAAATATCCATAATTGAACTTGATATCTTTTTGGGCTAATTCTAAAAATTTTTCTGCATCAAAGATTTCATAATTGCTGGAAAAATTCTGAATCGGCAAGTCTTTTTCAGGAGAGAGGAAAAGGTAGTCTGTTATTAAAAATTGATACTCTTTCAGTTCACTTTCTATAGGTTTTAAGAGTGAACCTAAATGTGTATGGTAAGTTAAATTTTTAAGTTTTTGGATAATATAATTCATTATTTAGAGTACTCTTTTGGCAAAGAGAAAAGCTTTGTTCCAATATTTTTCGTTCAGCGAAGATACGATTACTCCTTTAGAAGTAGAAGCATGAATGAAGGTAATTTCTCCTCTGTTTTTAATTTCTTTTACGATACCTACATGCGAAACTGCTCCATTACCATTGGTCGCAAAAAACAACAAATCTCCGGGTTTTGCTTCCCAAATTTCTATTTTTTTTCCTTGTAATGCTTGATCAGAAGAGCGTCTTGGCATTTTCACCTTGTTCTCATTGTAGACCTTGATAACCAAACCGCTGCAATCTAGACCAGACTTACTGGTTCCGCCAAACTTATATGGTGTTCCTAAGAAATCTTCTGCGTCATTTAGGATTTTTTTGACTTGATAAGAATTTTGACCTTCAAATTTGGAGGTTAGGTTTCTAAGGGTCACCGTGGAAGTATTAGGTTTGTGAGACACCGTTTTGCGTGAGCCACAAGAAATTACCGTGAGTATCAATACGACTAGAAAAAGTATTCTTTTATTCATGATTCAGTTTTCCCTCTTTTTAGGATAATACAATGATTTATTCATTATTGGAATTCATCGCTTATAACACCCTTCGTTTACTACTTTTATACAAATATAACATTAATTATTTATATATTAACTATACTATAACTATACTACAACTATACATTAAAGTTGTACATGTCATGAGTATTCCTTACTTTTGATATTCATTCAATTAACCCATGGCAAGATACAAGAGCATTTTACAATTTCAGGGGTCTATAGATGGTTTGGTTTTTTATGAACTGAATGGTGTTTCTGTGGTGCGCAAGAAAAGTGGTTTTAATCGAGATGATTTTAAAACCAAGGAAAATTATGCTCGAGTAAGAGAAAACAGCAGTGAGTTTGGGCATTGTTCTAAAACGGGAAAAATGCTTCGAAATGCCATTTATTCTTACTATAAAAAATGTGGAGACCGATATCTTTATCAAAAATTTGCCCAATTGATGACCGCGATTAAAGATTTAGATACCATTTCTGAACGTGGAAAAAGGACTGTTTACCAAGGTTTGAAAACCTCAGAAGGGAAAAGGTTGCTTTCTTCATTTGTTTTTGGGAAGATTCCTTTGGCGAAGGATTTTATTAAAAAAACAAGTTATGATGAGGGGATTTCTGTAGAGCTGAATACGCCACTTACTCTACCCTCTCTGCATTTGGTTTCTATTTTACCGAATTATGAAAGTTACCGTTTTGAGATTCAAGAGCAAAAAGTTAGTGTTGACAATGGTATTTTCACCTTTTGTTCTTATTTCCAAGAGGAGGAAGCTTTGCAGTTTGTTGCTATTTATGATGGCGAGGAGATTATTGGGATGGGGTTTCTTGGGTAATTGTTTTTACACGCAAAGATTTTTTATCTTCTTTATGTTTTTAAGGGAGCAAAGTTGGCGAAATTCATTCGCTTTGAAGCTTTGTGGAAAGTGTGTTTATTTTTCTATCACAAAGTTCACGGAGATGGGGTGAAATGATGGCGCTTTTGAGGACTCTGAGGAACATTGTAAATTGTGAAGACGTGAAGTTGAAATACTTCCTTTATGAAAAGATTCTTAACTGCGCTGCGCTTCGTTCAGAATGACAGAGTTTCGGTTTTTTACTTACGATTAGGAATCTGAATTATTTTTGAAACGCAAAGATTTTTTATTATTCCTATATTTTTAAGGAAGCAAAGTTGGCGAAATTCATTCGCTTTGAAGCTTTGTGGAAATTGATGTGGGATGAGGTACGAGATACGAATATTTCTATCACAAAGTTCACTGAGATGGGGTGAAATGATTGCGTTTTTGAGCACACTGAGGAACATCGGAGATGTTCTGGGAAGTGCATAGGTTTTTCAGTTTATGTATGTAGAAAAGAACCTATTCTATTATAAAGAGATTCTTCACTGTGCTGTGCTTCGTTCAGAATGACAGGGTTCTGGTTTGTAGTCACGGATTAGAAAATCGCGCCATCAGGATGAGGTGCGAGATGCGGCGTGCGAGGTGCGAGGTGCGAGTATTTCTATCACTGTCTTGTCCTAAAATAGCTTACACAAAAAAGTGTAAAATAATGAACAAACGACAAATTATTTTAGGATTAAAAAGACCTAGTGAATTTACTTTATCTGAGCGGCAACAAATAGTTGAAGAGTACCTATTAACAAAATGCAAAAAGCGAGATATTTGGGAAAAATATACAGGCGAGAAAGAGGAACACGGTCAGATATTACGATGGATGCGTCAATTAGGCTATGAAATTGAACCAAAATACAGTAAATTAGCTGTAAATAAAACTGATATTATGGCTAAAAGAGTTTCCAAACAAACTATAGAAGAGCTTCAAATGAAAGAAAAAATCAAGCAATTAGAACAGGCATTGGTTAATTCAGAATTACGAGCTACCGCTTTGGAAATGATGATTGAAGTTGCTGAAAAAGAGCTAAAAATCAATATAAGAAAAAAGTCCAATACCAAACCATCTTCAAAATGAAAGAGCGTAAACCTAACTTAGGATTAAGCAAAATATGCCGATTGTTTGGTGTAACAAGACAGGCATATTACCAATATTTTGAGCGGAATATTGACACAGAATTAGAACATGAATTGATTATAACAGAAGTTCTTAAAATAAGAAGACAGAACCCAAGAATAGGAACTAGAAAGCTTTATGTTATGTTGGAATGTTTTATGCATGAGCATCAAATCAAAATGGGAAGAGATGCCTTATTTAATTTATTATCTGTGAATAACTTGTTGATTAGACGCAGAAAAAGGTTAATAAAAACAACACAATCTCATCATTGGTTAAAAAAATATCCAAATCTAATAAAAGGATTTTCCGCTTCTAGACCTAACGAACTGTTTGTGAGTGATATAACATATTGGAAAACAAAAAATAAGGTACTTTATATTCATTTAGTAACAGATGCTTACAGTAGGAAAATAGTTGGACATTGTTTGTCTCAAACACTGGAAGCAGAGCATAGTGTAAAAGCATTACAAATGGCTCTCTCTGCCTTTGAAGGGGCAGAGAGCCATTTGCCCATAACGCATCATTCAGACAGAGGAGTACAGTATTGTAGTCAAAAATATGTAAACCTATTACAGGATTATAATATCCAAATTAGCATGACGGAGAATGGAGACCCTCTTGAAAATGCTATTGCAGAACGTGTAAATGGAATTTTAAAAGAAGAATATTTAAACAATTATGAGGTTGAAAACTATAGTCAAGCAAAAGAATTACTAGATGCTGTAATTAGAATTTATAACAATGAAAGACCTCATATGAGCATTGGATATATAACTCCAGAAAAAGTTCACTCAAAGGAACTTAAAAAGGGAGATTGTAAATGGAAAAATTATTACAAAAAAAAGGAGATTGTAAATCAATTTTAGGATTATATTTGAACTGTAAACGAATTTTAGTATTAATATAAAAAGTGTAAACTTTTTTTAGGACGTGACAGATGAAGGGAGAAGGGATTAGGGAGAAGACAAAGTGTGCAAAATTATGTTGTTTTGTGAACGGATATAAACCATTTTCAAATTGAAATTAAATAATACCTACAAATAGGTATTGTCAAAATTAATCTTTTATAGTTATTTTTGTTAGTAGTATAATTATTGAATAACAATATTTTACATTAAAAAAAACAGTTATAACTTTTTTCATTACAATCATTTGTAAGAAATATTTTTTTAGAATACTTTTGCTCTTGTATTTTTTTTAGCAGTTCACGAAACTTCTTTGTCCAATTAAAAATTTTACGCTTTTTTTTAAGTAATAATAAACCACATTAAATTAACAATGATGAAAACAATTAAAATTCTATTCCTATTCGTAGGGATGCTCATGAGTAGCGCGGTATGCGCACAAGCGTTTAAAGCCAGTGACTTAGACGGACGTTGGAAACGCAGTGATGGTATGATTGTAAGTATTACGGGTACTGCCAAATTTGTAGAAGGTAGTGATGCCTTGGTAATAGACGTAGGCAATAGCGGTTGGCCACAAAGTGCCAGAATGGTAGCTTTTAAATTTAGAAATTTAAAACACCAAGGTGAAAACAAATGGATGGGTGTTAATTACATGCATATGCCGCAGAGCAACTACAGAAAAGAAGATGGAAAAGTAAACATAGTAATGGCAGATGATAAACGCTCATTTAATGCTAACGGAACGACTTATACAAGACAGTAATCTTGTAAACAACTTAGATAACATGAAAAAAGTTCTATAAAAAGAATATCAGGGAAGGTAACGAATGCTTATGACAAAGTGACAATTAAAATGTACTATTTAAAATCTGAAATAAACCAATTGCCCCAAAAAATAATCGAACGAAATGGAGGCGCTGATAAAATAAATAAGTTGGAATGAAACCTGATAGAAACAACTAGTTTAGAGGCATACAAAAAGGGTTAACTGATTTCTTTCCTCCTGAAGATCCAGAATGGACCAAGTTAAATGATTATTTAAAACTGTTTGAGTAATGATAAAATCAAGTCAAACAGCTAATGAAAGCTTGCTATTAGAATTTCAGAAGGAAACTACTTGTAAAAAATAAAAAAACATGAATCACATCATAATGGTTATTATACTATTAGCTACTCTTCTATCCAATAATATTTCTGCCCAAACCACCAAAATAGTGCAACTTCTACAAGCTACTTTACAACAAGAGAACAAAGCTCGAAAAATGATACAAGTAGAGATTGATAGTTTAGGTAATGAAATAGGCCTAATGAAACAGGACCTCGACAGCTTAGAGGTTACCGAACTGGCGGTAAAAAAGGATACTCTTCTTTATATCACCAAACACCATTTTGCTTATGAAAAAGGATATTATCTAGAGCAACAAAAAGTCGCTTTACAAGACATTAGAGCCGTAACCAAAGATATAGGAATCTTTTTTGAAACGGCACCCGATAAAGTGACCCTCATCCGAAAAGAATATTTTGAAGATGGTAATTCCATCAAAACCAGCAGAAAAACATACTTGTTTCGAACGCATTTTATTTCTCTCAGAGACAACGAATATTTAGCCGATGATTTGGTAAAAGCTTTTAAAAAAGCAGGTTATAAAATAGAAAAAGGGTATTGGTATGACTAATAATTTTATAATTCAAATAATGAAAAATGTAAAAAAAAGCTTGATAGCATCTGTTTTTGTTTTGTCAACTATCGGTAAAGTTCATGCACAAAATACAAATGATATTTTCAAACATATCGATAAGATTTATTTTTCTGATAGTGCAACCCTCAAAGGCAGTGTTATTGACACTATTCAAGGTGAAGGTGGGTATTCTATTAGTTATGAAAGTACAATTAAAATCAGCGGATTTGAGACTACTATAAATGAAGAGTTTATTCCTGGTGAAAAGCCATATTATATTACTATCTGTTATGGTGCAGAAAACAATGACTACTCTTCTGTTTTTGAGGGATTAAAAAAGCTACTTGTTTCTAGATATAAGAAACTAAAGCTTGACGATTCAAACCAATCTAACACAAAATCATTATGTATATGACGATTTAAAAAGAGTACTCTCTTTGAATGATCAAGAAGGCAATGAAGTGATTTTATTAAAGCTCTGAACAGATGGTGTTATGCAAATTCAAATCCGAAGATATTTAAACTAAGGTTTCTAATCATTTTTTTTTACAATCTAAATAACACTAAAAACGAATGAATAAATTTACAAAAAAAGCAAGAATTATGCTTCTTGTTTCAATAGGCTTAACGATGATTTCTTGTGAAGCAATGAGAGAATTCACATCTGGATTTAACGAATCAAGTGGTAACTGTACTAGGAAACTAGCACAGACTTGGAGCTATTCTGAAGGTGAATGGGTAAAAGGACATCTAATTAAAAGTTCTTTCTCTGAAGAAGAAAAAGAGAGAAGTTGGGATTGGATGAAAGAAAAGTTAAAATATTATACAAAAAATGCTAGTGTGGGGAGATATAATGTAACGGATCCATACACTCAAAGGGAATATCAAATCAGAGTATATTGTGAATAATCAGTAACCATCAATTAAAAACAAAAATGAAACATAAAATTATTATCCTTTTGACCTTGATTTCTTCAAGTCTATTTAGTCAAATTAAAATTTTTAACGACGAATTTCCTGATATATTATTACCGCATCTTTCAATGGATAAGGAAATAAGCAGTGCTATTAAAGTAGCATCTAAATCAAATAATCAAAAAATTGCATTGGCAGAAATTTTAAAAAAAATGAATCAAAAGCCAACTTTAGTTTTGTGTTGGACTTTTAACAACAATACCCAAGACATTGTTGAGCCTATAAATACAATTTACGAACTCTCTAAAACTAATGGCTTTCAATTGGTATTGGTAAATGTAAATAATCATTTTGACCCTTCAATACCTCGAAATCCAGCACCAATAGATATGTCTAGCGAGTTTTTAAATAAATTATTAGTAGAGTATTATCCAAGCTGGCAATCTATCCCTAATTATTACGGTAATTTATATGATTTCAATTCCTATCTTGGAACGAACCAAGACTTGTTTGGTATTTTTTTAGACGCTAAGCAGCAGGTTATTAACAGTTATACGGCCGACTTGGTTAAAAATATAGACTTTTTGAAGGTCTATACCCAACATATCAAAGAAAATACATTCTCAAAAGACACGCTTTATTATCAAAACCGAATTCGGGTTGCTAACGCTGCAGATGGCAACTCCTATATATTGAAAAAAGTAAATGATAATCATATCGATTTAACACGATATGCACTAGAGGGGAACAAGATTTTGGTTAAAATGAGTTACAAAACCACAGCGAGTAACCCTTTTTACCCAGAAAGAGCCATTGTAGCCGATGGAAAATTTACTTTTTATAATTTTGAAGGTGGTTTAGATCTTGAAGGTGATGCCTCTGATGATTTTATTAATAACCTTACCTACTACAATAAAAACAAAATAATCTTTGCAATTAAAGATTTCAATTCCATTAACGCTGCATTAAAATTACGTTCAAATGAAGTAATCAATAACTTGAATGATTTGAGTTCTTTCAAAAGACCTTTAAAGAATGCCTCTCCAAGTGCAACCATTACTGAGTACTATGAAAACGGTAATTTAAAAGAAAGCTATTTACTTAATTCAATTGGTCAAGTCATTTCAAAACAACAAGGCTTTGAAAATGGAAAAATAAAATTTAAAATTACGCAGAACGAAGATTTACGGTACTTTGAAAACGGTACTTTGAAATCAAGTAGTTATTATAATACTTTAGGAGAGTTGAATGGTGAACAAAAAAGTTTTTTTGAAAATGGCAAGCCAGAAATTATTGAAAACTATCAAAATGGCAAAAGAAACGGATCTTACATCAGTTATTATGAAAACGGTCAAGTAGCAGAAAAATCAAACTATGTTAACGGTGAGGAAGCTAAGGGATCGCAAAAATTCTATACCAATGGTAAATTAAAGTTTGTAGAAACGGATGCAAAGAAAGAATATTATTATCCAAACGGACAGCTCTTTTGGACAAACTACTATGATAACAGCAACATCATTGAAAAAATGTATTATGCTAATGGATCTCCGCGTGCAGTCATCAGATTCGATGCCGATGGTAATGTAATCTGCTCAAGCGAATTTTATGACAAAGATGGAAAGCAAATAAAAAAGCCATATAAATTAAATGATTTAATCGATTCTTTGTTTGATGAAGAGGCCTTTAACGTTTATTTAGGGCGAGAAAATCAAAAAGAATATGATGATGACTCTTTAACGGATAGAATATTTAAAAAATTGGATGAAGAACAAAAAAGTTTTTTTATCAGAAGTTTCAAGGTCAAATTAAATCAACTCGGCTATCCTGATTTGATTTATTGTAATTAGGATTTCATAACTAACATAAACTACGGAATGAAAACCTTTAAATATAGAACCGTATTAATCCTGTTTTTTTTGCTTTCCATTACTACTCAAATTAAAGCTCAATATTTTTTAAATAAATCGCTTTTTGAGGTAAAGCTGAGTTTGAAATCCAAAGGTATAGATTATGAACAAGAGAAAGTTGAAGATGGCACGTTGAAGTTGTTTTACAGTATTAAAGATGAGAATGATGAGGTAACGGCTATTGTTTTTACTTTTAAACCTAAACAGGAGGATTTACACTACTGCATTAAAGAAGAAGAGTATAGACCTTCTTGTGGTTTGGGAGAATTTGCATCTGTTGCAAGCTTCTACAGTACTTTAAGAAAGAAAGGTTACATAGATACTCAATTTGAATTATTGGGGAACCCAGTTTTGATGAATAAAGGATCAGAAAGCATGGTTAAAAATTACTATGGCTTTCGTTTTAATCACGCTGGCGATGATTGCCAAATCGTTAAGAGCTACTTTTTAAACACAGATGAATTTGAATTGAAATAACAATAATTACTAAATCAAAATGAAAACAATCCATCAACTTAAAACCCTAGCAGTAGTCTTTTTTATTTTTACAGCTGGCAATCTTGTCGCTCAAGACCTATTAGGCTCTTCATTGAAGCAAGTTGAAGAAGAATTGGGCAAACTCAATATCAACTACAACAAAAATGATGAAGAAAAAAGTTCCGTTACAATAGTTTATAAAACCGATCAGGAAACTAAGATTTATGAGTTTAAAAAAAATGCTTCAAATGAGTTTGTTTGCATTACCGAACAAATTGTATTAAAATTTTCGGAAACTCTTTTAGAACAGACACTAAACTACCTTGATGGTTTAGGATATGAAGAAACCAATTTTATAAATTATTTTGATAATCCAGTAGTAGTTTCTGCTAATAATAATAATCACAAAGTGAAACATTATTTTCACGTTCTTCCGATGCCTGACCCAAATGATAATAGCCAAAAACTAATGATTTTTGAATTTGATTTAAATACAGATGAATTTAAAATCAATAGGGAATAATAATGAAACAAAATATTACGCTTTTTTTGATAGTTTTCCTATTTAGTATTTCATACTCCCAAAACAAAAGCGACATAGATAGTTTATATCAAGTAAAAAACTACTTACTAGACATTAGAAGTACCGTGAATGTAAAAGATTGGAACGGAGCTCAGCAACTCATAAAAGTGGAACAACTTATAGAAAAAGGGAAAAAATATGAAACACAATTCCCACTTTGGCTCAAAACCGTCATTCACGAAGACAGTTGGCATTCCACAGAAATGAAACGGCAATTTACGCTAATCTTACAAACACTAGCGTTGTACAAATCTGACTTAAAAGCTACAAAAAATAAACGTCCAACGAACCAAGAGGACTTAGAATTTTTGAACAGTAGCATTCCAAAACTCGTTGACGCTATTTACCAGTATTGTAAAATAGCCGAAGAAGAACGATTAAAAAAAATACATTAAATGCAAGAACGCTTCCAAGACCAAAATTTCCGATTGAAAGACTTCCAAGAGGAAGTAGCTGTGGCCTGCCCAAAATGTAATAAAAAAGCACTCACAACCGTAAACTATGAAGAAAAGAAAGCCAAAATAACCTGCACGCACTGTGGCTTTCATGATGTAAAAGATACCTTGTTAACGCATTTAGGCTATACCGCTAACTACAAGGCTGATGCCAGTACTTATTTTGATGTGGAAACCTGGTATTTGGCTCCTTTTAAAAACGACTTCTTTTTTGCTTACAACGAAGCCCATTTACTGTATTTAGAACAATACATTGGTGCCAAATTACGTGAACACAAAGACCGCTCGCATTTTACGCTTTTAGAAAAACTACCCAAGTTTTACCACGAAGCCAAAAACAGAGCGGCTTTATTAAAACTGATTGAGAAATTGAAGAAGAAATAATCGGAAAAAATTACAATGAAAATTAGGAACTAACTTTAGATTTTGTGATTGAATGATAGATTCGCACTGCAGATAGCTTTGTATTGATGATGTTTTCCAATGTTATTTATTGGAAGATAAAATCAGAAGTATAAAAATTCCGAAGCAAACCGCAATCCCAACAGGACAATATACATAAAGGCTGAATACTTGGGGCGGAATGAATGCCGAGTATCGGCGCTTTTGCTGTTATTAGCAGAGAATCTCCTTTTGTCAATACTTACAAATTTGCATCTTAAAATTTTTATATTTTTATTTGGTTTTTGCCATAGAATGCGACATCCTTTAGATTTATAAAATAATAAAATACTCGTAGTGCATTATAAAAAGG
>DITA01000022.1:0-38227 GCA_002422665.1 Flavobacteriales bacterium UBA6196
GCGCACTGCTTCCAACTACCGCATTGATGTGATGCTTACCAATTGTCTTGTCATATGTCAGAGTATTGTCCCAGAGCAAAGTTATACTTCTATTAGAACCTTCAAATAAATAAGAATTTTCTTGGGATTTTACTCCCCAATTGTATTTAGGAGACCAAGTCCTATTATACCAAATATTGGTTTCAATACCGCCTAATGATTTGAATTTTAAATCCTTAATAAATTCTAGTTCAGCATAGACATTTCCTTGGATATTATAACCTTTGGTAGAGTTTTCAACAATTGTAGCCTTACCAATAGGATTATCTATATCTCCGTACAATAATGGGTTACTTCCTGGTCCTGCCCAATTACCATTAGTATCATAAATTGGTCTTGTTGGAAGAGAAAGAATAGTTCCTTTGATATCATAGGCACCACTTTTTTTGATATCGTGTTGTAATTTTACACTATTTCCAATTTTAAGAAACGGTTTTACTTTAGTATCACCATTAAGCTGAACAATATATCTGTCATAATCTGTATTAAGAACCACACCTTTTTGATTGAAATAACTCGCAGATACATAAAGGTTACTTTTCTCTGATCTATCACCATAAGAAAGCGAATAACTAGAAAGAATAGATGGATTAAAAAGTGCAGCTAACCAATTGGTACCAGCACCTAGAGAAGATGGATTTGCAAACTCAGGATTTGGCGTCAAACCGCCATTTGCAAGCATTTCATTATTAAGTTGTGCATACTGCGAAGCATCCAAAACCTTAATCATATTACTCACACTCTGAATTCCAGTAAAAGTATCAAAATTAAGAATACCACCTTTCGCACCTCTTTTGGTAGTAATCATTACAACACCATTAGCACCTCTAGAACCATAAATGGCGGTAGAAGAAGCGTCTTTAAGAATGTTAATAGATTCTACATCACTCATATTAATCTGATTAAGGCCTCCATTTAAAGGCATCCCATCTACCACAATCAATGGATTGTTATTCTGTATAGTTCCAGTTCCACGAATTCGGAAAGTAACGTTACTACCAGGTTCTCCTGAGTTAATAACAGTTACCCCTGATGCACGTCCTTGAATTGCTTGCCCGATATCGGCAACTGGTTGATTCCCGGTTTTGTTAAGATTAATTACAGATACAGATCCTGTTAAATCTTTTGCTTTTGCTTTTCCATAGCCAATTACTACTACCTCTTCTATTGTCTTTTCTTTCAATGTATCAGATTTCTGTGCATATAGGCTTCCAGAAAGATATAAAGCAGCAATTGCAATTGTACTACTCAAATAGTTTAGTTTCATTTATGAGAGATTTTTATTTTATAATTAATTTTTGCCCCACGATTTGATTACCGAAATAAACATTCAGTATATAATTTCCTTTTGCAATACCCGAAATATTAATATCACATTGCTTGCAAGTTGTATTTTCAGATTTTATCATCCTTCCGCTCATATCATAAATTTCGTATCTTTTCACTGCATCTTTTTCAGACAAAATAAAAAAGTTGTTTTCTACTGGATTAGGATAAATTTGTATTCCTTTCTTCAAAACATCATTGACAGAAAGAGCATTAGCATCATAAATTTTATAATACAAAGTCATATCATTGAAAATAATATTATAGTTACCCGCTGTTGCAATATTAAATTTGATATTTGCACCACCACCAGTAGTTAACTTGGCAAAACCAGAAAGGCCATTTTCATCTCCCCAATCATTTCCTGACCAATCAGATGTATTAGCAAATTTTAGCTCGTAATTCCCAACTGAGAAAGGAATATTATTCTTAGTCCATTCATCATTTTGAAGAGTCATCTGCTGAAGTCCCCAATTATTAAAACTACCACCTACATACATATTAAGCTGATGATTCGGCGTAAATGAAATATTATATTGTAGGGTAATATCATTAAAATCTATGGTATAAGTTCCTGGATTGGTTATGGTAAAAACGATATTAGCCCCTCCTCCTGTTGTTTGTTGAGCCGTTCCATTTAATCCATTAGAATTACCCCAATCTTGACCAGTGAAGTTGTTTGTATTGGCAAATTTCAATTCATAATTTCCCGCCAAAAACACTTGGTTCTTTAATTTCCAGATACCATTTTCAGAAGTCATTTGCTTAAGATTCCAATTATTAAAAGAACCACCTACATACATTTGGGAATAATGCCCACCAGATACATTGAAACTCTGTAATTGTGGAAATGCAGCACAATATCCATTACCTCCTGATTGTTTTGCTTGCACATAAACAATACCATTAATTCCAGTTAGTTCGATTTGATTATTTACAATTTTCGCAGGTCCTGAAGTAACTTCGTAGATTATAGGCAGACCAGCGGAAGATGTCGCTGATGGAGAAAATGGAGAATCGTTTGCATCTTTATTCTGAATTGTTGGGAAAGTAATTGTTTGGCTATTACATGATTCTAAAGAATTTTTTGTTAACTTTAAGACAACACATCCGTGCGGAGGCACTGTTAGAGAAATATTACTCATCTTACCCAAATTAGAGTGCTGCCAAAGATCTCTTACCATTACTTGTCCAGAAACACCTAGCTGATTGAGAAAATCCATAGAACGTACTTGTGGGGTATTTTCTCTATTAAAAAAACCAATAATCCAATCTCCATTACTCAATTGACCTCTCCATATTTGGCTATTAGAATTGGACGGATCATTGCTTAAAGGTTTTCCTACAAATTTTGCAGTATTCAGGTCTAATAATTCTGTATTTTGGTATAACCAAAGGTCATTTCCTATGGTATCATATTGATCCGCAATTGTAACAGGTCCTCCAGCTAGAATATTCAATGAGATTACACTTCGTTTTTCTGTATCGTTCGCAAAAGTATTGATTCTAAGAAAGTCTCCATCTAATTGTACTTTATTACTTCCCGTTACCTGAGACCAATAGATAAATCCATCAAATGCATTGGCATATTGTGACCAAGTATTAAAACGATGACCTCTGTCTTTATCACTAAATTTATACCAAGTACCTTCGCCAGCATCTTCATTAATTCTAAAAAGATGACCATATTGTTTTTCTAATTCTGCTGTATTAAAAAGATTCGGCATTACTAAACTCAAATACACCCCGTTTTCATCACAGGCTTCACGCATCCATCTTAAAGCTTTTTCATATTGAGCTTTTGTTCTTTGTGGGCCTACTGTTCCTAGATTTCTGTCATATCCAGACTCAAACCAGGAAAGAAAATCTACACGCAAATATTTAATGCCCATATCAGCATAATATTTTACATATCCTTTTACATATTCTTCAGCTCCTTGTCTATCCACCTGCACCCATTTGAACCATAATGAATTTTCATTGGCATCAAGAAGAGATGAAACGTTAATATTAGTTCCTACAATTTTCTTGTTAGTATCATTAGCATCCACGTGTAACCAAAGAGGGTTTTCATACATTCCAAGGGTCATACCTTTACTCTGTAGATATTGTGACCACCAAGCATAATCATGCTTCCAGTGAGATGAATGACTTTTCCTATAGCCATTTTCATTAATTTGACTTGTATCTCCCCATCCGTCCATACAAACCATATTATATCCATAAGATTTTAGGTTTTGCTCTAGCCAATTAATGTTATCAGATAACGCTTGTTCACTAAGATAATTATCTTGAACACCTGACATTTCTCTCGTAATATGATATTCATAAGGATTCCAATAGAGTGGTGCTTTGTAAGGATTTTGAGATTTGTAAGAATGATTAGCTGAAAATAAAAAAAGAATAATACAACTAATGATTTTAAAAATATAATGATTTCTCATAATGTGAAAGAATTAGTTTTAGTCTGTTAATATAGTATTAACATCTGTTAATTTTATGTTGCTAATTTATTTCCCTTAAAGCAAGAAAAAAGCTCACAATTTGGAATTGTAAGCTTTAGGTAAATGATTTATAAAAAAAAATAAATAAAAATACTGAAAATCAATTACTTAAAAAATAAACCATTATATAAAAAAGTAAACGCTATGATGTAATAATAGACCCTATTTGCATAATTTTAGCTTCAAATTCATCATTTTCAATCACCGATTTAGCCTTTACCTTACTCCTATAATTGTAAATTGTTCGTAAAGAATATCTTAAAAACTCTGAGATTTGATTCGTATCATTAATACCAAGTCTAATGAGTGCAAAAATTCTGAGTTCTGTATTAAGTGTACCAAATTTTAAGTTATATTTTTCTTCTTTCCTTAAAAGATTATTAACTTCTTCAACAAAATTTGGATATATTCTTAAAAATGCTTGGTCAAAATTATGATATAATTCATTCAAATCCATTTCCTCATTTTTTTTATCATTAACCATTGCTGATAATTTATCTAACTGACCTGTGGATAATCTAATGGAAATTAGCTTTTTATATCTTTCAAATTTTTCTAAATAATTTGAGTTTTGTCTAATAAAAAATGCAATATACTCCTCTTTTATATGATTGGCTTCATCTAATTTATTATTTAATGATTTTAAAACAGAATTGGTATTAGAAAGTTCATTTCTTGATTTAGCAATCATTTTAAGTTGTTTGTAAATAAAATACATTGTAATTCCAAGTCCTGCAAATAGAATACTAATTAAAAAGATAGACCATCTCAATTGTTTATTTTGGGTATTTATAGTTTGAAGATAAGTCTCTTCAATAATAGGCTGCACTTTACTAATTTGTATATTTCTGAACCTTGCATTATAAAAATTAGCATCTTCTAGAGAAGATTGTATATATTTATACGCTCTGTCAGTTTCTCCTTTCTGATATAAAATACTTGCCAAATCTTGCATAGACCTATTTTCTTTTGTGGAAGATTCTATATCTGAAATAGCAGAATAAATCAAGCAACTTTCCTGAGAGTCTATATTACCTAGTTTAGCATCAATTACTGCTTTACAAAAGCTTCCTATCGCATGAAGCCTTGTTCCTGGAAGAGTAGTTTTTAAAAACTTATTTACATTTTGCTCTGCTTGAGACCAATTATTTTCTACTCTATTTTTATGACTTAGAAATAAGTAATAAAATGGATCACCAGGCTTTAGAGCCTTATATGCAGAATTGTAATAATCTGCCAATTTATTTTTGTAAATTTTTTTATAAGGACTATCTCCACCACTGTAATCAGAAAGATTAGAATAAAGGCACTCATAAGCAGAGTTATAAGAAAATCTTAATGTTGAAGGTAGGGCTTCAGGATTTATATGATCCAAAATTTCTTTCGATTCCACAAATAAACCAGTGGTAGATAGTAATACTGATCTTTGTAATAAATTTTTATATAACCAAATTTCATTATTATTCCTGATGGCTATTTCTTTATTCTTATCAGAATATATATAAGCAGAATCACATTGGTAACCTAGATATTCTTCTACAATAAGATTATTAAGGTGATAAGATATGCTATCATTATTTTTGTATAGCAGAGCCTCTTTTTTTAACTTTTGAATATGATTTTTTTTCTTAATTTCATAATATTTTTTGTTCTTTATTTTATCATCTAATATTCGCAAAAGTTTCTCATTATTATCAGGATGAGAATCAGTTTTTTTACAAGAAAACAAAGTTCCAAGAATAAAAAAAATAAAACAATATTTTTTTATTTTAAGATAAATCATTGAAATAATTTTTTAGCTAATTTATAAAAGATTAACATAAAATTACAAATAACCTATTACTATTATTGAAAATTTCTATTTTCTGTAACCGATTCTGTACAAATTATTCTAAAAGAATATCATTCTAAAATATTCGACCAATATTTCCATACTGAGTTTCTAAAAAAAAGGAACATATTTAGGTCTTAATATTAGCAAAATACTTAAAAAACACAAGGCGAAAAATTACTGTAGAAAGCAAATTGAGTTTGATGGTTATTTTCAGGAGCGTTGGGAAGATGCAGCAGATACGATTGTGAATTTTGATGAGGATTATTTTGAGAACAGGGATAGGAAAAATTTGTATGTTTTTCTTTTTGCCCTTTATGATGATGAGGTTTTTGATTATTTACAAAGCTCTTAAGCCATTGCAAAGTTAGAAGCTCCTACCCAAGAATGGGTGAAGCTGCAGATGGATGGTTTGATTGCTAAGGGGGTGAGATTTTGATGGGATTTGACTATTTATAAGCTCCGAAGTCTGGAGACTTCGGAGAGCGACAGATGTTTGAATGTATAATTATAAAATATTATGGTTTGTGAAACTTGAATCTAGGAATAATTATTCAATTTCAATAGTATTCAAATATGAAATACTTTCACAGTTAACATCTAAAGGTGTTCCAATAATTGAGTATTCCTTAATTAGATTTCTCATTGTTCTCTTTAGATTTTTAGTAATTGAAATGTTATCAATATCCTGATGCCAATATTTTCCTTCGGATGTTATAAACCAATTTATGGAAAAATGCCAATAATTGCCATTTGTTGTAGTATGATTACCCTTACAAACTGCAAAAATATTACCTACATCATCTTTTATGGATTGATTATGGAAATCACTTATTTTTACAATATAATAATTACGATTTGTATTTAAAGTAAAATCTACGGTTTCAACTAAGATATTTTCAATACTATTGCTAAAATCCCAATTCTCGTTATAAAATTGATTTAGTAAAGAATACTTAACATGGTAATGTTTAAAAATACCATATAATGAAGTTGATAGGTCTGGAAGAGTGTTAGATTGACCTATATACCATTTTTTAACTTACCATTAATATCCAATATATCAGATGAAACGCCTTTGTCAACAAAATGCCTTATTAAATAATAAGGCGATAGGTCTTTCTCAATCCGACAGTAAGTTGAAAGAGGAAGTAAAATATCAGGATAACTCATTATCTTTTCAAAAATAAATTTGAACGAAGTATAGCAGAAGAAAGTGAAGTAGTTAAATTTTGAATCCCTTCTCCATTAGTTATCAATGATAAGAAAACAGAATCATTATCAAAATTGGTAAATTTTCGCAAAAGGAGTTCCTCTTTGGATTACAGCAAAAATATGCCTTACCAATATGCATTTAACATAGCTAACCATTCCTCAACTCCCTTAAAATCTCAAAATAACAACCTCAACATATAAAAAAAGCCAACTTATCGTTGGCTTTTCTTTTTACAATGTTTTTTAGCATTTATGGAATCAATGTTGAGTTTTTCACTTCAAAAGTAGATTTTGTGGTGTACGTTTTTCCGTAACGGTCTTTGGCTCTTACTTCTACTTCGTGGGTTCCTAATTCTAATTTTCTAGAAAAAGGAGCCGTCCAAATGTGTTTAGAAGCTTCTGGATTGCTTGGTCTTCTTCCTGTGAACAGTTCTTGTGTGGTATCCCATTTCAATACATCATTGGTGTAATCTGGGTCTATAGATTCGGTATAATCCATTTCTTTCCATTCACCGTTATCTATTCTGTATTCTACCTTATCATGTTTGCTTCCCATAAAAAAATTGGCTACAATTCTTGCTGCATTTTTCGTTTTGAAAGGAATCACTTTCGGTACCCAAAGATTGATTTGATAATCTTCTGGTTTTCCTGCCACTTTATACGTAATTTCGTACTGATTGTCATTGAAACTCACAAAAGAATACCCTCTTTCTGTTCCGTCTCTCATCACCGATTTTGGCACTCCCAATTCATCTACTGTTCCAGAATACCAATCTCCAGAAGTGGTTCCTGCATTGAACTCATGAATCGGTTTGATGCCTTCCCAACCTTCTTTTTTTCCGTAGAACAACTGGGTTTGCTTGTGTGTATGTGCAGACATCATCAATACATTCTGGAAAGGTTTTAAAATCTCGAACAATCTTTTTCTGTCTTCCATTCTAAAATGTTTGTCACCATCATTTTCTGGCGTCAACTGAATATGGAATGAAAACACGACCAACTGATTAGGATTTACATTTTTCAAGTCGTTTTCTACAAAATCCAATTGGTCTTTTCTGAAACCTCCCCAGTAACTTTTTCCATCTCTTGGGTCTGGATACAAAATATCATCTAAAATGATAAAGTGTACATTTCCGTAATTGAAAGCGTAATTGTTCGGGCCAAAATTTGCTTCGAAAGTTTCGTCTGACAGTTTATCCTCTTTTGCTTCGTAGTTCATATCATGGTTTCCCATCACATTGTACCAAGGCAAACCGATTTCTTTAACTGCATTGATGTATAGTGGATGTAAACTCAAATCATCTCCTACCAAATCTCCTAAACTGATGCCAAAAACCGCATCTTTTTTATTGTTTTTCACTTCATTGATGATTCCTCTTCTGAAATAATCAATTTCTTTTTCATCATACGGTTGAGGGTCACCAAACACCAATACTTTGAATTGTGTGTTTTCCTTTTGTACATATAAAGGAAAGTTGATTTCTTTTGGCAATTTTCCTGTAGGTTTTACGCCTGCATATTTCATGTCTTTTGGCGAACCTTCAGGTTTGTGAATGTAGTAGAATTGAGGCAATTGCGTATTGCTTTTCGGGGTAGCATAATTGGCTGGTTTGATGACGAAAATAATATTGTCATTTTCTACAGGTAAAGAATATTTTCCTGTTTCGTCTGTTTTTACCACTTCTACTCCATTGGAAACAGAAACGTTGGCAATTCCTTTTTCTTTACGGTCTTTGATTCCGTTTTTGTTGGCGTCTTCGAAGACATAACCTGTTGCCTGTTGCTGTGCAAAAGAAAATGCAGCACACAAGAAAAGCATTAAAAATGATTGTTTCATTTGTTGATTTGTAATTTTATGAGAGCATATTCAATAGTTATGAAGCTATTCTCTGGATTTATTGATATTTAAAAATACATCTGGTGTATTGGTGGTTACGAATTGAACACCAGCATCATACAATTTTTTATAAATTTCTGGGTCATTTACCGTCCATACATTCGTAATAACGCCCAAATTTTTGGCTTGTTCTATCCAATCTTGGTGTTTTTCTAAGAATACATTATAATGATAATCTACGCCATCAATTCCTAAATTTTTAATCTCCTGAGGAGAAAGATCACCTGCGAGATACTGCACCAAAGCATTAGGATTTTGCTTTTTTAATTCTTTGGCAATATGCAGACTAAATGAGATGTATTCAGTCTGATTTTGCAAGTGGAATTTTTCTACCATTGCCAGCGTTTTCTCTACCATTTCGGTTTCCAATTCTGGAGTTTTGGCAGGTTTAATCTCAAGGATAAGTTTTACCTCAGATTTTTTGCCTTGCTTCAAATACTTCTCTAAAGTTGATAGATTTTCTCCGTTTGAGAGTTTCTGTTTCTTCAAACTTTTAAAATCCATAGCTGCAATTTCCACCCCATTGATGTGTTCATCATGGTTGATGACCAGAACTCCATCTTTGGTCATTCTCACATCGAATTCACTGCCATACACTTTCAATTTTTGAGCATTTTTAAGCGCTGCAATAGAATTTTCAGCAGTTGTAGGATTGGTTTTCCAGAAACCTCTGTGCGCAATCACTTGAGTCTGTGCATGGTAAAAATTAGCGCCTACCAAAGTGGCCAAAAGAATTAATTTTTTCATATTGAATATCGTTACAAATCTTTTACAA
Organism: Flavobacteriales bacterium UBA6196; assembly: GCA_002422665.1. GTDB lineage: Bacteria > Bacteroidota > Bacteroidia > Flavobacteriales > Weeksellaceae > Cloacibacterium > Cloacibacterium caeni_C. The sequence goes on from DITA01000022.1 coordinate 9,588, forward strand.
AGCTAATCATCACTTGTAAAAAATGTATTCTTTTTTTAGTTTTTTATTGATTCCACCAATCTTTAACGTTGATATTATCTCCTCCTAATGATTGAACTGCTGCGTTATAATTGGCACTGTTCAAAATTTTTGGTTGCGTAGGATATAATAATCTCTGAGGCATTTTACCGTCATTCAACAATCCTCCATTGTTGGGTAATACTGGGTAACCTGTTCTCTTTTGCTCAAACCACTGTTGCTGGTCTACAAAGAATAGCGCTACATATTTCTGCAACATAATTCTTTCTAAAGTTCCATCATAAGCCACTTTAGGATTTGCAAAATAATTGGCTGGAACTACAGCTCCCCATTGTTCGATGGCTGCTTTTACTCCGTTTTCATAATACGTTTGAGCATTTCCTGTGATAATTCCTCTGAATGCTAATTCCGAAAGAATGAACTGCAACTCTGCATAAGGTAAAATCAAGACTTTAAGCGGAGCTTTAGCTAAATTCTGGTTAAAGTTTGAAGGCTGATAAGTAAACGTAGTTCCGTTCATGTAAGCAACTGGAGCACCTTTGTACCCTATATTTTGGTTATTGCTTAAGTTTTTGGCTTGGGTAAAAAACTGCGCCATTCTAGGGTCTTTGTTATCATTTAATGTATTTACAAAAAACTCCCCTACCGCTCTATAAGAAGTAAAATCTTGAGGTCTTGCCAATGGCGGAAGCATAGGCGCTACGCCTGTAACGTTCATCAAGGCACTTTCAGCATTGCTCTGAAAGATGGGGTAAACGGTAGGATTGTTTACTATTTCTTGAATTCTAGCATATACATCTATCTCTCCATTTTTCTTTAAAATTCTGGTTAATAGTCTTAAAGACAAAGTGTTACAGAATTTTTTCCAATACGTGATTCCATTGACATCATTATTCGCATTGTAGAATAAATCTTGTCCTGCTAAAGTGGTATTGGTTACAAAAAGAGCGTTTGCAGTTTTTAAATCATCTAATAATTTAACGTAAATGTCTTTTTGCTTATCGAATTTCGGCTGAGTGATGCCTTCTTCCACTCTAGAAGCTTCAGAGAACGGAATATCTCCAAAAGTATCGGTAAGGTTAGAATATAACCAAGCATTCATCACCATCGAAATCGCCTGATAGTTTTTATTGTTTTGCTGAACCGCCAAGTCTTGCATTTGTTTTACTTGCATCAGCCATTTGTATGAGGTATTCCAATAAGAGTTCCCTGTAGATTCGGTTACGTAATATCTTGAAATATTATTCCCTTCTCCTGGGAAATCTATTGCAATCTGCATGATATCAAAAGTGAAATCATTGGCTCTCAAATAGGCATTAGCAGCCATATTGTATTGAATTGGTGCCAATAAACTGGCAGGTGTAGGCTCTATAATCTTGCTGGTATCGGTATTGATTTCCTCAAAAGACCTGCTACAAGAAGTAGCCGCTAAAGAGATTATGCAGAACGCTACTGCTTTTATCCATATATTTTTCATAGTTGTCGATTAGAATTTAGCATTTAGTTGAATTCCTACAGTACGGGCAGTAGGAAGTTGCCCTATTTCTACTCCCGGAGTAATTGATGAATCGTTCAATGTAGCTGCTTCTGGGTCAAATAATGGGAATTTCGTCCACATCCATAAGTTTCTACCAAATAAGGATAAACTTAAGTCTGACATGTTAAGCGACTGTACAATTTGTTTAGGGAAATAGAATGTGATATTGGCTTCTCTTAATTTCAGATAAGATGCATCAAATGAGTTGGTTTCCACATTAGCTCTTCTGTAATAATCTGCATAATAAGAAGTTAGCGTTACCGCTTTGGTATTCTGAGAGAAAGATCCATCTGGGTTTTGAACCACTCCTTCTCCTACAATTGTACCGTTTGGATTATCTCTTCCTACTAAAGTATGGGTAAGTTTTCCCTGCTCAGACATTTTATGGTGAGACTGTGAGTAAACTCTACCTCCGTATTGCCCGTCAAAAGAGAAACTTAAAGAAAAATTTTTGTATTTAAAAGCGTTTTGTAAACCTCCTCTCCATTTTGCATAGGCATTTCCTACGTATTCAATTTCTGTAGATTTGGCAGTAAGACCATCGCTACCAAAAATCACCTGTCCGTCTGGAGCGTACTGTAATTTATATCCGTACATATCTCCTAGAGAACCTCCAACTACTGCATTAAAGAATACTACTCCTCCTACACTTCCCATGGTATATGGTTCTCCTTGGAATTCTGCCGGTAAAGACATGATTCTGTTTTTATTCATAGACCAGTTTGCGGTAACATTCCATTGGAAATTTTTATTTTTCACTGGGAATGCATTTAGGGTCATTTCTATTCCTCTGTTTCTTACCTCACCAGCATTGATGGTACGTGTAGAATATCCTGTTTCAATTAATGATGGAACGTTTACAATTTGGTCTTTGGTACTGTTTTGATAAACGGTAACGTTATACGTTAATCTATTTTTGAAGAAGCTGAAATCCATCCCTGCTTCTATGTTCTGGTTCATTTCAGGTTTCAGATTAGGGTTTTGGAAATTGGCAATATTTTCTGCCGAACCTACAAAATCGCTGGTATTATAGAACTGTTGTAATTTGTACGGTTGGGTATCGTTTCCTACTTGAGACCAAGAAGCTCTCAACTTCCAATAATTCCAGCTTTTCGACTTCATTTTCAAAACATCTGAAAGAATTAAAGAGGTAGCAACCGATGGGTAGAAATAAGAACGATTGGCTTTTGGTAAAGTACTGCTCCAGTCGTTTCTTGCTGTAAAATCTACAAACCAAAGGTTATCATAATTGAATGACGCTAAACCGTAAACACTATTAGTTTCTTTATCATTGGGTTGAGCAATTCTTGTATTTAGAGAAATTGCATTGGTTAATTGATAAATCCCAGGAACTCTAAGCCCGATGGCTCTGTAATCATTCAGCACATATTCATTTGCTCTGATGTTTCCTCCTGCTGAAGCAGAAACGCCCCATTTTCCGAAATTATTTTTATAAGTAAAAAGTAAGTCTGTATTATACTCAGAATTTTTAATGTATTGTTCGCGATAGTATCCTTGAAGGTAATTGGCAGAACTGTAAGGTCTCTTGGTTGTTCTTTCTTCATCTGTAATTTCAATACCAGACCTTAGCATCATTTCAAAGTTATTATTGAAATTATAAGTAGCAGTAATATTTCCTGTGATTAATTTTTTGTCTACTCCATTCAGCATTTCATAAGCGATAAGATAAGGGTTATCTATAAACGAACTGAAAGGGTGAATTTGGTCTACCTGATATTTATCTTTCTTCCAAATCGGTTCATACCAAGCCAAATCAACGTTTGGATTCTGGAAAATCATGAAATAAGAAATCGACTGATTATTGTATCCTGTAGAAGGTAAATTATCACTCTTGGTATAATTGTAGGCAAATTTAGAAACCACCCTCAATTTTTTAGTTACCTTGTGGTCAAAAGACAAAGCATAATTAAATCTGTCAAAACCCGTATTCGGCATCATCCACGTATTGTTAACGGCACTTAATGAAGTACGGAAAGAAGTTTTATCATTAGAACTTTCTATACTGATGCTGTTAGAATAGGTAGTTCCCATTTGCCAAAACCCTTTAACATTGTCTTTGTAAGGTCTCCACAATTGTCTTTCTAAACTTTGCCCTTCTACGGTTGGGTCATATTGAAAATAATATTGCCCATTAAATTTAGGTCCGAATGCACTACTGGTTCCTCCTGTACTCACTCCATCAGCTGAAGCGCCATAAGAATAGTAAAACTGACCTGCTGAATTTTTCGCCAATGTTCCTTGACCGTATTCATATTGCCAATCTGGCCATTTCAAAACCGTATCAAAACTTGTAGAAGAATTAAGGGTTACTCTTATTTTTCCATTCTTATTTTTCCCTGATTTTGTGGTAATCATGATGGCTCCATTTGCACCTCGAGAACCATATAATGCAGAAGCAGTAGCACCTTTTAGAATCGTTACATTCTCGATGTCATCTGGATTAATACTGTTAAAATTGTTCCCGTAATCTACAGGCAAATCACCTCCAGAACCCGCTCCATACGCTGCATTTCCAGTACCTGTATTGGTTCCACCCAATGGAACTCCGTCTACTACGATAAGCGCTTCATTGTTATCCAAATTCATGGAAATACTTCCTCTCAAGGTGATTTTAGAACTTCCCAAAGGACCTGCACCTGCTGTTTGGATTTTAAGCCCAGCCACTTTTCCTTCTAACGCTTGTGCCCAGTTGTTGTTTTGTGTTTTTTCAAACTCTTCTGAAGACACTTTTTCTGCTACATAGCCTAGGGATTTGTCTTGTCTTTTGATTCCCAAAGCAGTTACTACTACCTCATCTATGTTTCTTACGGAATCTAATTTTGCTTTCTTAGATTGCGCCTGTAAATGGGTTACACTTACTAGACCTAGAGCAGCTAATAAAATAATCTGCTGTGTTCGTTTTTGCATTATACTTTTTTTTAAGCTCAAAAGTATTCTAATGCGACCGTTAAGTATTTTAACAAGCTTTTAACATTCTTTAAATTATTCGTCAACCAAATTTTAATCAAAAATGAATGTTATTTTGCCAAAACATTAAAAGTAAAAGAGTGAAAACATCTAAAACTCTCATCTTTGGGAGATTGAGGATTTAACATTGAAAGAAGCTTTTTAAGAAAAGTTAATAAAAGAAAATTTGAAAATTTGAAAATGAGGGAATTTAAGGAATGTTATAAAGTTATAGAGGGTATGGTGGTTATAATGGTTATGAGGGTTATAATGGTTATGGTGGTTATGAATTTTAGTTTTTTAATGGTGTTATTTCGTATTATAAATTGTTTATTGGTTTTAAATTTTGCTTTTTGCGATTTTGTTGGCGAGAGCACTTACATAGAACAGTTGAAAACTATGGTAAATCATGATGGGCAATAGGAAAAGAACTTTTTGTTCTTCTGGGATTCCTAGAATCATCACGAATAAACTGCCATGAACCAAAGATTTTTTGGAGCCACAAAAAGTCGTTGTAATCACATCTTCCCTGCTGAAACCCAATCGAAGTGAAATGCGTTTTAAAATCTCATATACAATAAAAAAAAGCGCTACTGCCGCAAGTGTAATCACTACAAAAACCAATAAAGGAACGGTAGAAAAAATATTCTCGATAAATGCTTTAGAAAAGCTTTCGTAAACGATGAGTAAAATAATGAGACGGTCAAATTCTGCAATGATTTTACTGTATTTCTTTACCCAATTTTTAAATATTGGATTGAGCAGAATTCCCAAGATAATCGGCAAAAGCACTTTGAGTAATAATTGTTGGATAATCTCTGCTTGATGGTTTTCGGCAGCTTGAGCATTTAAGAAAAACCCCATCAATAAAGGCGTCATCACAATGCCAATAAGTCCAGAAATAGAGGCATTAAAAATAGCCGAAGTCACATTTCCTTTGGCAATAGACACCATCACTACCGATGAAGAAACGGTAGAAGGCAAACACGCTAAAAAATATACGGAAAGCCAACTTTGGAAGTACGGCGAATCTTTAAAAATTGGATAAAAAACCAATACCAATGCTGGAAATAGAATGAAGGTTCCCGCCTGAACCAAAAGGTGCAACTTCCAATTGGAAACATCTTTCAGAACATCTTTCAGGTTGAGTTTTAGCCCATATAAAAGGAAAATTCCCGCAATTCCCCAATCGATGAATTGTTCTAAGTTAAAAATTCTGTTATAAGATTCTTGGTAAGGAATGAGTTTTCCCGCCAAAACCATCACCAGCAAGAGCAACAAGAAAACATTCTGCTTATCAACTAATTTTCTAAGATTCAATTTCAGTATTTTCTACAAAGATACAGCAGATCAAGTAGGTGGGGAAATTATTTTGGGAATTGTAGTTTTTACAAGCTTTGTGAATGATTTTTTCTTACAGGGGAAGCTTATTTTATAGGAATCTGCCATTACGGAAAACCATAATTTTAATTGGACTAATCTTCGTAAATTTATTATAAAAATTTGCCATGATTAAAAAAACCATCCTTTTAGAAAATAAAGCGTCACTCTCTACCAGAAATCTACAACTTCTTATAAAATCAGAAATAAGAGAAACCACCATCCCAATAGAAGAAATAGGATTCTTGGTAATAGACCATCCAGAAATTTTTCTGAGTATGCCAGCAATGAATCTTTTGGTAGAAAATAATACCGCCATTATTATTTGTGGTAAAAACCATCTTCCTAATGGGATGTTTCTTAACCTGAATAGCCACCACATTCAACAAGAAATTTTCAAAAACCAAATTGAAGCCAGTGTTCCATTAAAAAAACAACTGTGGCAACAAACCATCATAGAAAAAATTACCAACCAAGGAATTCTTTTAGAAAAAATAACAGGAGAAAAAAATTCTTTTGACTTCATCGCTTCCAAAGTATTGAGCGGAGACACTTCTAATATGGAAGCTACAGCTGCCAATATTTACTGGAAAGCGTTCTTTGAAAACAGCACTTTTAAAAAATTTAAAAGAGAACGTTTCGGAGATTATCCTAATAATTTCTTAAACTACGGCTATGCTATTCTAAGAGCTGCTACAGCTAGAGCACTCTCTGGAAGCGGACTACTCAATACCTTAGGAATTCATCATAAAAGCAAATACAATGCTTTTGCTTTGGCAGATGACATTATGGAACCATTTCGACCTATGGTAGACGAAAAAGTTTTTGAAATCATTAACCAATATGATGAGGAAGAACTCAATACCAAGCTAAAGGCTGAACTTCTACAAATCTTAACCAGAACACTCTATTTCGAAGATGAAAAAAGTCCGATGATGGTAGGCTTACAAAAAACAGCAAGTTCTCTACAGCAATGCTTCACTGGCGAGCGAAAAAAAATAAAATATCCCAAATTATGGAACTAAACGGATACCGAATTATGTGGCTATTTGTATTCTTTGACTTACCTACCGAAACTCCTAAAGACAGAAAAAACGCTTCTGGATTTAGAAATAACCTGCTAAAAGATGGATATAGCATGATGCAATATTCTGTATATGTAAGACACTGTGCAAGTAGCGAAAGTGCAGATGTACACGAAAAAAGAATTAATAAACTCTTACCACCATTAGGTAAAGTAAGCATTCTGCGCATTACCGATAAACAATACGGAAATATCATTAATTTCTGGGGAAAATCCGAAGTACCAAAATCACCTCAGCCAGTACAACTAGAACTATTTTAGAGAAAAAATTTATCTTTTAACTTTTGGCTAAAGCCATTAGATCTTTTAATTTTCAAAACGAGCTAAAGCCCGTTCCTATTGATTATTAAAAACTAAAAATTCAACACGTAGAAACCAAAAAATGCTTCAATCTTGCTGTATCAAGGCAAAAAAGAAGCATTCTTATGTACGATATTTCATTATTAATTCATTGATTATTAGAAGGTAGAGAGCCAACTAATATCGTTTTTTGACTTCGTCGAACCTCGTTCCTCGGTTTCTAATCTTTAATCAAATCGACCAAAGGGACATTCACAAACACTCCTATAAAAAAATAATTAATTGGTGTTTGTAAACCACAACATTAGAAACCAAAAAATGCTTCAATCTTGCTGTATCAAGGCAAAAAAGAAGCATTTTTATACACGATATTTCATCATTAACCTATTGATTATTAGAAGGTAGAGAGCCAACTAATATCGTTAATTCTAATCTTTAATCAAACCACAACAATTGTTAATGCATCCATTTCTTTGAGTTAAATATCGTTAATTCTAATCTTTAATCAAACCACAACATAGGAACTTTGATGGAACTTACTACTTGAATATCGTTAATTCTAATCTTTAATCAAACCACAACCCTTGACGCTGGTACACCGAATTTAGAAACAATATCGTTAATTCTAATCTTTAATCAAACCACAACTACGTATTTATCGTAATCATTTTCTAATTTAATATCGTTAATTCTAATCTTTAATCAAACCACAACAGTTGAAAGCATTTATACTTCTGACGGAGTAATATCGTTAATTCTAATCTTTAATCAAACCACAACTAAATTTGTGATAGTATTGACGGGTCGCAGAATATCGTTAATTCTAATCTTTAATCAAACCACAACGCAACTGGCAAAGCATTACAATCTGTTGCGAATATCGTTAATTCTAATCTTTAATCAAACCACAACAGTCTTAATCTGTGGCTTTAATTTCGGAGCAATATCGTTAATTCTAATCTTTAATCAAACCACAACGATGACAATGATGTGCCAATAGATATTTCAAATATCGTTAATTCTAATCTTTAATCAAACCACAACATTACAAAAATTCTTTTATTTGTTCTAATTAATATCGTTAATTCTAATCTTTAATCAAACCACAACAAGTTCGGCTAATTTTGTGTAAATTGTTTTAATATCGTTAATTCTAATCTTTAATCAAACCACAACATACTCATAACAGAAGCCTTGAGGCAATCTAATATCGTTAATTCTAATCTTTAATCAAACCACAACACTGTATCTCCTAATCCTGTACTCATATAAATATCGTTAATTCTAATCTTTAATCAAACCACAACATCCTATGTAATAAGAAGATTTGTTTGTGCAATATCGTTAATTCTAATCTTTAATCAAACCACAACAGGTTATCAACATATCTATTTGGAATGGTAAATATCGTTAATTCTAATCTTTAATCAAACCACAACGGCTTGTGCGATTGCTATTTTCTTATCACTAATATCGTTAATTCTAATCTTTAATCAAACCACAACTTCATACGTTAAATGTTCAATGCTTTTTATAATATCGTTAATTCTAATCTTTAATCAAACCACAACATTTTCTTTCCATCTCGCTTTTTCACGCAAAATATCGTTAATTCTAATCTTTAATCAAACCACAACAGAGTGAGCTATCGCCGAAACTCCGTTGTGGTTTGGTTGCTTATGATTATCCGTAATGTCAAAGAACTTTATACGAAATTAGTTAAAATGGAATAATCTTTCCTGAAACTGAAATTTTTACTTTTATTGGATTATGTGTTGACCAACCATTTTTACCAAAACCAAAACTATTTATTTGTTGTTTTTCTTCAGGATTTTGTATTGATGATGTTAGTGCTTTTCTAAAATAATAATCACCCGATGTAAATTTCTGCACTCTATACAAATGCTCTTTTAAAACTTTATAATCTGGGTTTTCCCAATTGATTTCATCTTCGCTTAAACCTAATAAAAACATATCATTGATATGCAAAGTAGTGACCATTTCTTTTCCATCAAGAGGTAGTTGATACACAGACTGTCCTGTTCTTTTGCGTTCTACAACCGTCCAAAATGTTACCACTTCTTCTTTTAAATTTCCTTGCTCATCTTTGTAAATTAATACGTGATGGTTATTTCTAGGATTTACCCACTGATTTACATTAGTTTTTAATTTTTCGGCTCCACCGATATTCTCTTTCACTCTTACTTTTAATATAGGAACAGGTGCGCCATTCTGATTAGGTAAAAAGATTTGAGGTTGTTTTACTCCGTTTTCATCTACAATAAAAAAAGTATTTGCAGGCACTTTATCTTTTACAAAACCTCCTAATTCATTTACTCTTTTTAAAATTAAAAGTCTTATGGATTCATCTACTACTTTAGCAATTTGCTTGGCTGTTTCTAAACTTTCGATAGGCTTTCTTACATGAAATGCTTCTTCTCCGTTAAATGTTCTCTTTCCATAAACGGTTTCTTTATGCAATTGTCCTCTAGCAGCAACACCTAAATTGGTATGTTTTTTACCATTTTTCTCAGTGGTGTGAGTTCTAACGGTAATATCATTAGAAACTTTTTTATGAGAAACTAAAATTTGATTTACCGCTTTTTCTGCATCTTTCCAGAAGGTAAGCCAAGGCATAGGAAAATCTTTTACATGATAACCTCTATTATAGCGGTTCCATTTTGATAATTCCTGAACATAAGAAACTTTGGTACAAGCCATTACTAATGCATCAATAGCATGATGACGGTGGTCTTCTCTCGTCTTCTCATTGTCATCATTTAAAATCTGATTTAATCCCCATTTATGTCTCAAGTTAGAAGTAGCTTGTCCTGGTGAAACGGTTACTTTATTACAAATTTTAGAGAGATAGTTTTTAGCTTCCTTACTAATATATCTTGTATCATTGAGTTGTCTTGTTGAAAAATCATCATCAAATTTTTGCTGAACAAATCTTTTAAATTTTTGATACGCATTAGGATATTCTTTAGTATCAGAGAATAGTTTTAAGGCTCTTTCTTTTATTGCAGACCAATTCGCCTCATCACTACCATAAAATTCAAAAGGTGTTTTGTTCCCTTTTTTACGGTTTTCATCTGCATAGCACAATGTTTTATTAGAAAAACTATCATTCAAAGAACGACTCCAAGGATGAATATGTTCAATTTGAACTTCGCCAGAAAATAATTGAGTTACAGAAATAGGTTTCCCTGTATATGGACAAGTATGTTTACATTCTTCCCAGAGTTTATAAAGTAAAATATTGTCATGGGTAACTCTCTGTCTTTCTTCTAACAATCTTGCTTTTACTCTATCGTTTTCTCTTTCTAATCGTTTTTGTTCTTTACGAATTTTGTTACGTTGTGATTTTGATATTTTTAAATCACGAGCCATTTCTACTTTGATTTCATCAATCTTACCATGTTCGTCTATCAATTCATTCACTAACTTTCTCAATTCAAACAAAGCCGTAATAACTATTGGATTTCTTATTGCTTGAATGTCTTTATCTGCATCTTTACCTACTGGTAACTTTTCTAATAATTCTGTGGCATCAATTGTGGCAGAATGATGATATAATTTTCTTAGTTGATTATCTGAAATATTGTAATCATTTCTTAGGATATCTTTGATGATTTCAATAAATCCACCTTTATTTTTAGAACGAACGATTTCATAAACATTATCATAAAAGAAGTTTCTTTTCTCATCAGATAGCTTTTCCCAATCTGAACCGAAAACGTTTTTAATTCCGCCCAAGACAACAGCTACATCATAGGTAAAACCTAGTTTTAAAAATGGTAAAATGTTTGAAATCGCTTTTCTACTCAGACTTGCATAACCATCTTTCACATTAAATTTTGAAATAGATTCAGCCTGTTCTTCTGTAAAATTCCAATTCTTAATAGCGTATTCTTTAAGATTAGATTTACTATCGAAGAAATATAATACATGCCAAATATCTTCTTGTTCTTTTTCAGAAAATTCAAACCATTTTTTACCAAAGTACTTTTTGTTTGATAGATTAGAAATGGTATGAGTTCCTACAATTTTATCGTCATCTTTATAATTGAATTTAAATTCAGCACTTTCTTTACCAATAACTTTTCTAATTTTCTTGAATTCAGGTTTTTCATTGGCAAATAGAAACTCTACAATTTTTTCTTTTTCCACTTGAGAAATTTTCTTTCCGTTGTATTCCACCGTATTAACCCATTGCCAAACTCTAAATTGTTCAAATGGGATAGCGCTAATAGGGCATTTTGTTTTGCGAGGTTCAAAAGAACAATTCCCCACTAAATGTTTTTGCGAACGTAAAGGTCTCTGATGAAATAAAATTCCATCTTCTTTGTAACCATCTAATTTTCTTCCACCAAATAAAGTTTTTAATTCATTCGTAAGTTCAGCATGAAATTGGGCTTGTTTGTTCCATATCAATTCAAACTCATCTACATACATTTTACGGGTGGTGTATCGATTTCGAATTCGTTCCAAACCATCCTGAAAAGGTTGATTTTCTTTTGGATAAATTTCAAATAAATAAGTGCCTAAAGTTTTATCTTCAATATTTTTTTGCGTTTCAGTAATTCCAATTTTTCCTTCTTTTGGATTCCCTTTAAAAATAGTACCATCATCACTTCCGCCTTTTCTACTGTTACTTAAAAATCCTCTTCTCTGAATTAAATGATAAAAAATTCTTCCTATTTCTTCTAAAGACAACTTTTCAATTAATGCTTTCTGACGTAGTTCATAAGGATTTAAGGCAAACCATGTTGTTAATTTTTCAATAGGAAACCTCTTATTTCTCTTCCATTCCTGAAAATCAGAAGCTTCTAGCGGACACATTTTATTTTCTGAAAGTGCTTTTAAAAGAATTTGTTTTCTTAATCTTCTTCTGAAAAACTGTCTTCTTACTCCCCTTACTCCAGTTCTACTGGCATTTTTAGAAATTTCACCTTCCCCATCTCCTAAATTCTCTACTCCCATAGGAAATATTCTAGTTCCTAATCCTAAAATTTTGTTTTGATTGTCTTCAATTAAAGCCCACCCAATAGAGTTCGTTCCTAAGTCTAATCCTAGAATTTTTGCCATAAGTATTAGTTTTATTTTATGAATTTATAAAAATAGTAAAAAGAAAATTTTGTACAATACGGAAAACCATAATCTTTTACAAAAAAAATTTTTTATATTTGTAACAGATTAAAATTTCTAATCTTTAATCTTATCACAATAAGGCTATATGCCGTAGATGTAAAATCTATAGTCCTGCTTCGGTGGGACTTTTTTATTTGTCACATCCTTACTACAATCCTCCTAGATAATTGAAGGATAAAGGCAAGATAATTGCACCTCAGTTGCTGTTCATTTAGACATCACCCTCTCTTATTATCTCCAAAAAAAACACTCATTTACTCTCCTTTTCTCCACTTTCCTTCGAGTCTTGTTCGAATCAAGTTCGAATCAGCTTCGGAAAAACGGTACTTTTTCCGAACAAAACTGCACTTTGACTGCCACTTGATTCAACCCAAACCCTAATCACGGTGAAATCCTCCACCAAAAACTCATCATTAGGTCACGTCATTTATTTAGTGTACCTTTGTAGAATAATTTATAAAATAGGTTACTGCCTTTGCTATCTGTTACAGTTTAGAATATTTTTTTATTTCTTTTTCAGTTTTTGCTTTTTCAGCGTTCCTTTTTAGAATAACACCTCACAGATGCACATAACCCTGAAAGCAAAACAAGGCAAAATAACCTGGACGAAGTTCCCCTGATCCTTATGATATAAGCGCTCTGTTTATTAACAAAGCAGATTTCTTATAGCACGCAATACACCAATATTCATTGGTTTCATCATTCATTAAAAAACAAACAGAACATTATTTATGGCAGATTCTTTCTCAAAAAAAGAAAACTTTAAGAAAAAAATTCAAAAACAAAAAGAAAAAGCACAGCGCCGTGAAGAGCGTAAAGCGAATAACAACAAAGGAAAAGAACTAGAAGATATGTTTTCCTATGTAGATGAGTTCGGAAGAATTACAACTACTCCGCCAGAAAAAAGACAAGAGGTTTCTCTAGACGATATTCAATTAGGAGCTGCTCCTATTCCAGAAGAAGAAACTAGAAAGTCTGGAATCATTACTTTCTTAAGCGAAAAAGGTTACGGTTTTATCACCGAAGACCGCTCAAAAGAAAATGTATTTTTCCACCAAAATAATGCAAGAGAAATCCTGAAAAAAGGGCATAAAGTATCTTTCGAGAAAGAAAGATCTGCTAAAGGATTTTCGGCAATCAACATTGAATTGGTAAAATAACGAGAAATCATCTTTGGAATACTATTTCAAAACTATTTCTCTTTACTCCATACATTGCGCAAAAGCGCTATTACCCATTAAGAAACAAGAAACTCAGATTTACTGCTTCTTAATCCATTAACCAAGACATTGTAAAAAATGTCTATTTAAAACCCATTACTATGCAAGAAGGCACCGTAAAATTTTACAACGAAACAAAAGGTTTCGGATTTATTACTCCCAACAACGGAGGAGCTGACATTTTTGTACATTCTTCTGGTTTAAGCACTAGAACAATTAAAGAAAATGACAAAGTTGTGTACCAAGTAACACAAGGACAAAAAGGATTAAACGCTATTCAAGTGAAATTAGCTTAATCTCTTTTTGGTATTCTATATACACGAAAGCGACTTCTTAGGAAGTCGCTTTTTTTTTGATTTTCTTTTTAAAAAACGTATTTCTCTTGATTTAGATTTTTCAAAAGGTAAAAATCAATACATTTTATTCTATTGGTTTACAAATCTTTTAGGAGTTAGAGAAACAAGTCAACAAAATTCCTTATTTTTGCACATCTTAAAAAATCATTCACTATGTTTAATAGTCTTCAGGACAAGCTAGATAAAGCCTTACAAAACATTCAAGGCCGCGGAAAAATTACAGAAATTAACGTAGCAGAGACGGTAAAAGAAATTCGCCGTGCTCTAGTAGATGCCGATGTTAATTACAAAGTAGCCAAAGACCTTACCAAAAGAGTTCAAGACAAAGCACTGGGACAAAACGTGCTTACGTCTATTACTCCAGGGCAATTGATGACCAAGATTGTACATGATGAATTGGTAGAATTGATGGGGACTACTCAAGAAGGCATCAATCTTTCTGACAAGCCTACCATTATTTTAATTGCTGGTTTACAAGGTTCTGGTAAAACTACTTTTTCTGGAAAACTAGCCAACTATTTAAAACAAAAAAGAAGCAAAAACCCTTTATTGGTTGCTTGTGACGTTTACAGACCTGCTGCAATAGACCAGTTAACGGTTCTTGCAGACCAAGTAGGCGTAACCATCTACAAAGAAATCGAAAATAAAAATCCTGTAGAAATTTCTCAAAACGCTATTCAGTTTGCTAAAGAAAACAAGCATGATGTAGTGATTATAGATACTGCAGGTCGTCTTGCGATAGATGAAGCCATGATGAACGAAATCAGAAACGTTCACCAAGCCGTAAAACCTACAGAAACCCTTTTCGTAGTAGATGCTATGACGGGACAAGATGCGGTAAATACAGCTCTTGCCTTTAACCACGTCTTAGATTATAACGGTGTAGTTCTAACCAAATTAGATGGTGATACCAGAGGTGGTGCTGCGCTTACAGTTCGCTCGGTAGTTCATAAGCCTATTAAGTTTATTTCTACTGGCGAAAAAATGGAAGCTCTAGACCTATTCTACCCAGAAAGAATGGCAGACAGAATTCTAGGAATGGGAGACGTAGTTTCCTTAGTAGAAAGAGCTCAAGAACAATTTGACGAAGAAGAAGCTAAAAAGCTTCATAAAAAAATCGCTAAAAATGAATTTGGTTTTGATGATTTCTTAACGCAGATTAACCAAATCAAAAAAATGGGTAACATGAAGGACTTGATGGGAATGTTACCAGGTGTAGGAAAAGCGATAAAAGATATAGACATTAATGATGACGCTTTCAAACACATAGAAGCCATTATTTATTCTATGACTCCAGAAGAAAGAAGAAGACCTTCTGTGATTGATATGAACCGTAAAAAGAGAATTGCTAAAGGTGCGGGAAGAAAATTAGAAGATGTAAATGCACTGATGAAACAATTCGAACAGATGGGCAAAATGATGAAGATGATGCAAGGTCCTCAAGGAAAACAACTCATGCAAATGATGAGTAAAGGAATGCCTAATATGCCAGGAATGGGCGGCAACCTTTTCGGGAAATAGTCTTAAAAAATATTTAATAAAAAAATCCTGAGAAATTCTCAGGATTTTTTAGTTTATTCTTCTCTTTGTCTTTTTTCTTCGGCGTTGTAAGCCAAGATAATTTTTTTCACTACTGGGTGTCTTACCACATCTTCTTCGGTAAGATGTACAAAACCTATTTCATGAACTCCTTTTAGAATTCTCATCGCTTCTTTTAGCCCAGAATGTTGTTTTGGCGGTAAATCTACCTGACTTGGATCTCCAGTGATAATGAATTTAGCATTCATTCCCATTCTCGTCAGAAACATTTTCATTTGAGAATGTGTGGTATTCTGCGCTTCATCTAGAATGACAAAAGCTTCATCTAACGTTCTCCCTCTCATAAAAGCTAGTGGAGCTACTTCTATCACTTTGCGCTCGATAAAACCTTCTAATTTTTCGTGAGGAATCATATCTCTCAACGCATCATACAACGGTTGTAAATAAGGATCGAGTTTTTCTTTCAAGTCGCCTGGTAAAAATCCTAAACTCTCCCCTGCTTCTACTGCAGGTCTGGTTAAAATAATTCTTTTGACTTCTTTATCTCTCAATGCTCTCACTGCCAATGCTACACTGGTATAAGTTTTCCCTGTTCCTGCAGGACCGATGGCAAAAACCATGTCTTTCTTTTCGCTTTCTTTGACCAATTTTTTAAGGTTGGTGGTTTTCGCTTTGATGACTTTACCATTAACACCCTTTACAATGATATCTTGGTCAAAAACCAATTGTTTCTCCTCCTCACTTTTTATTTTGAGAATGTTTTCTAAATCTTTAAGTCCAATAGAATTATTGGTGGAAATATAACTCACAATATCATCTAATTTTTGCTGGAGTACATCTAGTGTTTCTTGATTTCCCATTGCAAAAATAAAATTATCTCTCCCAGTGATTTTCAGCGTAGGAAAAGAAGATTTCAATAAATTAAAATATTGATTGTTAACACCATAAAACGTTTTAGTGTCTATTCCTGTGAGTTCGTAAGTGATTTCGTACAAATTGTTTATATTTTTAAAAATTTTATCTTACCAAAAATAAGCAATATCTTTGTTTTTTCAAATTTTTACTATTAAAAATGCCAATAATTACCCTTACATCAGATTATGGAAATCTAGACCACAGAGTTTCAGCCATTAAAGGCAGCATTCTCCAGCTTAATCCAGATGCTAGAATTATTGATATTACCCATGAAATTGGACCGTATAATCTCATCCAAACCGCTTATATTCTTAGAAATGCTTATGCGCATTTTCCTAAAGAGAGTGTACATATTGTTTCCGTGGACAGTTTTTTTCACAAAGACCGAAAAAATCTTTTGGTAAAAATGGATGGGCATTATTTCATTACTGCTGACAATGGATTGATGAGCCTCACTTTTTTTGACCAAAAACCGGAAGCCATTTATGAAATCACCATCAATAATCGTTTTGACGACGAAGTGAAATTTGCCAGTGTAGATATTTTCGTTCCCGTTGCTGCGCATTTGACCAAAGGTGGTTTGCCAGAACTCATCGGCAGAAAAATTAAGCAATACAAGTGTACTACTTTTGCAAAACCTTACTTCAATGAACCTGAAAAAATGCTGATTGGCGAGGTGATGTACATTGATAATTTCGGGAATTGCGTAACCAATATCAGCAAATTAATTTTTGATAAAACAATGGTGAATTTCAATAATTTTGAGATTAACATTCGAAATATTTTACTGAAAAACATCAACCGTAAATACACAGATATCGTCAACGATTGGGAAAAAGAAAACGAATACCATGGCAAAGCTTCTGCTCTTTTTAATGGTCAAGATTTATTAGAAATCACCATTTATAAAGGCACAAAAAACAATGGCGCCAATTCACTTTTTGGTTTAAAAGTGGGTGATAAGGTGTATATACAGTTTGAGTAAAAATAAGAGCCAAGAATCATGTGCTGAAAGGCAAGAAAAGTTAGAAGTTGGATGTTAGATGTTAGATAAATTATAAATCGTAAATCATAAATCGTAAATCGTAAATTACCATGACTTATTTAATCATAAAAGCGCTGCATATCATCTTTATGGTGAGTTATTTTGCGGGAATTTTTTATCTCGTAAGAATATTTGTGTATTACAAAGACACTGATGCTTTCGAAAGTCCTAAAAAGGAAATTCTACGTGAGCAATATGTATTTATGGCAAGAAGATTATGGAACATTATCACGGTTCCTGCGTTTGTTTTGATGACCATTTTTGGAACAATTTTAATTTTAATGAACCCTACACTTTTACAAATGTCTTGGTTTCAGTTGAAAATAGCCTTTCTCATAGGACTTTTCATCTACCATTATTGGTCTTGGAAAAAAGTATTAGAAATAAAAAACCTACAAAACGGTGAACTAAAAACCGCCAATCTCAAATTAAGACAAGCCAATGAAATTGCAACATTTCTTCTATTTTTAGTGGTTTTCACAGTAATTTTAAAATCTTTGACCATTGAAAATTGGTGGCAATTAATTACAGGATTTTTCGTTATTGTGTTTGTGATTATGATGACGGTAAAATTGGTGAATAAGAAAAAAAGTGAATACTAAATTCGCTACGCTGTGAAAAGTGAATTAAAAAATTAACGCAAAGCAATTCACTATAAAATAAATTGACTTGCGAAGCAAAAATTGATAAAAGTATGATTGCTATACTAAAAAAAGAACTTTGGAGTTATTTCGGGAATTGGAGTGCATGGATTATAATCGGTGCATTTTCTTTGATTTCTGCTTTATTTTTATTTTTTTTCGAGAATGATTTCAATATTTTAGAAATTGGAACTGCCAGTTTGCAAAGCTTTTTCACGCTTTCGCCGTGGTTGTTTTTGTTCATTATTCCTGCATTAGCCATGAAATCTTTTGCTGAAGAACAACAAAACGGAACATTGCAATGGCTTTTTTCTCAACCATTAAGCATTTCTGAAATCGTTTCTGGGAAGTTTTTTGCCGTATTTCTGGTAGGGATTTTATGTTTACTTCCTTCATTGGTTTACCTCTACTCCGTTTACGTTTTAGGCGTTCCCGCAGGAAATTTAGACCTCGGAGCAACATTAGGAAGCTATTTCGGAATTATTCTTCTCATTGCTGCATTTTCTGCGGTTGGGATTTTGGCAAGTTCACTTTCCACGAATCAAATTATGGCTTATTTATTGGGTGTTTTCTTGAATTTCATCTTATACTTTGGAATAGAACAATTGGCCAATTTCAAATTATTGGGAGGTGCTGATTATTTGCTTCAAAATCTTGGTTTTTATCATCACTTCATTGCCTTTACAAGAGGCTTAATTGATACACAAGATGTATTTTACTTCTTATTGGTGATTGGATTGAGTTTGTTTTTGGCGAAATATTTTGTAGGGAAGAAGAAATAATGAGTAAAAGGTTTTTCATATTCATTTTTACACTTGTTGGTTTGATTTCTTTTTCTCAAACTAAAGAAAATCAAAACTTTAAAGACCTTGATTCTTTAGCAAAAATGATTAAATATGAAGATAATTTACCCGAATTGGTGAATCGTTTGACCACAAATTGTAAAACAGAAGAAGAAAAATATAGAGCCATTTTCATTTGGATTACCCATAATATTGGTTACGATTATAAAACATATAACCAACACCGAAAACCAGTTAAGATAAAATGCAAAGGAAAAGAAGATTGTGAAAAGAAGTTGGCGCAATTAAATAATGAGATTATTGATAGAGTTTTAAGTAAAAAAATTGCAATTTGTGATGGCTATTCCAAGTTATTCAAGCGAATGTGTGATATGGCCAATCTCAATTGTTCAATTGTAGAGGGTTACATCAAAAATTCTCCATATCAAATAGGAAACATGGGAATTCAAGACCACGCTTGGAATGTTATTAGAATTGATAACGAATATTATAATGTAGATGCAACTTGGGCTTCAGGTTACTGCACTAAAAATAAAAAAGGAAAACTTGATAGTTTTGTCAAAGATTATAATGATTACTATTGGTTAACTGAAAATAAAGATTTTTTTAGAAATCACTTTCCAAAAGATAGAAATTGGATGAATGATACTGGAATTTCTATAGAATATTATAAAAATCAGCCTTTTATTGAAGCATCTCAAATGCCAAATTTAAGATTTTCAAAACCAGAATCAGGAATCGTTAATGTAAAAAAAGGAGAAAAAATAAAATTTGAATTTATGTATGACGAACTTGTAGATAAAATTCAAGTTAACACCAATCTTTATAAAAATCCAAGTATTTGGAAAACCATAAAAGGAAAAAGAGAATTGGATAAAAAAGCTATAGAAAAACAAAAATTTATTAATTATCAACAAGTACAAAATACTTTTTCGTTTGATATCACTACTGATAACGAAAAATTAAATTATATAGAAATCATTTTTGACCATAACAGAGTTGCAAAATTTAAAATAATAGTTTCAAAATAAAATGAATAAAGATTTGAAATCACTTAATAAAAATAATATCATTAAAATTGCAGTTGCAATCTTCCTTTTACTAGGAATTTTCGGCATATTTTCTCATCGTTTTGATTTAACGAAAGAAAAACGTTACACGCTTTCTGATGCTACTGTAGAAACTTTAAAATCTGTAAAAGAACCACTTACAGTAGAAGTTTTTTTGGAAGGAGATTTCCCTGCAAGTTTCAAGCAATTGCAAAACGAAACCAAGTTCATTTTAGAAGAATTTAGAAAAATAAACCCGAAAATAGACTATAAATTCATCGATCCTATCGCTACCAAAATGTCTCAAGACACGCTTCAAGCAATGGGAATGCAACCTTCTATGTTACCCGATATGAAAGACGGAAAAGTCTCTCAAATCGTACTTTTTCCTTATGCAGCCCTCAAATATAAAGGTTACGGAACTTCTATTTCACTCATTACCAATCAAATGGGAATAGATGCAGCGGAACAGTTAACCAAATCTATTGAAAATCTGGAATTTAACTTTGCTTTTACCATTAAATCTTTGGTGGCAGACCAAAAGAAAAACGTAGGTGTTTTGGTGAATCAAGATGAATTAAGAGTAGATGAATTCCGTAGTTTTATGGACATGACGCTCGAAAATTACAATGCTGGTCCTGTAATTGCTGTAAACAAAAAAGAGTTGACTTTAGAAGATCTTCCGAATTTAGAAAGAATGGATGCTTTGGTGATTGCAAAGCCTAGAAAAGCCTTTACTGATGGTGAAAAAGTGATTCTAGACCAATACATTATGAACGGTGGAAAAACACTTTGGATGATTGACGCCGTCAATGCAGAAATGGATACTTTGATGACCAAGAAAAAACTCATGGCGTATCCTATCGACATCAACATGACTGATTTTTTCTTTAATTACGGCGTGAGAATCAATGCGCCATTGATTAAAGATTTCCAAAAATCTGCTTTGATTAGACTTCAAGTTGGCGAAGTGGCAGGAAATCCTCAATACACCAATTTAATTTGGCCTTATTTTCCTTTGGGAATTAATGAAAATAATAATCCGATTACCAAAAATATCAATCCTGTAAAATTTGAATTCCCGACTGCTATTGATACATTGGGAAGAAAAAATATCAAAACTCAAGTGCTTTACGAATCAAGTGAAAGAACTACTGCCAAATCGGTTCCTAATTATGTGGAGCTCTCAGAAATGGCAAATCTTGACAGTCTTTCTGTTATGGAAAAACCTACTACACCTAAGATTTTTGCGGTGAGCTTAGAAGGTAAATTTACCTCTGCTTATGCGAATAGAAGTGAGAAAAACGGTTTCCCTAATTTTAAAAATGAAGTTGCTGGAAAAAATAAAATGATTGTTATTTCTGATGGTGATATTGGCCGAAATCAAATAATGAAAGGTCAAAACTTACCTTTAGGAGCAGATTTATTAACCGACCAACTCTACGGAAACGAACAATTTTTGAGAAACTGCTTAGATTGGCTTCTCGATGATTCTAATCTCATAGAACTCAGAAACAGAAATATAGAATCCCGCTTGCTTGACAGAAGAAGAATAGACGAAGAAAAAACAAACTGGCAATGGTTTAATTTATTGACACCTTTGGCAATTTTAGGACTTCTCGGTGGAATTTTCTTCTGGTTGAGAAAGAAGAAATTTGATTAATCATTGAGGATTTGTAAAGTCGTAAAGTTGTAAAATCGTAAAATTGTATTTTTTTCTACAATTTAACAGCTTCACGACTTCACGACTTTACAGTTTACACATCTTTTATAAACTCCTCATATTCATAATACACCATTTCAAAAGCGGTCATTTTTTCGACAAAGAATTCGAAAATTTCTCGCCAAGTGTTTTTATTGTAGATGGAAACGCTATGTTTTTCTACCCAAAATCTGGAAATCACTTTTCCGTTTTCTAAGGTGTAGAATTCGTCTTTATACACCTCGCATTTCAGTTCATCTTCTAAAATTCCTTCGAGAGACCAAAGCTTCTCGTAATAAACATTTCGGAAGATTTCATCTTTCATTTCGATGTCTATAGAAACCTCAGCTTTTTTGTTGTCACAATAGAATTTAAAAGCAAAATCTTTGATTTTAGTATCATACAAAATCCATTTTCTCGGAAACGACTTCCCGAAACTGGTCCAAAATTCCTTTTTTATTTTAGCAGCTTCTTCTTTGCTGAACATTTTTATTAAGTTATAAGTGATGAAGTATGAGTTATGAGTTGGCGAAAATAGGGAAATTCTGTTCAAATATTATTTTATTTCGTTAAAAAATATTAGTTTTGGAGAAACTTACACCATGAAAAGCCTCATCATTATTGCCTTATTTTTCAGTTCTTTGCTTTCAGCACAAAGTTTTTACAAGAAAATTTCAGATAAAAACATCAATACAGAAAGACAAACCATTGCCAAAAATTTCATTCAAGAATTTCTCAATAAATGTGAGAATAAAAACTATACTTCTTTTGAGAGATTTAATGTTGCGAAGAAATTTGAGATGTTTTTAGATGATAAGTTAAGTTATATCTGTCAAAAAAACGAAACCGATTTAGGAAAAATAGAATTGCAAGATTTTAATTCTGCTTATTTCTATAAAATTTCATTGACTTCAGATCCTGTGGAATTATATGTTTTCAACACAAAAACGGAAAAGAATCCTGATATTCAATTTTTAAGCGTTTGGATTTACCAAGACCGAAACTATATTCGCGGAATGGTCATCACCAAAGAAAAGCCCATCAATCCTAATAAAAGAGACTAAAAAAAGCGGATTTTTTAAACTCCAATTCTATTGATAAACTTCTCTTTTTTAAATAGTAAAAAACTCTCGCAGATTGTGCAGATTAAGCAGATTTTATTTTTAATCATCTGTTAAATCGGTTAAATCAGCAAGAGAAAAATTTAAGTTTAGGCTAAAGCCAAAGGAATTTTCAAAACAAAAAAGCGGACTATAGAAAAACATAGCGTTCTTACGGAACGCATTTTATTGTTTCTGATTTTCTACACACATTACGTTCCTACGGAACGGTAAAATATTAAAGACTCTTTCAAATTTAGCAAATTAAGCAGCTAATAATAATCTGCAAAATCTGTTCAATCTGCGAGAGAAATCTTTAAACTTCGACTAAAGCCAAAGAATTTTTTAAAACAAAAAAGCGGACTAAAGTCCGCTTTCATTGATTTTTATATTTTACATCAGAATGAATTCCGATGCTTATATATCGTTCGTTGCTCCGCAACTTTCTTAAAGAATCTAAATTTTTAAGAAATAACGCCTAACTCTTTTCCTACTTTTTCGAAAGCAGCAATTGCTTTATCCAAATGTTCACGAGAATGTCCCGCAGAAAGCTGAACTCTAATTCTGGCTTTTCCTTTCGGAACTACTGGGTAGAAGAAACCAATGACATAAACGCCGTTTTCCATCATTTTTTCTGCAAAAGTTTGGGCCAATTTAGCATCATATAACATTACCGGAACAATCGCAGCATCACCATCAGGAATATCAAAACCTTTGGCTTTCATTTCCGTACGGAAATATTCTGCGTTTTCCATGACTTTATCACGAAGTGAAGTGTCTTTAGAAATCATTTCTAGAACTTTAAGAGCCGCTCCTACAATTCCTGGAGCCAGAGAATTTGAAAATAAATACGGACGCGAACGCTGACGAAGCATATCGATAATTTCCTTTTTCCCAGAAGTAAAACCACCAAGAGCGCCACCCAAAGCTTTTCCTAAGGTAGAAGTAATAATATCTACTCTTCCCATCACTTCATTGGCTTCATGCGTTCCACGACCTGTTTTACCAATGAAACCTGTTGCGTGAGAATCATCAACCATTACCAGCGCATCATATTTTTCTGCTAAATCGCATACACCTTTTAAATCGGCCACGATTCCGTCCATTGAGAAAACTCCATCTGTTACGATGATTTTGAAACGGTGATTTTGTTTAGAAGCTTCAATGAGTTGTGCTTCTAAATCTTCCATGTTATTATTTTTATATCTGTATCTCGCTGCTTTACAAAGACGAACCCCATCAATAATAGAAGCATGATTCAACTCGTCTGAAATAATCGCATCTTCTTCGGTAAAAAGCGGTTCAAATACCCCACCATTTGCATCAAAAGCTGCTGCGTACAAAATGGTATCTTCGGTTCCTAAAAATTCAGAAATTTTCGCTTCTAATTCTTTATGAATATCCTGAGTTCCGCAGATAAAACGTACCGATGACATTCCGTAACCATGAGAAGCAATCATATCTTGAGATGCTTTCATCACTTCTGGGTGATTAGAAAGTCCCAAATAATTATTGGCACAGAAATTCAATAATGATTTTCCATTGGCTACAATTTCTGCAGATTGTTGTGAAGTAATGATTCTTTCACGCTTGTACAATCCGTCGTTTTCGATATTTTCTAGCTCGTTTTGTAAGTGTTTAAGGTATTTTTCTGAAATCATTTTTTAGATTTTTTGATTTTCACAAATGTAATAAAAAAAGCCCTCATAAAAGAAGGCTTTGTCGATATATTCTAAGTGTTGGTTTCTTTGAAATTATAAGATTTTTCATTTCCTCTAATCCTAAAGGATGGGAAAAATCTTCATATTTACTACAAATCTATCACAGGTTCCAGCAATTGTTCCATTCTGGCTTTTATTTGGTCTACAGAACCTAAATAACCATTGATTAACAATGAAAAAGAAAGAATTCTTCCGTCTCTTGTTTTAATGTAACCTGCAAGACATTTTACCCCATTAAGTGTTCCTGTTTTGGCAAAAATTTGACCGTAATTATTACCAGATTTAAACATTCTTCTCAGCGTTCCTGTTTCTCCAGCAATCGGCAAAGATTTAAGGAAATCGTCATAATATTTCTCTTTCATCACATCTGCCAAAAACTTCACCTGAGAAATAGGTTTTACTTTATTTGCTCTCGACAAACCACTTCCATCCGCTAAAACTAAGCCATCAAAATCATATCTTTTTTCTTCTAAATGTCTCACGATAGTTTCTCGTCCCGATTCTAGAGAAACATTTCCTGTTTTGTAAAAACCTACCGTTTTCAAAAGAGATTCAGCTAAAGCATTATCACTTTTTTGATTGGTAAAATAAATAATATCCACCATTGTAGGCGAAGAATATTTCGCTAAAAACTGTCTTTCTTCAGGATTTGGGTCAGTTACTCTATTAATGACTTTTCCAGAAATAGGAATTCTATTTTTAATCAAACTCGCTCTAAGATTATTGGCTAATAACGCTGGAGCTGCAGGAATTGTGGTAATTAAATTATTGGCTTCAAATTTTTCGGTGAAAGCCATTTTGTGCATGTAAGGAGAAACGTAAAAATATCTTTTTGACGTGTCAAAAACAGATTTTGCTTTTACGGCAATTCTCTCGTTTTTTGGGTTGATGTTATTGGTATTCCCTACAGGAAGATAGTAATTGTTGTGCTCTAACCAAACTATTTTTTCGGGCAATTCTAATCTTACATCTTGAAAAACAGCAGTTTGCACTACAATATCTCCATTAATTTTCTTAATTCCCGCTTCAGAAATTTTAGCTAAATAATCGCTGATGATTTTAGAATAAGACCACGCTCCTGCTTTTCCTGTTCCCATAGAAGGATCACCACTGCCAATCACAAAAAGATTTCCGTTAAGCGTTCCCGTTTCATCAATGGTTCCAGAGTATTCTAATTGAGTAATCCATTTAAATCTTCCTCCCAAAAGCGACATAGAAGCATCGGTGGAAAGCAATTTAGTAGTAGAAGCCGGAATCAAAGGTTTGTCTTCATTATAACCGGTGATGACTTCTTTCTTTTTGGTATCGTAGACTACAAAACCCCAAGTTGCATTGCGCAAAAGAGGGTCTTTTTTCATTTTTTCTATATTTTCTTCTAACTGTTCTTTAGGAGAAAGCACAGGTTTTTCTATTCCAGCACTTCCTATTCCACTTTTTTCGGTATAAATATTAGAAGAAACTGATGAAGTTTGGGCAATAACTGCGGTTTGTAAAAGCACAGTTGCAGCTATAGCTATTCTTTTCAATTCTCTCATTTTAGACTTTATAATAATCAGATTTTCAATATTCTAACGGGACAAATTTATAAATTATTGCCATTTTCTATTCTTTTAGCATAGCTAAAACTGTCCCAAGAATTGTTAAAATTTGTTAAAAATCAACAAACATATCTATTTTGATGCTTTTATAAGCGGTAATTTCTTCGAATTCTTCTAGAGATTTCAGTACATAATCTTTGTATTCTTGGTACTTTTTGCCTCTTGGTAATTTGAGCAAAATCTGATACTGATACAAGAGATTTATTTTACCAATCGGTGCTTTTTCTGGCCCTAAAATACATGGCAAAGGCAAATATTTTTGCAAAACCGAACTTAAAAACTGAGATGCTCTCTGCAATTTTTCTTCTTTTCGGTGTTTGAGTTCTACTAGAACCAATTTCACAAAAGGTGGATACAAAAATTGTTCTCTTTCTTTGAGAAAATGTTCATATATTTTAGTGGAATTTTCTTCTTTAATCAGTTCAAAAAGCGGATGATGAGGATTATAAGTTTGGATATAAATTTTACCTTTCCCAGAGTTTCTACCCGCTCTTCCCGAAACTTGCGTAATTAACTGATAAGCTCTTTCTTCTGCTCTGAAATCCTGAACATACAACAGTGCATCTGCTTTTGGAATCGCCACTAATTCTATATTATCAAAATCCAAACCTTTAGAAATCATTTGCGTTCCTACCACAATTTCGGTTTCGCCAGATTCTATTTTTTCGTAGAGTTTTTCGTAGGCAAATTTCTTACGCATGCTGTCTACGTCCATTCTCTCTACTTGAGCTTCTTTAAATATTTTCTGCGTTTCTTCTTCTATCTGTTCAATGCCAATTCCACGAGTATTGAGATTCGTACTTTGACATTTCGGACAGATTTTAGGTTTTTGCGCTTTGTGACCACAATAATGGCATTTCAGCTCATTGGTAGATTTATGATAGGTCATCACCACATCACAATTGCTGCAATAGGTAACATGACCGCAACTTTCGCATTCTACCACGTTTGCGTAACCTCTTCTGTTGTGCAGAATGATGGTTTGCTTTTTATGTTCTAAATTTTCAGAAATTTTATCAATTAAATACTGAGAAAAATGACCTACTGAAAGTTTCGATTCTTGCGCTTCTTTGAAATTGATGATTTCATATTTTGGCAAAGCCACTTCTCCAAATCTTTCTCCTAAAAAAACGTATTTTAACTTACCATTTTTGGCGGCGTAATAACTTTCTACGGAAGGTGTTGCAGAGCCCAAAATCGCTTTTGCTTGATAATAATTTGCCAAAACCAAAGCGGCATCTTTTGCATTAAAAAAAGGTTTTACTTCACGAGGTTTGTAAGCGGAATCGTGCTCTTCATCAATGATGATTAAGCCTAAATTCTGAAACGGAAGAAACAACGAACTTCTGGTTCCGATGAGGATTTTAATCTCATTATTCTTCACTTTTCGCCAAACTTCTACTTTTTCGAAATCCGTGAGTTTTTGATGATAAAAACCGAGTTGTTTTCCGTATTTTTTTTCTAATCTTTGGGTAATTTGTTTCGTTAAAGCAATCTCTGGAAGTAGAAACAACACATTTTTTCCGTTGGCAATGGTTTCTTCTATTTTTTCCAGATACAAATGCGTTTTCCCTGAACTGGTTACACCATGAAGCAAAACATTTTTGCCATCACGGAAACCTTCATTCATTTCTGTCAAAGCTTTTTCTTGAACTTCCGAAAGTTTTTCCAGATTTTCTATTTCGCCTTCATATGTTTCGATTCTATCTTTCTGAAGGTAATATTCCTGGACTAAATTTTTCTCCACCAAACCTCTTAAATGCGAAGCATTGAAAACTCCATTTTCAAAAAATTGAGACTTTCGCAGCGGTTGATTTTGTGTTTGTTGAGCCTCCAAAACGGTTAAAAACAAATCTTTTTGTTTTTTGGCTTTGGTTAAACTTTGCAGAATTTCTGACAGATTGCCAAGAATATTTTCATCAATTTTAAGATAAGCTACTTCTTTGGCTTTATATTTTTCGTAGATTTTTTCGTCTATTAAAATCAGCTGTTCGTCTATGAGCGCTTTTACTGTTTTTACGATTTCTTTTTTAGGAATAAACGCTTCTATTTCAGACAAACTAACGAGGCTTTTCACTTCTAGAGCTTGTAATAAATAGGTTTCATTGGCGTCTAGAACTTCCCAGTCTATTTCTTTATTCGGATTTCGTTTCAGGTAGGTTTCACTTTCTAATTTTAAAGAACTCGGGAACGCAAAACGGTATATTTCGCCGATATTACAGAGGTAATATTCAGATAGCCAATTCCAGAATTTCAATTGTTGTTTGGGAACAATAGGTTCTGCATCCAGCAATGAATGAATGTCTTTTGGCAAAAATGTTTCAGGTTCATTCTGATGAATTTCGGCAACAATTCCTGTATAGATTTTCTTTCCGCCAAAAGGAACCAAAACGCGCATTCCTACTTCGATTTTCGACAAAAATTCTTCGGAAACTTTGTAGGTAAAAGTTCCTTTGAGATTAAGCGGTAGAATGATTTGTGCGAAAGTCAAATTTTGAAAATATTTTCAAA
>DITA01000132.1:0-17518 GCA_002422665.1 Flavobacteriales bacterium UBA6196
AAGGAGTAGTGTTTAGGACTTCTGGAAACTCTTGGTTCCCCAATTTTTCTACAATTTGTGCTTCTTTAATTGTAGAAACAGCAACTGGAGTTTTTCTGTCTTTAGCGATATCTGCCACCCCAGTTAGAACTACTTGTTCTATGTCTTTAGAGTTGATAGAATCTCTATTTTTTTGCGCAAATGCTACACTAGCAGCACTTAATACAATAACCACAGAAAGTCTTGACTTTCCTAAATAGTTGATTTTCATAAAGTTATATTATTTCAAACATTGTTTTATCGGGATGCAAAATACATTATTTTTTTTTAACTAAAATTAACATAGTGTTAAAATTTTATGAAATCCTTAATTTTTTTTCCACAATGAAACTTTTGATTTTCAAATTGATACAAAAAAACACGCTATAAGCGTGTTTTCATTATTTTTAATTTTTTATGGCTTTTAAACTTAAATCTATATTTTCTGCGGAATGGGTAAGTGCTCCTGCCGAAATATAGGTAACACCTGTCCTTGCAATTTCGTTCAGTTGGTCTCTTGAAATTCCTCCTGAAGCTTCGGTTTCGCATTTTCCTTCAATAATTTTCACTGCTTCTGTCATGGTTTTTACATCCATATTATCTAGCATAATTCTATCAATTCCTTTTCCAGCAAGTTTTGCAGCTTCTTCTACTTCGGCTAGATTTCTGGTTTCTACTTCTACCTTTAGTTTTAATTTATTTTTTTTGAGGTAGTCTTGCGTCATTTTCACCGCATTGGTAATGCTTCCGTTATAATCTATATGATTGTCTTTTAGCATAATCATATCATACAATCCGTATCTGTGATTGGTTCCACCGCCAATTGCTACTGCCCATTTTTCGCAAATTCTGAAATTTGGAGTAGTTTTTCTCGTATCAAGCAATTTGGTTTTGGTTCCTAAAAGTCTAGAGTCCCATTCATGAGTTAAAGTAGCAATTCCGCTCATTCTTTGCATGCAATTTAGCACTAATCTTTCTGTAGAAAGGATAGAACGCGCACTTCCAGTAACGATGAAGGCTACGTCGCCAACTTTTGCGTTTTCTCCATCTTTAATAAAAACCTCTACTTTTAAATCTTTGTCAAAAGTTTTAAAAATAATTTCTGCTAATTCAACACCAGCCAAAATACAGTCTTCTTTTACCAAAAGTTTAGCACTTTGTGCCAATTCTTTAGGGATGGTAGAAAGAGTAGAGTGGTCACCGCTTTGAATATCTTCTTCTAAAGCAGATTTTATAAATTGTTTTAAGGCTTTATCGGTTACGTAATGTGGACGTTTCATAGATGTAAATTTCAAGTTTTTATCTGTGATGAATCTTTAAGCAAAATCTTTATTGTAAAAAGCACCTTTATTTTCTTTCATCGCCAAAGAATGCTTAATAATAAGGTAAGAAACATTCACCAGATTTCTTAATTCTGATAATTCTGGCGAAATTACTGAATAATTATACAATTCTGTAACCGCTTCGTAGATTTCTCTTTGTTTTTTTTGAGCAAGTTGCAATCTCTCGTTGCTTCTTACGATACTTACCAAGTCGCTCATCATTTCCTGAAGTTGTTTTCTTAGATAAGTGATGAGTACTTTTTCTTCCATTACTTTCATGCCTTCTTCATTCCATTCTGGTACATTTTCGAGGTCGAAGTAATTAAATTCGTCTTTGTGAAGCAATTCTATAGATTTCATCGCAGCATTATGACCATAAACCAAACCTTCCAAAAGTGAATTAGAAGCGAGACGATTTGCGCCGTGCAATCCAGAGTTGGTACATTCTCCCACAGCGAAAAGATTTTTGATAGAAGATTGTCCGTCTTTGTCTACCACGATTCCACCCATTAAATAATGACTTGCAGGAACCACAGGAATCAGTTGTTTAAATGGATCAATTCCTTCATCCATGCATTTTTGATAAATATTAGGAAAATGTTCTATGAACTTTTCTTTATCCATTTCTCTACAATCGAGGCCTACATATTCATCACCAGAAATTTTCATTTCGTTGTCAATGGCTCTTGCTACAATATCACGCGATGCTAATTCTTCTCGCTCATCATATTTATGCATGAATTTTTCGCCATTTTTGGTTCTGAGTTTTGCGCCATCACCACGAACTGCTTCGGAAATCAAAAACAACATTCCGTCTCGTTTAGAATACATTGCGGTAGGGTGAAACTGAATGTATTGCATGTTAGAAACTTTACCGCGAGCTCTGTGAACAAAAGCAATTCCGTCTCCCGTTGCAATTTTTGGGTTGGTAGTATTTTTGTAAACGTGACCAGCTCCACCAGTTGCAACCATCGTTACTTTTGCGGTAATTTTCTTTATTTTTTTATTTTTTTGGTCTAGAACATAAGCTCCATAACAAGAAATATTTTCTAAATCAAAGTTTTTATTGGGAATGTGGTGTTGTGTGATTAAATCAATAACATAATGATAATCAAGAATTTGAATGTTTGGAGATTTGTTGCAATATTCTAAAAGTGCCCGTTCTATTTCGGCGCCTGTAATATCTTTGTGATGCACAATTCTAAATTCGGTGTGGCCGCCTTCTCTTCCGAGTTTAAATTCGCCATCTTCTTTTTTGTCAAAATTTACGCCCCATTCTACAATTTCTCTGAAACGGTCTGGTCCTTCTTTGATGACCATTTCTACCACTTCTCTATTGTTTTCGTAATCTCCAGCGCGCATCGTGTCATCTATATGTTTCTGGAAATTATCTGTGTCTAAATCCATTACTACAGCTAAACCACCTTGAGCATATTTGGTGTTGGTTTCGTCTTCTTCCGCTTTGGTGACGATGGTGATTTTAGCATCTGGTAATTTTTCAGAAATTTTAATGGCGTAAGAAAGTCCCGAAATTCCTGAGCCAATTACCAATACATCTGTTTTTATCATTTTAAAAATTGAGATTTGAAATTAGAAAGTCTGTAAAACTATATTTCAAATGTAAGGATTTTGAAAAGAATAGGCAGAGTTCTGCTAAAGAAATTGACTATAATCTTTATTCAGATTTAGAACAATCCGCCCTCTTTTTGATTTTCAAAAAAAGCATCTATTTTTAAATTCGATGATTGAGAAGCTTTTACAGCGAGTTGGTCGCAGATTTCATTTTCAGGATGACCAGCATGACCTTTTATCCAATGAAATTCTATTTTATGTTTCCTAAAAAGCGGAATAAATCTTTGCCACAAATCAGGATTTTTCACATTTTTGAAGCCTTTTTTTATCCATCCGAAAATCCAATTTTGGTTGATGGCATCAGCTACATATTTAGAATCGGTGAAAACATGAACGTTTTCCTCGGGATTTTTTAACTTTTCAAGTGCTTCAATCACCGCGAGAAGTTCCATTCTATTATTGGTGGTCAAACGGAAACCTTCGGAAAAAGTTTTTTGATATTTTTTTTCAGGAACACGCATGAGAATTCCATAGCCACCTTTTCCAGGGTTGCCACTACAAGCGCCGTCTGTGTAAATTTCGATTTTCATGTAAGTAAATTCGTGAAACTGAAAATTCGTAAAATCGTGAGCAAAAATATACTTTTACAATTTTACGAATCTTCGATTTTACATTTTTTAGAACGGCATTTCAGCATCATCGTCGTCATCATTCATGGCAGAACCAGAAATATTTCCGTTATCTGGTAAGCCAAATGCTGCACCTGGATCTATGGAAACTCGCAATTTATCAAAACCGCTTGGTTCATCTTGTTGCGCAAAACCAGAAGAATGATAGCTTCCGAAAACGTCTAAATCTGAGAATTTGGCTAAACTTCCGTGGAAACTTAGTCTTACATCTGCAATAGAACCATTTCTGTGCTTCGCAATGATAAGCTCTGCTTGGTTCGCAGAAGGAGTTTCGTCTTCCCAAGTGTCAATTTTATAATATTCTGGTCTGTAGATGAAAGAAACGATATCTGCATCTTGCTCAATCGCTCCAGATTCTCTCAAATCCGACAGTTGAGGTCTCTTATTTGGACGGGTTTCTACGGTTCTGGATAACTGTGAAAGTGCAATAACAGGAACGTTCAATTCTTTTGCAATCGCCTTTAATGAACGAGAAATCGTTGCAATTTCTTGCTCTCTGTTTCCGCCACCTTTTCCTCCAGAATTTGCGGTCATCAACTGTAAATAATCCACCATGATGATTCTTACGCCATGTTGCATTACCAATCTTCTGCATTTTGCACGGAAATCAAATACTGAAAGTGCAGGTGTTTCGTCTATATAAAGTGGAGCGTTTTCAAGAGCGGCTACGTTTGAGAATAGTCTTTGCCATTCTTCTTCAGACATTTGTCCTTTTCTTAATTTTTCAGAAGAAATTCCCGTTTCTGAGGCAATCATCCTTGTGATAAGCTGTACAGATGCCATTTCCAGAGAGAATAGCGCCATCGGAATATTGTGTTCTACAGTGATGTTTCTCGCCATAGAAAGTAGAAATGCGGTTTTTCCCATTGCAGGACGTGCCGCGATGATGATTAAGTCAGAACTTTGCCATCCTCCTGTTTCTTTGTCTACATCTCTAAATCCTGATGGAATACCAGAAAGTCCTTCTTTGTCTTTTAAAGACTTAATTTTATCAATCGCTTCTTTAACCAAGGAATTTGCGGTGTCAAAACCTTTTTTGATGGTTCCATTGGTAATTTCAAAAAACGATTGTTCGGCTTTATCTAACAATTCAAAAACGTCTGTAGATTCTTTGTAAGAACTATCAATTACATTCGCAGAAACATTAATCAAACTTCTGAGAATGAATTTTTCTAGAATTACACGAACGTGATATTCTATGTGAGCGCTCGAAGAAACGCCCATTGTAAGGTCTATAATATAATGGTCACCTCCAGCAAAACCTAGTTTTTCTTCTTTTTTGAGCTCTTGGATTACGGTCATTAAGTCTACAGGCTCGTTTTTTTCGTACAATTTTAAGATTGCAGAAAAAATAACTTGATGTCTCGGGTCGTAAAAAACCTCGGGAGTTAATAAATCTATAGAATAATCTAATCCTTTTTTGTCAATCAAAAAAGTTCCAATAACCAATTTCTCGAATTCAACTGCATTAGGCGGCATTTTGCCTGCTGAAATAGAAAGTTCCTTCGCGAAATTACCATGTGTTAAACTTGATAATGTTTCCTTCTGTGCCATTGCACAAAGATAGAATTTTTAAAATTTTTTTGAGGTTAAATCTTCTTTTTGCGGATAATAATCTGCAAATGCTTTGTTAATGGAAGATGAGGCTAAATTCCGAATGTTGATAAGTTTTTGACTTATTGATATTTAAACTTTTTTGAAAATAATTCTAGGCTTTTTTAATATTCCATTTTTCTCAATTTTGGAACCAATTTTCCTACAAAAATTGCAATAAGAACGGTCATGGTTCCTCCAAAAACGACTGACCTTACTACACCTAAAAGTTTCGCAGCAACACCACTTTCAAATTGTCCCATTTCATTGCTAGACATAATGAAGATTGAATTTGCACTCATGACTCTTCCTCTGATGTGGTCAGGAGTTTTCAACTGTACGATGGTTCCTCTTATCACGACTGAAATTCCGTCAAAAATTCCGCTCAACATAAGGAATAAGAAAGACAACCAGTAGAGTTTTGACAAGCCGAAACCAATGATGCATAAACCAAATCCAGCCACGACACCGATTAAAATTTTGCCCTGATTTTTTCTTAATGGAATGAAAGAAAGCGTTACAATGATCATCATAGAGCCAATATCTGATGCAGCGTTGAGAAGTCCGAAACCATCAGCTCCTACTTTTAAAATATCACTTGCGAAAACAGGAATTATGGCAACTGCTCCGCCAAAAAGTACGGCAAACATATCTAAACACAGTGCTCCTAGAATTTCTTTCGTTCTATAAATGTAAATGATTCCTTCTTTCATAGAAGCCCAAACTTGCAACTCATTTTTATGATATTCTGACTGTTGTTTTTTGATTTGAAAGAAAAATAAGGAAGCCAATAAAATTAAAAATAAAATGACGACTAAAGTCCATTTTATCGTGATGAGCGCGATGAGAAATCCGCCAATTGCGTGTCCTGAAACAGATGCAGTAAGAAAAGTAGCTTGGTTTAAGGTAATAGCGTTAGCT
Organism: Flavobacteriales bacterium UBA6196; assembly: GCA_002422665.1. Lineage (GTDB taxonomy): Bacteria > Bacteroidota > Bacteroidia > Flavobacteriales > Weeksellaceae > Cloacibacterium > Cloacibacterium caeni_C. The sequence goes on from DITA01000132.1 coordinate 6,116, forward strand.
AATTTTTCTTGACCTACAATTTTGGGAATCATTACCGGAACAATCGGGCCGATGAAAGCTCTACAAATTCCTGTAAAAAATATAATTCCGTAGATATAATACGTGATTTCGTGACTTGTAAAATGAAGATTAGATGCGTAAAATGCAGGAATCAATAACAACGCAATCAGCAAAAAATATCCCGAAGTACATAAGAGAAGCATTCTTTTTTTCTCATTCATGTCGATAACATGACCAGCGTACAAAGCTGTAGAAACGGCAGGAATAACTTCCGAAAGTCCTATCAAACCAATAGAAAATGGATCTTTGGTCAGCTGATAAACCCACCATCCTAATAACGTGGCGAGCATTCTAAACGCTAGAATTAGAAAAAATCTTCCGGTAAGTAAGTTTCGGAACTCTTTATTTTTTAGAGTTTTAATGGGCTCAAGAGAAATCATTGAGCAAATATAAAGGAATTAGAAATATTTTTTTAATAGTTAAAGTCTATATTTGTGCTATGAATTGGTTAATACTCATCATCGCAGGATTATTCGAAACTGCATTTGCGTTTTGTTTAGGAAAAGCACAAGAAACTACAGGCAAAGAAAACCTCTATTGGTGGTCTGGTTTTGCAGTTTGCCTTTTTCTTTCTATGTTTCTGATGTACAAAGCTATTGCTGGCGAAAACGGTTTGCCAATCGGAACAGCTTACGCAGTTTGGACGGGAATTGGAGCGGTAGGAAGCGTTTTGATGGGAATCTTTTTCTTTAACGAACCAGCCACTTTTTGGCGCATCTTTTTTGTGTCAACTTTAATTATTTCAATTGTAGGATTGAAGTTTGTGAGTGAGTAATTAGAGTTTTCTTTTCTTAGGATTTTGTCTGTTAGAAAAGAATGATAAAATTTCTACAGAATTATTGATTTCACGGTAATATATAGAATTGTACTTCAATAAAATTACTTTGTGGATTCCTCTTTTGTCAGAAATGGGAAATATTTTAGGATTGATAGAAATTAGTTCTAAAGTTTCTTCTAATTTTATTAAAAGTTTTGAAATTTCTTTATCAGAAAATTCTGTTTGTAAATATTGAATGGTTTTTTCTAATTCAGAGGCTGCATGTTCTGTCCAAAAAATTTTATAACCACTTTTCATATTTTTTTCTTATTTCAGAATGTGGTTTTAGCTTTCCAGAATTGGCATCTTCTAATCCTTTTTCAATTGACTCTTTTTCTTCATCAGAAGTTTCGTTCCACCAATCTTTACTTTCTTTATTTTTGAGTTCTAGAATTTTATCAATCACAGAAACATCGTTCAATGAAGTTAACCATTGAATAAGGGCCAATTTTTTGCTTTCTATGTTAAAATCTAAATTCATTTCCACAAAATATTAATCAAAGATAAAAAATTATTTCATCCAAAATCTAGATTTTAAAATTCTTTAAAAAATCGCCAATTTTTCTGTCATTTGCCAAACGAGGAATTTTATTTTGTCCGCCTAGTTTTCCTTCAGATTTAGCATATTCTTGGAAGGCGTTTTTCTGCAATTTGGTGATTTTCAAAACTTGCAAAATATTTCCAGAAATCAAATCATCATAATACGTGTTTCTTTTGCGCATTTCTGCATCAAGGTTTTGACGGAAATCTTCTAAATTTTCTGGCTCTTTTTCAAATTCTATAAACCATTCGTGATAAGGTAATTCTCCATTTTCGGGATTTACCTGTGGCGCTAGATGAAACTCCGTAATTTGTGCTGGGAATTTCTCCACTGTTGCTTTCATCGCTTCTTCCACTTCAAAAGCAATTACATGTTCGCCAAAAGCTGAGGTAAAATGTTTGGTTCTTCCAGAAACTAAAATTCTATGCGGATTTTTAGAAATAAAACGTACCACATCACCAATAGAATACGCCCAAAGTCCAGAATTTGTCGTCAAAATCAACGCATAATCTTTATTGAGTTCTACCTCTTTCAAGGTTAATCTTGGTGCATCTGGTTTACCATACAACTCTAGCGGAATAAATTCATAGAAAATTCCGTGATTCGATTGTAGTAGAAGTCCTTCTTTTTCATAATCATCTTGAAATGCAAAAAAACCTTCACTTGCAGGAAACGTTTGAATGATATCTACTTTTCCGCCCAATAATTCTTCCATTTTTTCACGGTAAGGTTCGTAGTTTACACCGCCAGTTACAATCAATTGAAGATTCGGAAACAATTGTTTTATTTTTTTGCCATTTCTTTCGATGAGCTTTTCAAAATACATAATTAACCAAGGCGGAATTCCCGAAATCAGTGTCATGTTCTCTTTTTCGGTTTCTTCTACAATTTTGTCTACTTTGGTTTCCCAATCTTCTATGCAATTGGTTTCGTAGCTCGGCAATCTGTTTTTTTGCAAATATTTTGGGATGTGATGCGCTACAATTCCCGAAAGTCTGCCTGTTTTTATATCGTTAATATCTTCCAATTCTGGTGAACCTTGCAAGAAAATCATTTTTCCGTTTACAAAATCGGCATTATTTTTTTGCGCAATATAATGGAAAAGCGCAGATTGCGCCGCTTTCACTTGGTAATCCATTCCTTCTTTGGTCAAAGGAATATATTTGGTCCCAGAAGTGGTCCCAGAAGTTTTGGCAAAATATTCTGGTTTTTCTGGCCAAAGAATATTTTTGTCGCCGTGTTTTACTTTTTCTATGAAAGGTTTCAGGTCTTCATAATCAGAAATTTTTACCTTTTTCTGAAAATCTTCGACCGATTTAATTTCCGAAAAGTTATGCTGAAGTCCGAAAAGTGTTTTTTCGGATTTTTTGACCAAATCCAATAACAATTTTTCCTGAAGAACTTCGGCGTTATTTTTGAAGTCTTCCGTTTTGGCAACATGGTTTTTCGCCCAAATTTTGGCGATGCTTTTCTTTAAGAAATTTATCATTTGCCAAAGTTAAAAATAAGTTTTGAAAAAACTATCTTTGCACCGTCAAACGATTTCGGAGCAACCCGAAATCGCTTTCGTCGTTTTATCAATTTTTGAAAAACGATGAGAGAAATTACAATTTTATGATATTGCAATGCTGAAAAATATTAGTCAAACGCTTATTCCCGAGTTTTTAAGAAAGAATTTTGGAAAAGAAATTTTTGAGAATTTAGACCAAAACCAACATATTTCTGTGAAAGGTTTTGCTGGTTCTGTTCCATCTATTTTGGTGGCAGAGTTATTTCTTACGCAGAAAAAAGATGTTCTTTTTATCATTGACGATAAAGAATCTTCTAATTATATCACTTCGGAATTAGAGGAAATGATAGGCGAAGAAAACGTTTTGTATTTTCCTGAAACGCATTTAGAACCTTATCAAGTTGAGAAAACCCAAAATGCAAACATCGTTTTACGAACCGAAGTTCTCAATCGTTTGAATTTTGATAAAAAGAAAAAAATTATCGTTGCCACCGCTTCTTCGCTTTCAGAAAAAGTGTTGAAAAAGGAAGATTTCAAAGCGATTTCTCACACGATAAAAGTTGGCGACCAACTGGATTTTGATTTTACGGAAGAACTTTTAAATCAGTTCAATTTTAATTATACCGATTTTGTTTCTGAACCTGGAGAATTTTCTGTGAGAGGCGGAATTGTAGATGTTTTTTCTTACGCTTACGAAAAGCCATTCAGAATTACTTTTTTCGGAAATGAAGTAGAAAGTATTAAGGAATTTGACATCGAAACTCAACTTTCCACAGGAAAAGTAAACGAATTTGAATTGGTTTCTAATATGAATTTTGCGGTTTCAGGAAGCAAGGTTTCTCTATTGGATTTATTGCCAAAAGATAGTTTCATTGTGACTAAAAATGCTTATCTCACCGTAAAAAAGCTCAAAGATTTCTACGAAAAAGCAGAGCAAAAATTTGAAACGTTAAGCAAAGAAATCAAGCACCAAAAACCAGAAATTCTTTTCGTTTCTGATGAAGTTTTCCTGCAAAATTTAGAAAAATTCAAAAGTATAGATTTTTCATCTGTCATTCTGAATGAAGCAAAGCGAAATGAAGAATCTCTTAAAAATAAAATAGATTCTTCGGCTTCACTTCGTTCCGCTCAGAATGACAAAATTAAAACGATAAATCTCAATCAAACCGCACAACCCACCTTCCACAAAAATTTTGAGCTTCTCGCCGAAGATTTAAAAGAAAAAAAAGAAGAAGGTTATGAAACTTGGATTTCTTTTTCAGGTGAAAAACAAAAGGAAAGATTAGAGAGTATTTTTGAGGAGCTGAATCACGATTTACCGTTTAAATCTTTCAAATCTGAGCTTCATGAAGGTTTTGTAGATTACGAACTAAAAGTTTCGGTATATACAGATCATCAGATTTTTGACCGTTACCAAAGATATAAAGCCAAAAATTCTTTTGCCAAATCTGAGCAATTAACGCTAAAAGATTTAATGTCTCTGAAAGTAGGCGATTACATCACGCATATTGACCACGGAATTGGGAAATTCATGGGATTGGTGAAAGTTACCAACGATGGAAAAACGCAGGAATGTTTCAAACTGACGTATAAAAACAACGATTTACTCTACGTTTCTATTCATTCGCTTCATAAAATTTCAAAATATAACGGACCAGATGGAAGAGAAATTGTTCTGAATAAACTCGGTTCTCCAACTTGGAAAACTTTAAAGCAAAAAACCAAAGCAAAAGTTAAACAAATTGCATTTGATCTCATCAAATTATATGCTCAGAGAAAAACAGCAAAAGGGTTTTCGTTTTCGCCGGATTCTTATTTGCAGAATGAATTAGAGGCGAGTTTCATTTACGAAGATACTCCAGATCAGGAAAAAGCAACGCAAGATGTGAAAAATGATATGGAAAATGATGGTGTAATGGACCGATTGATTTGTGGAGATGTAGGTTTCGGAAAAACGGAAGTCGCAATTCGTGCAGCGTTCAAAGCGGCAACCGATGGAAAACAAGTCGCTGTTTTAGTTCCTACTACGATTTTGGCATTTCAACATTACAGAAGTTTCAAAGAAAGACTGAAAGATTTTCCAGTAAATATTTCGTATTTGAACCGTTTCCGTTCTACCAAACAAAAAAATGAAACCAAGGAAGGACTCAAAAATGGTAAAATTGATATCGTCATCGGAACGCATCAATTGGTAGGAAAAGATATAGAATTCAAAGATTTAGGTCTTTTAATTATTGATGAAGAGCATAAGTTCGGCGTAAATGTAAAAGATAAACTCAAAACGTTAAAAGCGAATATTGATACATTGACTTTAACGGCAACGCCAATTCCGAGAACGCTTCAGTTTTCTTTGATGGCTGCAAGAGATTTGTCGGTCATTAAAACGCCACCACCAAATAGACAACCAGTTGATACACAAATTATTGGATTTAATGAAGAAATTCTAAGAGATGCGATTTCTTACGAAATTCAAAGAGATGGACAGGTTTATTTTATCAATAATAGAATTGAAAATCTGAAAGATATTGCAGGTTTAATTCAGCGTTTGGTTCCAGATGCGAGAGTGATTACAGGTCACGGACAAATGGAAGGAAAAGAATTGGAAGCCAGAATTCTCGATTTTATGGAAGGAAAATATGATGTTTTGGTTTCTACCACGATTGTAGAATCTGGAGTAGACGTTCCGAATGCGAACACGATTTTTATTAATGATGCGCAAAAATTCGGGATGGCAGATTTGCACCAAATGCGAGGTAGAGTTGGACGAAGCAACCGAAAAGCGTTTTGTTATCTGATTACGCCACCGTTTGATATGATGACTTCGGATGCCAGAAAACGTTTGGAAGCGATAGAACAGTTTTCGGATTTGGGAAGTGGTTTCCAAATTGCGATGAAAGATTTAGAAATCAGAGGAGCTGGAGATTTATTGGGAGCAGAACAAAGTGGTTTTATCAATGAAATGGGCTTTGAAACCTATCAAAAATTAATGCAAGAAGCCTTGGAAGAATTGCAAAACGAAGATGATTTCCAAGATTTATTTGAGAATGAAGAAGACCGTAAAAAATTATTCAAATCTCAGAAAGAAGTCAACATTGACACTGATTTTGAGTTGATGTTGCCAGATTCTTACGTGAATTCTACGGAAGAAAGACTTTCATTATACCAAAAATTAGCAGAAATCCCAACCAAAGAAGAATTGCAAAAATTTGAAAATGAATTGGTTGATAGATTCGGGAATCTTCCGAAAGAAGCGATTAATTTATTGAAATCTGTAGAACTGAAATGGCTCGCAGCGGAAATTGGTTTTGATAAAATCGTGATGAAAAACGGAATCTTTCTAGGCTATTTCCCAGATAATCCTCAAGATAAATTTTACCAAAGCGAAAAATTCAGAAATATTATCGCTTATCTTTCTCAAAATCCGCGAGAAGCTCAACTCAAGGAAAAATCTGGCAAAGAAGGCAATCAACTCATGATGAGAAAAGATGGTGTGAAAAATGTAGATGAGGTGAATGTTTTATTGACCAAGATTTTAAGTTAGAAAATTGTACTTTTGTAAAAAATAAAAATCATGAAAATCAAACATTTTTGGCTGGCATTAGTTTCTTTATTTATTATTTCTTGTGCGCCAGAAACATCTTCTTTCTTAGGTTTAGATTCTACAGGTGGCGGTAATGGAAATGGTGGTGGAACAGGAAGCGGAGGCGGAACAGGAACTACCGGAACTAAAGTTTTGGCAAAAATCAATACTTTTGATGATAATGGCGATCCTTTTTCTTTCAGTTTTACTTACGCCAATAAAGCAATTTCTAAAATCACTACTTCTGATAATTCTTATACTTCTACCATTTCTTACAATAATGGTAAAATTTCTAAAGTGGTAAGTGTTTTGGTAGATGCAGAAACTTCTGAAGATGTTACCATTACCTCTATTGTGAGTTATAACGCAACGGGAAATATTGCTAAAGTAGAAGCCACTGAAGTAACCAAATTAAGCGGAACTGTAATTAATACTACCCAAAAAGTGAGCACTTATGTATATAACGCCACAAATCAGGTTTCTAAAGTAACTCAAGAATATTCTATGGCAGGAATTGCTACCCAAACTGGAATTTTTGAATATACTTACTCAGGAAAAAACCTTACTAAAATGGTGTTTACGACTAAGCTGAGTTTAGGTCCAATTCCAGATGTAATTGTTACGACCAATTATTCGGGTTATGATAATAAGATTTCGCCAACTTCTACCTTAGGAAATAATTATAACGAGTTTTCTATGTCAGAGAAAGGATTAGGCGTTTACGGAATGTCTAATAATTTTACCAAAGTAGAGATGACAGAATCTATGATGGGAACCACTACTACAGAAACGGTTTCTTATACTTATGACTCACAAAATTATGCTACTTCTATGACGGTTTCAGGTGAGAAAAGTACTTTTGAGTATATGAGTTTATAGAATTTATAAATACAAAATTTCATCTCAATCTTATATAAAGGTTGAGATTTTTATTTTCAAAAAATTATCTTTGCAAAATCAATAAATATTCATGAAATACTTAATCGTAGGTTTAGGAAACAAAGGTGAAGAATACGCAGAAACGCGTCATAATATTGGTTTTAAAGTAGCCGAAAAAATTGCACAAACTTTAGAAGCTCCGTTTAAATCAGCCAATTTTGGTTGGATTTCTGAAGGAAAATACAAAGGCAGAAAAGTTTTTGTTCTTAAACCAGATACCTACATGAATCTTTCTGGAAATGCTGTTCGTTTTTGGATGCAAAAAGAAAATATTCCGTTAGAAAATGTATTGGTAATTACAGATGATTTGGCACTTCCTTTCGGAACTTTGAGATTAAGAAAAAAAGGTTCTGATGCTGGTCATAATGGTTTAAAAAACATTCAAGAAGTTTTACAAACACAAGATTACGCAAGATTGCGTTTCGGCATTTCTGCAGATTTTTCCGAAGGAAAACAAGTAGATTATGTTCTCGGGAAATGGAACGAAGAAGAACTAAAAACCTTGCAAGACAGAATAGATGTTTTCGCAAAGGCTTGTCTTTCATTCGTTTTCGCAGGAATGAATAATACGATGAATACTTTTAATGGGAAGTAGATTTTTTGTAAAATCGCTGATTTGTAAAGTCGTAAAGTTGTTTTTTAATTTAACAGTTTTACGATTTTGCAACTTCATAACTTTACGATTTTACAATTTCATAATTTCTTCCTAAAAATACAATACTCTTTATATAGGTTAAAACCTTCCAATTTCTCAATCTCGCCACGCATTTTGATGTTGTCTTTCATAATGAGATGAGAATCCACTGTTTTGAATCCTAATTTCAAAGCAGAACCGAAAAGCATTGTCGCCAAAACTGCATCTAAACCTTTGTTTTGATAATTTGGATGAATCGCGCCCAACAAAAGTTGAAGCCTTTTTGATGTTTTCATTGCCCATAAAATTCTCGCCCAACCAAAAGGTAAAATTCTACCACGTGAATTTTTTATCGCTTCGCTTAAATCTGCCATTGCAATGATGAAAGCGAGCAATTCGCCGTTTTCATCGGTAATCATTTTGATGAGTTTCGGGTTGAGAAGTGGCAAAAAACGTTCAGCAAATTCCGTCATTTCGTCTTCGGTGAGTTTGGTGAAGCCGTAAATTTCGGTGTAGGTTTTGTTGATGAGGTCAAAAACAGGTTTTACATAAGGTTTTACCGCTTTTGTTGAGGTAAATTCTACCGTTTTTATCTTTAAATTTTTAGAAACTCTTTCGTTGAAATTTTTATAACGATTCAGTATTTGTGAAGTAATCGGAACGTCATATTGTACTAAATCTACAAAATTTTCGTAATGATTTTCCTTGATGAAATCTACCATAAACGGAAAACTGTGATTGGTAACGAGCATTGCTTTTTCTTCGAAACCTTTGGTAAGAAAACCTTGAGGTTCTTTGTCTGAAAATGCCATCGGACCAATAATTTCGCTGCAATTTTTAGATTTTGCCCAAGTTTCCACTGCAGTAATTAAAGCATTGAAAACTTCTTTATTTTCAAAACATTCAAAAAAAGAAAATCTGGCGTCATTTTTCCCGTGAAATTTATTGTAATCGGTAGGAATTACGCCCATAATTCTGCCAACAGCTTTTCCGTTTTCGTGTGCAAGGAAAAGAACTGCTTCGTTGTGTTTGAAAAGAGAATTTTTGTCTTTGTCAAAGAATTTTTCATCATCCATATACAAAGGATGAAGCCAATTTTTATGGTTTTTATGAATTTTTTCGGGAAGATAAATAAACGTTTTTAAGTCTTCTCTGGTCTTAACTTCTTTAATTGAAACGGACATCCAATTTATGGTTTAAAAATTTGTAAAACTTAAAGGTAAGAAAAAATACAATCGGCGCAGAAATAAATCCCGCAACTACATCTACAAAATAATGCGCCTTAATGTAAACCGTAGAAAACATCAAGAGAACAACAAACGGAATGAAATATTTTACTGATTTTCTAAAATTTTGATACAACCAAAAAATAACGATCCAAGAAATTCCTACATGTGAACTTGGAAAAGCAGCAGTGGGAACTTCGCCGTTTTTTTGAATGAGTTTGACCATATTCCCGAAAATTCCTTTGGCCTCAATCGTGTTATCTGGAAACGAAAAATAAAACTGCGGACCTTCTGCTGGAATCAATATAAAAGTGAAATAATACAGTAAAAATGAAGTGATTAAAATGAAGCTAAATTGTTCTATTTTCTGTGGAATTTTGAGATAAATAATCAAAAAAACAGCTAATGGTAATAGGTAATATGAAAAATATCCGAAATAAAATAATTCATTGAAAAACCAGGAATCAAAAGTTTCAGAAAATATTACTGAAGGCTGAAAACCGAATATTTTTTGGTCTAAATGAGATAGAAAATCATCAATTTTTGGGAAAATTAAAGTATTTAAAATTGCAGTTTCTTTGTATAGAAAAGTCATCAATGCGTAAATCGTAACTCCTTCGGCTAAGAAAAAAATCTTAGAAGAAATTTTATTTTTCAAAAAGAGAAATGCTAAAAAAATAATTAAAAATAAAAGTCGAACTCCAAAAAAATTGAGGTCTAAAAAAAGGCTTGGTTGTGTGAAAAGTACTACCAATTCTATTCCGCAGAAATAGAAAAGTATGGGAAACCAAATTATAGATATGTTTTTCAAGAGGTTAAAAATTTCATCAAAAGTACAAAAAAAGCCCCTAATTAAGGGGCTATAGCGAGAAAGTGTTAATTAAAAATCAAAGTTATATGAAGAAATTCTCGCTTGTGTTATTTGTTAGTCGCAAAAACTAGAGCCATGTTACAACTCCAGTTTCAACATCGTAATTTGCACCTACAATTTTTATCTTTCCTTCTTTTTCTAAATTTCTTAAAGTAGAACTTTGGTGACGAATATCTTCGATGGTTTTTTTGATATTGCAAAGTGTTAATCTATCCAATAAATCATCATTTTTAGAAGAACGTTCTTCTCCTTCTTTGATGATTTCGTGGATGCAAGATTCGAAATGATAGATAAGGTGATTAAGATTATCCATTCCAAGTCCTTCAATTTGAGGAGCATCTAGTCCACCTTTTAGAGCGCCACATTTGGTATGTCCTAAAACCACCACCAATTTAGAACCAGCTACATTACAAGCAAATTCCATAGAGCCTAAAATATCTTGATTAGCAAAATTTCCTGCGATTCTGATGCTGAAAATATCACCTAAACCTTGGTCGAAAATAAGTTCCGCAGAAGTTCTACTGTCGATACAACTGAGTACCGTTGCAAAAGGCCATTGTCCTTCTCTGGTATCATTTACTTGCTCTAGAAGGTTTCTGTTTACTTTAAGATTGTTTACAAATCTTTGGTTTCCTTCTTGTAAAAAAAGAAGTGCTTTTTCTGGAGTAATGGTTGCTTGAGTTTCTAATGTATGTGCTTTCATAATTTTTTCTTTTAATTTTTTTAAAAACCTTTTCGGAACGCTGAATTTTGGCTCCGAAAAGGAAACAATGTTAATTTAATATGTATGAAGTTATGACATTTTTTTAAATAACCCTTCTGTGTGAAATGGTAATATGTGAATGTTGGTCGTTTTCATATTCTTTGTAAGAAGTTTTAAATCCTTCTAGAACCACTTCTATATCTTCTTCTCTGGCTCTTACGTTAGCAAAATCCGAGATTAAGTCTATAATATCATCAGAGACATAAGAAGTTTTCTTAGCATTAATAATCACTTTAGAATTGGGCTTAATATTTTTAAGCGTTTTCTTGATGGCTGCTTTGTTTAAGAATGAAACTTCTTCTGCCAAATCTATGGTGATTTCATCAGCGCTTTCTAGATCTTCTCTGCTCAAATAATAAGCACGTTTCATGTTTCCAAGTAGCAAGAACAGAATGCTGATGGCTAAACCAATTCCTACTCCTTTTAATAAATCCAATGCTACCACCGCAATAATAGTAGCGA
>DITA01000073.1:0-15995 GCA_002422665.1 Flavobacteriales bacterium UBA6196
TTACGTTTTTCACAGAAAAAAGTAAATAATTATTAATTAATAATTTAAATTTGCAGAATGGAACTAAGTTTTGGAGAAATGCTGATGATTGCTTTGGTAATCGTCGTTTTATTTGGGCCTAATAAAATCCCTGAAATTGCAAGAGGATTGGGACAAGGAGTGCGTAAAATGAAAGATGCGATGGAAGATGTAAAATCGGAAATCATGAAGGAAACAGATAATCCAGTCTCGGAAATAAAGCGTGAAATAGAAAAAGTAAAAAAAGCAGCTCAAGAATACGATCCTACCGAAAAAATTAAACAAGAATTAGATTTAAGAAAACAAATCGAAGGGAAATCTTCTGATGAATTGATTCAAGAATCTAAAGAAGAAATCAATAAATTGAGCGACGAATATCAAGGCCCCGTTTCAAGATAATGGAAGAAATTATTTTAGAAGACAAACAAGCCATGATTTTCCTGAATAATTTAGGAAGTTCTACTTTTGATCCGTTCTGGATTTTGGTTTCAGAAAAATGGTTCTGGATTCCACTTTACGTAATTTTTTTATATTTTCTGTATAAAAATTTCAATAAAAAGTCATTGTTCTACATATTGCTTTTTGTAGCATTAGGAATTACAGCTTCTGACCAAATCGCCAATATTTTTAAATTTGGTTTTGAGCGATTAAGACCTTGTCATGATCCATCATTAGAAGGTTTATTGAGAGAAGTAAAATGTGGTGGTAAGTTCGGGTTTTATTCTGCGCACTCGTCTAATTCTTTTTTTGTTGCGACTTATCTTACCATACTTTTAGGCAAAAAAATAAAGCAATTGCCTTACTTTCTATTTGTTTGGGCAGCTATTGTTGCATACAGTAGAGTATATCTCGGAATGCATTTTCCTGGAGATATCATAGTAGGTGCAATCATGGGAATTCTTTTGGCTATATTCTTTGGAACTTTAGCAAAAAAAGTCATCAAAAAATCAGAAATTTTTACTCAAGACTCATAACTCATAACTCATAATTTTAATCATTATGATACGGTTTTCCTTGTAGAATTTGGTCTGCTCGGTAAATCTGTTCTACAAAAAATAATCGAATCATTTGATGCGTGAAAGTCATCTTAGAAATGGAAATTTTTTCATTTGCTCTTTGATACATTTCTTCTGAAAAGCCATAAGCTCCACCAACTAAAAAACAGATTTTTTTGATAGAATTATTTTGATAAGAATCTAAATTTTGGGCAAATTCTCTGCTGGTAAATTGTTTCCCTTTTTCATCTAAAAGTACCACTAAATCGGTGTTTTCTATAATATTGAGGAATAATTTAGCTTCTTCTTTTTTAAGTAAATCAGGCGTGAGATTTCTGGCATTTTTAACATCTGGAATTTCTGTAATTTCAAAATTCCAATGTCTAGGAAGTCTTGTAAGATAGTAATTGATGAGATTTTTAATTTCTTTATCGTCAGTTTTGCCTATGCAGAGTAAATTAATTTTCATTCCTTATCTTTGTACAAATATAAAATAACGATTTTGAAACTTCCTACTTTCCTTAGAAAAATTCATCGTTTTTTAGATGGCATACATTTGCCCATGTTAGGCATTTCTCTTTGGGAAATGTTTGATATTTATGTAAAAGGAGTTTTTAAAAACCGATTGATTGCGAAAGCTTCTGCCATTTCGTGGAGTTTCTTTTTAAGTTTATTCCCGTTTTTATTGTTTTTGCTTTCCATTTTGCCTTATTTACCGCATTATGACAAGCTTCAGTTTTATATTTTTGAAGTATTGATGCATAATGTATTTCCTGCGCACATGCATGCAGATGTTACGAATTACATTACCAAAAGTATCGTTCCGAATATGAAGAGCATCAGTAATTTCACGATTATTTTTGCTTTGATTTTTGCAACCAACGGAACTTTTTCTCTCATTGATGGATTTAATGACCACACCGAAGAAAAACGAACAGACGTTTATGAATATATTTTGTCTTTTTTCATTACGATTGGTTTTATAGCGATTATTTTTTTAGCGCTTTTCGGAGTGTATTATTCTGAGGTCGTTCTCAAACTTTTTACGCCACAATATGATATTTCTTGGTTTGTAGATAATTTATCGAAAATCATTGGTTTTGTTTCGTTTCCATTGTTTTATTTCTTATTGTTGGCTTTGTTTTATTGGGTAGGAACAGCTAAGATTGCCAGATTTAGACAAGCGCTTCCTGGTGCATTTTTTACCACGATAGTATTTGTGATTACTACGTATTTCTTTGCAGTTTATGTAAGTAAATTTGCCAGATATAACGTTTTATACGGTTCTATTGGTTCGATTATTTTATTAATGGTTTGGGTGAATTTAAATGTGATTTTGCTTCTTTTAGGAAATGAATTGAATATTGCCATCAGAAAACTCAGAATTGAGAAAATTTTGGCAGATGAAATGAAACACGAAGTAGAAGAATATCACCATGAAATCGAAAACATACCCGAAGCAAGTTCTGAACATACCATCAAATTAAATTCTGATAAAAAATCATAAAAAAAACTTCAGCAAATAAATTGCTGAAGTTCGTAAAACAAGTGGAATAAAAATTTAATCCTTAAAATTTATATTCTACTCCTAAAGTTATATTTCTAGGTTTTGTCGTAAAACCGATGACATCTGTATAACTGGTATTCAATACGTTTCCTACGTTTAAATAAGTATCTAGAGATTTGGTGATTTTCTGATTGATATTGAGGTTAAACAAATGAAACGCTTCTAATTCTACGTTTTTTGTACTGTAATCGGTTGAATCATAGTACGCATCATTTCTTTTTGATGTATATTGATAAGAAATATTAATTCTGTTATTTTTAATTGGTAAAATTTCTAAAAAAGCATTTGCTCTTTGTTTTGGCGAACGCAATCTTGTTGCAGGATTGTCTTTTTCAGCGAAAGAGAAATTCCCACCTACATTTATTTTTTCATTGAAATGATATTGAACTCCTAATTCTATACCTTTTACTTTATTGCTTTCTACGTTTAAAAATTTCCCAGCATAAGTGTTGAAATCTACAATATTATACACGAAAACATCTTTTTCTTTTCTGCTGAAAACACTTGCATTCACTACAAATGTTCTGTCTTTCTTTCCGAAACTGAAATCCAATTCATGCGAAGCATTGGTTTCTGGTTTTAAATCAAAATTTGGTAAAACATAAGGCAATGAACCATAAGATTGATAAAGAGTAGGTGCGATAAAAGCAGTAGCATAAGAATAGCCTATTTTTATGAAATTATCGTCTAAATCTGTTAAAATAAATGGATTTACGCTGTAAACAAAGTGATTGTCATATTTAGAATGATTGTTCAATCGTGCTCCTAAATCCAAATGAAAAATTTGATAGGCTAAATTTGCATTGGCAAAAACATCAAAATTACGAATCTCTGTTTCGCCTAGAGTCAATACATTTTGCATAGAAGTTCCGCCCCAAGGTAAAGATTTAGAACCTAAATTCTGAGTTTCATACTGAATTCCCGCTACTAAATTGATATTTTCTGAAAATTGAGTCTGATTGTACAATTCAGCAAAAATATTTTGACCTTGATAGCTGTATTGGTCTTGATAAGTATTATTGTTGAGATTTCTCACGATTCTTTCATTCGCAGAAATTCTAGAATTGAACGTGATATTTCCTTTTTCGTATGAATATTGAGCATTGAGTCCGCTGAATTTTTGCGTGTCATTGCCTTTGTATTTTCCATCTTCAAAAGCACCATTGTCAAAATCATAATAATGATGTTGATAACCAGCGTTTACATTTACATTGAAATTTTGAGTGCTGTAACCTACAGTAGCATTTGCATTTTGCTTTTCAAAACCATCTTTATCGAAATTTTCTCCAAGAGCTGCCGAAATTCCGTCTGATTTTTCATTAGAGCCAGAGAATTGATAATTCCATTGATTGATTTTTCCTTGAGCACTAATATTTTGTCCGAAAGTTCCGAAACTGCCAATTCTCGCGCCAATTCTTCCTTCTAAAGCTTGTTGCGAAGATTTTTTAGTTTTAATGTTAATCACAGAAACGGTAGCATTAGAACCATATAAAACCGAAGATGCTCCATTAAGAATTTCTATAGATTCTATATTTTCTGATGCAAAAAGTCTAAGGTCTGTAGCGTTGTAATCATTTCCGGTAACGTCTTTTAACGGAATTCCATCTACTAGAATTAATACGTTGGCTAGTTTTCCACCTCTAATTTTTAGAGATTTCGGTTCTGGACCGTTGTTGAAATTTCCAGTAATTTGATAACCAGAGACTTGGTTAAGAATTTCTGCCGCATTTTGTCCTTTGAATTTTTCTAAATCTTTAGAAGTAAGGAGTTGTACATTTTTACCAGTTTTGTGAAGTTGTTGTTTAGCTTTTGCTGCAATGGTAACTTCTGGAATTAGTTTTTCTTCTTTTTCTTGAGCTGACAATTGTGAAATTCCCGTCACAAAGAGCATTCCTGCGAAGATTAAGTTTTTCTTCATTGTTAAATTTTAAAGTTAATGACTGCTATCAATAACTTTCTGGAAAAGAAATAAAGAAAAACCACAGAAGAACTGCGTTTTTTACAGGATTTCTCTACTTTTCCTCCGAAAGTATTGATTATGAATGTTTTTGGCAGGTCTCCTGACTTTCGCATTTTTTGCACCTTCTCATCTTTTCAAATAAGATAATGGTTTTTTTGCAAAAAATTCCTTCGGTTTTCATCGAAGCACGATTTACAGTTGCGGGGACAGTTTCGGATTTTCACCGAATTCCCATTTTAATTCCGACAAACATCGGAAACCAAAAGCATTGCAAATGTACATTTAAACCAGAAATTGTGAAAATTTTTGGTCTATATATTTCAAAAAAAATAGAAAACCCTAAGGTTTTCTATTTAGATTTTATAAAAAAGAAGCATCAAATGAGAACGGAAGTAAATCTTTAATCGAATCACATTTATAAACCGCTCCATCAATTCCAGAAAAATAAATTTCTATCGGCTCATTTTGCTTCGTCTCATATTCTAGTAAGCTCTGTCTGCATGCACCACAAGGTGGAGTAGCGGTAGTAAAAGTCTCTTCTCTAGATGGTCCACCAATAACGTATAGTTTTTTAATTTTTACGTTCGGATAATTGGCGCCAATATTAAAAACTGTGACTCTTTCTGCACATAAACCAGAAGGATAAGCTGCGTTTTCTTGGTTGTTACCTGTAACAATTTCTCCGTTTTCCAGAAGAACAGCGCAACCTACATTGAAATGAGAATAGGGAGCATAAGCGTTTTTTCTAGCATTGATAGCTGCTTCATGAAGGGTTTTCTCTATGTCTGAAAGTTCGTTTCTTTCTATTTGAGAAAATTTAATTCTTAATTCTTTTTCCATTTTAAAAAAATCGGAGAGTAAAATTACAAAAATTTTGTGAAACCAAAGAATTAAACGTGATTTTCTGCGTAAAAATGATAAATTTGGGCTCAAATTAATTTTATAAATATGAAACTTTTTACCCCAATTAAGTTTAGAAATTTAGAAATAAAAAACAGAGTAGTCATGGCACCTATGTGTATGTATTCTGCAGAAAATGGCGTAGTAAATGATTTTCATTTGGTGCATTATGCCACTCGCGCTTTTGGTGGAGTAGGATTAATCATTGCAGAAGCTACTGGTGTAGTTCCAGAAGGTAGAATTACGAATAAATGTGCCGGAATTTGGAATGATGAACAAGGTGATGCATGGAAAAAAATCGTAGAATTCATCCATCAAAATACAGAAACCAAAATTGGGATTCAATTAGGTCATGCTGGTAGAAAAGCTTCTACTTGGAATGGTAAACAAACTTCTTTAGAAGAAAACGGTTGGATTACAGTTGCGCCTTCAGAAATTCCTTATCTAGAAGGTGAAAGAACACCTCATGCTTTAACAAAATCTGAAATTTCAGAATTGGTAAAGGCTTTTAAAGAAGCTGTAGTAAGGAGTGTGAAAGCAGGTTTTGATGTGATTGAAATTCATGCTGCACATGGTTATTTAATTTCTCAGTTTTTATCTCCTTTAAGCAATGTGAGAACTGACGAATACGGCGGAAGTTTAGAAAACAGAGCGAGAATTTTATTAGAAATCGTAGAAGCTGTGAATGAAGTTTTAAATGACAATGTTCCTTTGTTTGTAAGAATTTCTGCAACAGAATACGCTGAAAACGGTTGGAATGTAGAAGATTCTGTAGCGCTTTCTAAAATTTTGAAAGAAAAAGGTGTAGATTTAATTGATGTTTCTAGCGGTGGAAATATTTCTGGTGCTAAAATCAATGTTTTTTCTGGTTATCAAGTCCCTTTTTCTCATCAAATCAAACAAGAAGCAGAAGTGAAAACTGGTGCAGTTGGCTTAATTACCAATGCAACTCAAGCCGAAGAAATTTTGCAAAAAGATGAAGCAGATGTAATTTTGTTAGCAAGAGAACTTCTTAGAAATCCATATTTTGTAACAAAAAGCTCTTGGGAAAATAATCAAGTAAGTTTCTTCCCTCCACAATACGAAAGAGGAAAACCTTAAAATAAAAAGGGGTTCTAAATTTTAGAACCCCTTTTTTTATGCTTAAATATTTTCTTTATAATCAGAAATTGTGACTTTCTTTTTAGCTAAAAGTTTCAGTAGAAAGTAACCAGAAAATCCAGAAATTGCAGAAGCTACCAAAATAGCAAATTTGGCTTCGTCTTGTATTTCGGTGTGTCCTTTGTAAGAAAGCAACGCGATGAAAATAGACATGGTAAAACCAATTCCTGCCAATAAACCTGCACCAATCATTTGAGACCAATTGCTTTTTTTAGGTAAATCGCTTAGCTTTAATTTGATGGCAATAAAGGAAAAAAGATTGATTCCTACTACCTTTCCTAGTACTAAACCTAGAATAATTCCGTAGCCGAAATTGCTAAATAATCCCTCTATCATTCCGCTTTTAAACTGAATATTAGTATTCGCTAATGCGAAAATCGGCATGATGAAATAATTAACAGGTAAGTGTAATTTTTCTTCTAATTTTTCTAAAGGCGAGATTTCTGTAGTGCTTTCATTTGTAGGAATGGTAAATGCCAATAAAACCCCTGCAATAGTAGCATGAATGCCACTGTGATGCATAAAATGCCATAAAAATAATCCTGGAATGATGTAGAAAATATGTTTTTTAACTTTGAAAAAATTTAAAAGAATTAAAAGGAGTAAAATGGCACCACTCAAAGCTAAATAAGTGAATTCTAATTTCTCTGTATAAAAAATCGCAATCACAACAATTGCTCCTAAATCGTCAACAATTGCTAGAGCAGTAAGGAAAATTTTAACAGAAGCGGGAACTCTTTTCCCTAGCATTGAAATAATGGCGAGAGAAAACGCAATATCTGTGGCCATAGGAATTCCCCATCCATTTTGGTATTCTGTTCCGTAATTAAAAAATATGAAAATTAATGCAGGAACAACCATTCCACCAATTGCTGCAAAAATAGGAAGAGACGCATTTTTAAGGCTAGAAAGTTCTCCTTCTATGAGTTCACGTTTAATTTCTAAACCTACCAATAAAAAGAAAATGGCCATTAAACCATCGTTGATCCAAAGACTTGTAGAATAAGGTCCAATTGGATAATTTAACAGATTTTGAAAATCATCTCCTAAACTAGAGTTAGCAATCATCAATGAAGCGATAACACAGATAATCAATAAATTCCCTGAAGATTGAGCGATTTGGAAAAATTTTCTAAAATAATTGGTAATCAGCATGTTTATAGTCTTTTTACTTGGGTTACACTCAGTACATTTCTGAGTTGTTTTAGTGTTTCTTCTAATTGGCTTTTGTTTTTAACTTCTAGAGTGATGGTTCCTAAGAAAATACCGTCATTACTTTCGATAGATATACTTTTCATGTCAATATTCATGGCATTACTTATCACTTCAGTAATGTCGTTTACCAATCCTTTTCTGTCGATTCCTTCGATTTCTATTCTCACTCTGCTGCTGTAACGTTGTTCATTAACCCATTTTGCAGGCATTACTCTATAATCGTAATTTGCTCTAAGGTTAATTGCGTTCGGACAATTATCATTATGAACTTTAATTCCGTCTGAAATCGTGATAAATCCAAAAATTTTATCCCCTGGAATTACGGTACAACATTTGGCAAAGCTGTAATTCAGTTTTTCTTCATCTTTACCGAAAACAATTAAGTCTAAATCTGAGGTTGGACTTTCTTCGTAAGCAGTATTGATGTTTGGTGATTTTCTAAATCTCTGGAAGAAGTTTTTTAGCGCACTTTTAGAATCTGCATATTTTTTTAAATCTGTGGTATCATAAGTGCCATCGTAGAATTTTAAAAATAAATCTTGAGAGGTTTTATGATTGAAAAATTTCTGAATATTATTCACTTCTTCCTCAGAAAAAGTAAGTTTTGCGTGTCTTAATTTTCTTTGGAAAATTTCTTTTCCTTCTGCAACTTGGCCGTTCTTTTCGGAGTTAAGCGCGGCTTTAATTCTAGATTTTGCTTTAGAAGTGATGACGATATCTAGCCAATCTTGTTTTGGTTTTTGATTTTGAGAAGAAAGAATATCTATTTGGTCGCCGTTTTGTAAAACGTAAGAAATAGGAACGAGTTTTCCATTGATTTTTGCACCTAAACATTTCATCCCCAAATCGGTGTGAACCGAAAATGCGAAATCCAGAGCGGTAGAACCCACTGGTAAAATTTTAATTTCTCCTTTTGGTGTGAAAACAAAAACTTCTTTGGAATAAAGATTAAGTTTAATATTATCCAAAAGTTCAGTGGTAGAAAGGTTTTGCTGTTGTTCGATGACTTCTCTAATCTGAGAAACCCATTGTTCAAAATTCTTATCGTCACTGCTTTGTTTGAAGCCTTCTTTGTATTTATAATGCGCAGCAACACCTTTTTCGGCGATTTCGTCCATTCTTTCAGAACGAATTTGAACTTCAATCCATTTTTTGTCAGGGCCTAGAACCGTTAAGTGTAAACTTTCGTAACCTGTGGAACGAGGATTGGTAATCCAGTCACGCATTCTTTGTGGATTGCTGTGGTATAAATCGGTAACGATGGAATAGATTTTCCAAGCGATGAATTTTTCGTTTTTAGCGTCTGATTTATAAATAATTCTAATCGCGTAATTGTCAAAAACTTCTTCAAAAGCAACGTTTTGCTTCAGCATTTTTCTATAAATAGAATTGATGGCTTTAGCTCTGCCTTTGATGGTAAAATTGAGATGCTCTTCTTTTAGTTGCTCCGAAACTTCTTTTTTGAACTCTTCTACATATTTCTCACGAGTATCTTTGGCAAGTTCTAATTTATTAGCAATGTCGTAATAAACATCTGGATTGTTGTATTTTAAAGATAAATCTTCAAGTTCTGATTTTATGTTGTAAAGTCCTAATCTGTGAGCAAGAGGAGCGTAAATGTAAACCGTTTCTGAGGCGATTTTCTTTTGTTTATCATCTCTCATGCTTTCAAGCGTTCTCATATTGTGCAATCTGTCTGCAATTTTGATGAGAATCACGCGGAAATCTTCGGAAAGCGTTAAAAGTAATTTTCTGTAATTTTCAGACTGAACCGAAATATTTTGATGGTTCATCACCGAAATTTTAGTCAGTCCATTAACAATATCTGCTATTTTTTGACCAAAAATTTTCTTGATGTCTTCATAAGTGTATTCAGAATCTTCAATCACGTCATGAAGCAAAGCACAAGCAATAGAAGTGGCTCCTAAACCTATTTCATTGGCAACAATTTTTGCCACTTCGATAGGGTGATAGATGTAAGGTTCACCAGTTTTTCTTCTTTGGTCTTTGTGAGCGTCTAAAGCAATATCAAATGCTTTCCTGATGAGTTTATTCTGTTCTTCATCAAGAGTTCTGTATGTATTAGAGATTAAATCTTTATAGCGATACTGAATTTCTTTATTTTCTTTTTCTAAATCATAAACCATCTTTGAGCCTCTTTAATTATCACGAAAATACAAAAAAAAGCTTTAAAATAAAAGCTTTACTGTAATTCCTAAAAAGAAAACCCGAAAATAAATTTCGGGCTTCGTATGAAAAATTAATTTGATATGAAAAATTATGTGTTTGAACTTACTTCAGAATTTATTCCTGTGCTCATTTCAGAATGAGAAGTTTTAATTTCTGGCATCGCGTAAATAAGCGCTTTTGCTTTTAGGGCAACTACTTTTTTAATGTAATCTAAATCTACTGCTTTTGCAAAATCTACTTCGGGTAATTCATAAGTGTTTACTACTTTGTTTTCTCTGAAAGCGTCTTTTGCTAATTGTAATTCAGTATCATTATTAATAGCAACACTAGTAATCAAAGAATCTACAGCAGTAGCTTCTTGGTCTATGTCATTAGTGAAAAGTTTGCTCCAAAAAGATTTTTCTACTGGTTTACTTTGGGTAAGGTAAACAATGTAATCAGAGTCTTTGAAACCTTTTTTTTCTAAACTTTCAGAAACTGCTTTTGCTTGATCTTGGCTTCCGAAGAGCCCTACAATTGTGTATGACATAATTTTAAAAATTTTAGTCGGTTAATTATGATGCAAATATATACTAAATAAATGATAATAAAATGTTAAAAAATAAAATTTTAATATAAAATTGATAAAAATCATCGTTTATTTTATTAATTAAATAATTGTTTAATAAATTGACATTGCTAATAAATCATTTATTTCTTTGTTTTTTTAATTTTTTAGGAAGAAGTAATCCATTTTATTTTCTTTATATTTGAAAAAACAATTATTCTTTATGAAGAAATTTTTTGCTTTTATAACGGTTTTTTGCTTGCAAATATTTTATTCACAGTCGGTTACACAGAATTTAGATAAAGCAGTTCAGTCACTTTTGGCGTCTTCTCCTATGTATTCTGGGAATCTTTCTTTTTATGTAGCAGATGAAAGCGGAAACTTTGTTTATGAATATCAAGGAAACAAAGGATTGTCTACCGCTTCTACCATGAAAATCTTTACAGCTGTAGCGGCTTTGGAAACTTTAGGAAAGAATTATCAATATAAAACTCAAATAGCCTTCGATAAAAATCTCTATATTTTTTCAAATGGAGATCCCACTTTGGGAAGTTGGCGATATGATGGTTATAAACCAGAACATTTTATTTCAAAAATTATAGAAACGCTCAAGTCTAGAAATATCAAAGAAATTCCTGGAGATTTAGTGATAGATGACACGTACTTTGATTTTCAAAAAATCCCTGGAGGATGGCCTTACAATGATATTGGAAATTATTACGGAGCTGGAGTTTGGGGCGTAAATTGGCGAGAAAACCAATTTGACATCAATACTTTTGGTAAAGATTTTAAAAATTTCAATATCAATTTAGAAGGTGTACATTTTGTGAATGATGCAAGAACAGAAGGAACTTCTGATAAAAGCATCATTTTTACCACTCCTTATAATGATGTGGCGCATGTAACGGGAACGCTTCCTGCAAAAAATATTACGATTTCTGGAGCTACACCTAATCCACCAAAACAATTGGCGCTAGAAATTGTAGCAGAATTAAAGAAACAAAACATCGCTTTTAACGGAAAAATCATCATCAATTCTGAAAGATTGATTGAAGGGCAAAATCCTTTAGCATTTCCTAAAAATAAAGTGATTTTAGAATATTTGTCGCCTACTTTAGATAAAATGGTTTTTTGGTTTCTGAAAAAAAGCATCAATTTCTACGGGGAAACTTTTGTGAAAACTATGGCTAAAGAAAAAACAGGAAATTCATCTTTTGAAAGTGGAATGAAATACCTTAAAAATTTCTGGAAACAGCGTGGAATAGATGAGAGAATGATTAATTTTGTAGATGGAAGTGGATTGTCTCCACAAAATTATGCTTCTACCAGAGCTGAAGTTTTAGCTTTGATTTGGGCAAAAAAACAACCTTGGTTTGCTGAATATTTTGAAGGATTTCCAGTGCAAGGAAATGGTATGAAAATGAAAAGCGGTAGCATAAAAGATTGTAGAGCTTTTGCAGGTTATCATACTTCTAAATCTGGTCATAAATATGTTTTTGCAATTATTATGAATAATTATCAGGCCAATGATTTGAGTGATGCGCTGTATAAAGTTTTGAATCACTTGAAATAATTCTAAAAAATTAGATTTTAAATTATAAATTCTTGAGAAACAACTTTATTTCTAAGATAAACAACTGGTTTGTGTTTGTGCTATTAACCATAATAGTTGCAGGACTGGCTGTTTCTTCTAATTTTTTAATCAATCATCTTAGAAAAAAAGAAACCGATAGGATAAAATCGCTTGCTACTGCGGTAAAATATCTTCAAGACAATAATGTAGATTCTCGATTGAATGACTTGTCACTCAATGTTATCGATGAAAATAAAGACATTCCCATCATTATCACCGATAAAAATAGAAATCTGATTGAAAGTAAAAACATCGACGAAGAAATCTTAAACAATCCCGAAAAACTGAAACAGAAAATCGCTGAGATGGATGATAAATATCCTCCTTTTGAAATTCAGTTGCCCAATTTTAATAACCAATTTGTGTTTTATGACAACTCAAATTTGCTCAATTATTTGCGTTATTATCCGTATGCGTTAGGTTTATTTATTGGTTTGTATCTTTTGTTTTCTTTTTGGTTTTTGCGCACCATCAAAAAATCAGATGAATCCATGTTGTGGGCTGGTTTGGCTAAAGAAACAGCACACCAAATTGGAACTCCGCTTTCTTCTATGATTGGTTGGGTAGAAGTGATGAAACTCGATGCGAATAGAAATGACGATGGTTTATTGGAAATCAATAAAGATATCAATCGTTTAAAAACCATTTCTGAGCGTTTTTCAAAAATTGGTTCGGTTCCAGAACTGAATGATTTGAATTTAAAGGAAACGGTTCAACAAAATTTTGATTATTTGAAATCTAGAATTTCCAGAAAAGTAAATTTTGAACTTAAAGTTCCTTCAAGAGAAATTTTGATTCCTCACAATAGAATTTTGATGAGTTGGGTGATCGAAAACCTTGTGAAAAATGCGGTAGATGCCATGAAAGGAGAGGGAAAATTGGAAATTTCTCTTTATTCTAAAAATAATTACGTGTTGATAGACGTAAAAGATTCTGGTTCTGGAATGACCAATACGCAAATGCGAAGTGCTTTCAAACCGGGTTATTCTACTAAAAAAAGAGGTTGGGGTCTCGGTTTGTCTTTAGCAAAACGTGTCATTAATGAATATCACAATGGAGACATTAAAATTGCTGAATCTGAGGTAGGAAAGGGCACTACTTTTAGAATTGTGCTGAAATCATAGAATTTTTGTTTCAAGTTTCGGGTTTCGCGTTCCGAGTTTATTGTACTAATTTATAATTCCGTAGGAATTGAAGGTTTGTAGAAAATTTGCAAAAAGAAAATAAGTTCGGCTCCGTTAGGAGCCGAAGGTTTTAGAAATCTTTTTCTACTTTTTTCAAAATATTTAAAAGTTCTTTAAATTCAGTTTTATCTAGTAATATTGGATTTTGAGAAGATGAATTAGGTAGTTTGAAGTAATAAGTCCAAGAATTTAACTCTTCATTAAATGAGCTCCCAACTTCTAAATAATTTTTAGTCAAATATTTATATTTGGTTTCTGTATTGGGTTTACTTGCTGTTTTTTGTTCTAAATTTTGAAGATTATTGATCAATAAATTTACTTCTTCTTTATCAAAAGTGATGGTTCTTTTAGAAATAGAATCGAAAGTTTCAAAAAAAGTCATAATACCTAAAACCGAAAAACTTGAATTGTCTTTGGAGTCTTTTAAAATAATTTTTTGAAAATTCAAATTCTTGATTTTTCCGATATCAAAAATTTGTTTCTCTAAAAGTGTTTCTTTTCTGTTGTTAAATTTATAATACCCAGAATTAAATTCTGTATTTCTATTGACTGTTAATGGTGATTCTTGAGCAAATGTAGAAACAGAGATAATTGAAAAAGTTATAAGAATTGAATATTTCATGTTTATAATTTTAAATAGTATAACTTAAATTTCTGAATATTATTTTAAATCTTCACAAAATTCACATAGTAATTATCATTAAATTTTACGTCTTTTTTGTCTTTCAGTTTAATGGTTTGCCAATCTTTAGTTGGAGTTAGAGTTGTATTCTCTGTTCTAATAGGCAAGTTGAAACCTTCTACAGTATTCGTCCATCTGTATTTTAACGTTTTTCCGTTTTGAGAAAATTCTAAAGTTGGAATTTGAGTAGTTCTTAAATATTGGTCAAAAACAGTGGAGAAATTTATTCCAGATTTTTCAGAAATATAATTTTCAATTTGCTGAGTAGTTACCGTTTGATGATAAAAATCTTTACCAATTCCTCTTAAAATTTGTCTGAATTTTTCATCGTCGTTTATAGCAGTTCTAATCGTGTGAAGCATGTTTGCACCTTTGTAATACATGTCACCACTTCCTTCGTTTCTTACGCCGTATTTCCCGATAATAGGCTTGTCGTTTTCTATGTTTTGTCTGATTCCTTTAATGTACAATTCTGCTTTTTCTTTGTTCAAATAATTTTGAGTAAAAAGCGTTTCTGAGTAACAAGTAAAACCTTCATGAATCCACATGTCAGCTTGATCTTTTGCGGTGATGTTGTTCGCAAACCATTCGTGACCAGATTCATGAATAATGATGAAATCCCATTCTAAACCAACACCAGTTCCTGATAAATCTCTACCAAGATAACCATTTAAATAATGATTTCCGTAAGCTACATTAGACTGATGTTCCATTCCTAAATAAGGCGTTTCTACCAATTTATAACCGTCTTCGTAGAAAGGATAAGGTCCAAACCAATATTCAAAAGCTTGAAGCATTGGTTTTACTTGTGTAAATTGTTTTTTGGCTTTATCTAAATTGTAAGAAAGTACATAATAATCGCAATCTAATTTACCTTTTTCACCATCATAAATTTCAGAAAAATGTTCAAATTTCCCAATGGTAGGAACAATGCTGTAAAGATTGATTGGGTTTTTTACTTCCCATGTGAAGATATTTTTGCCCTTTTCTACGGTTTGATAGATTAATTTACCGTTTCCAACTCCTGTTAAATCTTTTGGCGTAATAATTTTCATTTCTATGCCTTCATCTGGCTCATCATTCCAAATATCTTTTGAAGGTAACCAAAGGCTGGTTCCGTCACCTTCTTGCGCTACAGAAATCCATGGATTCCCTTGTTCATCTTTGGTGAAAACCCAACCACCATCCCAAGGTGCGTGTTTTGCGATTCTAGGATTCCCGAAATATTCTAAAATCATGTAAAATCGTTCTCCTTTTTTGAAACTTTGTTGAGTTTCTATAAAAATGAAATCGTCTTCAGTTTTTACTTGAGTATAATTAAAATTTCCCATGAAGTTTTTAGAATTCATAGGCTTTTGAAGGTCTAATTGAAACGTAGGGTTTTCTACATCTTTGGTAATTTCGAAGAAAATGGTGTTTTTTCCGCTGACCGATTGATCCTGAATATTAGGTTCTACTGTGAGTTCATATTTTTTGACGTCCCAAAAATTTCTAAACGCCGTATCAGAACCTTTTAAAGTATCTTTTTTGGTAAAAGTTTGTGCAAAAGTGATTTGACTAAAAACTAAAAGAAATAAACCGATTTTTTTCATGAATAAAATATTTTCAGTGTTTAAAAATAACAAAAACCACGCAAAATCGCGTGGTTTTAGATATAAATTTATATTTTTATTTTCTTACAAAAGCAGCTACATCTTCTGCAGTTACAGGATTTCCGCCCAAAATGATTAAACGCTCTACTACGTTTCTCAGCTCACGAATGTTTCCTGTCCAAGAGAAATTTTGAAGTGCTTTTATCGCTTTATCATCAAATTTTCTAACTGCATTTCCTTGTTCATCTGCAATGATTTGAGCAAAATGTTCTACCAAAAGCGGAATATCTTCCTTTCTAGCATCTAATGGTGGTACATAAATTTCTATCACAGAAAGTCTGTGGTATAAAT
>DITA01000120.1:0-33608 GCA_002422665.1 Flavobacteriales bacterium UBA6196
AAAGATTGTGGATTTCTTCTTTGACCGAAGATGCCATAAAAGAAGGTTTTGAAAAATTAAAATCTGCCGAAGATTACAAAAATCTCTACTTAGCAGGTAACGCCAGAGCAATAGGAGATTGGCTTCTCGGAATCAATGCTACCCGTTTATTCACCAAAAAATTTGGCGGAAACAAAGCCGTTTTATCCATTGGGAGAGTGCAAACACCTACTTTGGCAATGCTCGTGAAACGCCAAAAAGAAATAGACGCCTTCGTGCAAAAAGACTATTGGGAACTCAAAACCAAATACCGAGAAGTGGTTTTCACAGCGGCAATTGACCGTTTACAATCGGCGGAAAGAGCAGAAAAAGGTTTGGAATATCTCAAACAAAATCTTTTTGAAATCATAGCTTTTGAAATCAAAGAAGGAAAAGAGAAAAATCCACGATTGTTCGACTTAACGGGACTTCAGGTAGAAGCCAATAAAAAATATGGATTTTCTGCAGAAAGCACGCTCAATTATATTCAAAGCCTCTACGAAAAAAAACACACCACCTATCCTAGAGTAGATACCACCTACCTTTCGGAGAACTTATATCCAAAAATTTCTGGAATTCTCAGAAGCATGAATTTTTATTCAGACTTAACGGCTCCTCTTTTAGAAGCGCCAATTCCAATGTCAAAAACCGTTTTTGATGATGCCAAAGTAACAGACCATCATGCGATTATTCCAACGGAAATTCCGCCAACTTCCAACTTAACCAGAGAAGAAAAATTAGTCTATGATTTGGTAGCAAAGCGTTTCATTGCAGTCTTTTATCCAGAATGTAAAATTTCCAATACTTTGGTAGAAGGTCAGGTAGGAACCATCAATTTCAAAGCATCGGGAAAACAAATTCTTGAGCCAGGTTGGCGTTTAGTCTATGCCAAAGACCAAAAAGATACGACTGAAAAAGAAGAAAAAACGGAAGAACAACTTATTCCCGAATTTACAGTAGGCGAAAAAGGCGAACACGAACCTTTCGTGCATCAAGGAAGAACTTCTCCGCCAAAACCATACACAGAAGCTACATTGCTAAGAGCTATGGAAACTGCAGGAAGACAGGTGGAAGACGAAGAACTGCGTGAACTTTTGAAAAACAACGGCATCGGTAGACCTTCTACCAGAGCAAACATCATAGAAACACTTTTTAAAAGAAAATACATCGAAAAGAAAAGGAAAAATCTTTTCGCGACTCAAACGGGTATTGATTTAATTGATACCATAGAAGATGAATTGTTAAAAAGTGCCGAATTAACAGGAGAGTGGGAGCAAAAACTCAGAAAAATTGAAAAAGGCGAATATGAAGCGCAAAAATTTAAAGAAGAACTTATCGAAATGGTAACCCAACTCACCAAAAAAGTCATCGACAGCAAAGGAAAAGTCATCTCTTTTCAAGAAGAAAAACCCACCAAATCCAAAACCAAAAAGAAAAAATAATTTAAAATTGTTGGATTTTAGTTATCAAGTGAAGAAAAATATCATAATAAAAAAGCCAGAAGAAAATTTTCTTCTGGCTTTTTCTCATTACAATTTATAATTAGTTTACAATTATTTTTGTTGATTTACCTTGAGTTTTTATAATGTAAACTCCTTTTGGCAATTTAGTAAGATTAACTTTTTCTTTATTTCCTACATTTTTTACAACTTGAATCAATTTGCCATTTAAATCATAGATTTGAATAGTCTCTTTTTTCGTAATACCGCTAATGTAAAACTCGTTGTTGGTTACTGGATTTGGATATATGGATAATTTTGAATTTTTTAAATTTACGTCCTCGGTAGCCATTGCAGAATAACAAGTCCATGTTAAATTATCAAAAGAGACTCTATTGTTACTAGTATCTACTAATTCTATAATTACATTTCCTTCAACATTAATGTCATTAATCACTTGTGTTGTTGCTGTTTTAGAATAAGGGATTTGAGCTTTTACTACACCATTTATTTTAAGAGTATAGCTTCCCGCAGAATCAGAAAAAGGCAAATAGGTTTTAACCGTTAAAGAACCTATTCCTCCAGAAATAGTAGAAGATTTTAATGTTCCGTTTTTAATGCAAATCGCTTTATTGTTATTTCCATCTATGTAAATCTGTGAATCTGTTCTTGCGCTAGTTGCAGTCCATACAATGTTTTTATTAGTCCAAGTTCTTCCTGCATAAGAAGAGTCTGATGTAGAGCCACCTGTAGGAATGCTTTCAAAATCTTCCGTACCGCAAGATGTTCCAGAGCCTGTTCCTCCAGTATCTCCTGTTCCTCCAGTTGCTTCTGTTGTTCCATTTACTGTAGTGCTGTTTGTAGATTTATTTCCCGCGTAATCTTTGGCCACAATGTAAAAACTATATGTTGTAGATGGGGATAAACCAGAAATAGTAGTTCCAGGAGTGTAAACAGTTGTTTTAAATACATTGTCTACGTAGACATCATAGCTAGCAATTCCTACATTGTCCGTAGATGCTGTCCATGCTAAAACAATACTTGTAGAAGTTTTTCCTGTCACATTTAAATTTGTGGGAGCTGTAGGCGCTTCGGTATCTGTTGTTGAGCCACTTCCGCCTCCAGAAATGCTGTCTGGCCAAGTGTTCTGTGCAGATGGGCCACCCCAAATTACGGTTGCTAAATATGGATTGTCTATGAATGGGTTTCTATTATGTTGAATATTATACACTACATTATTTCTGTTTCTTTCAAAGTCAGAAACAGGGTCTTCTACATTCCATTTAAGAAGTATATCTGGAAAATCAGAAGAATAAGTAGCTGGATTCATTGTAATATTTAGAGGTAAACATTGACTCTTATATCTAACGTACATATACATTAATATTCTTGCTACGTCACCTTTCCATTCATCTCCTGGATACCATCCACCTCTATTAGTAGAATAAGCCGTAGCACCTGAGCCATCGTCAAATAATAAACTTCCTCTCGTACTATTTAATGTATTGTCTGCAGGACGAAGATGGTGGCCATCTGCTCCAGGGCCAGATGTTCCTAAATTTGGCGTTCCTTTTGATTTTGCATAAACGTGCTCTCTATTCCAAGTTCCAGAATAAGGACGGCTTCTTTGATGAGTTCCAGATGCCTGAGATCCATAAATCAATAATAAATTAGAAGGATTTTGAGGATCTGCGTCACTGGTTTTAAAAAGATCTGCTAGTCCTGCAGAATAAGAAATATTCTGGGTGTGGGTATTGGTAATAAGTGTAGCAAGATCTGATTTAAGATCATTTTTTGTTTTGCTGAAATTAATACCAGAATAGTAAGATGGCGCTGATTGCGCAAAAGCAAACACTGTAAGAATGCATGCCAAGAAAGAAATTTTTAATTTCATAATGTTTAGGGTATAAAAATGTTTAATAACATTGTGTTTTTATAATGTATAGATATTTTATGGTTGAAGAGATCAATTCTAAACAATTTGTTAAGTCTTATGAAGATGTAATGTTCAAATTCATAAAAAAATGCAGGGACTGAATGGTTTTCTAGCTCAATTTTTAATTCTACTGGGGTGTTATTTTCTAATGTTAAGATCTTTTTGTAATCGATATTTTCATTTTTTTCAATGGCTATTACTTTTGTTAAAAGTCCAGGATGGTCTATTCCTTCTCCTACAAAAACTCTATTCTCTTTTTTATTTATTCCTATTACATATAGTGGTTTTTTTTTACCACCTACATTAATTCCTTTTCTTTGACCTAACCTAAAATTACACCAACCATCATGTTCGCCTACCAAAATTCCATCAAAAAGAGAATATTGTCTTTTTTGAGAAGCAGATAAAAAATCTGTCTCAGTAGATAAACTCGATGATAAATCACTACTGTAAATAGGTGAGGTTGGTAAAATCTCTACAATTTGTCCTTTTTGCTTCATTTTCTGTTAATTCCCTTATAGAAAGGTTTTTGACTAAAAGAGGGCGGCTAATCTAGGTATTTTATTTTAATAATAAGTCATGAATTTATTTTTTTTTTGATTTCATAATAAAAATCATTCTACGGCAGATTCGTTCAAATGATAATTAAATAATATAACTAAAAGGCAGTATTATAGAAATGTTTATTAATTGGTGTAGTCTTTTAAGAAAAAATAGTAATAATGAAAAATAAAAAATTTCTTTCTAACATTATTTTTTTCAGAAATAGTCTCACAATAATGAATGATTTCATGATAAGTATTTGTGAACTTTATGCTTTTTTTCTAGCAATCTTTTACTTGCAAGAATGACTTGGCTTGCATTTTATATCTTCCATGAGCCTTATTTACAAATTTAACTGAGAAAATTTCTATTCGCATTTCGGAGTTTTATACATAAATAAACCTCGTTTAAAACTGCTTAAACGAGGTTGAAATTTATATTTTTTGAAAGTTATTTTTTTAGATGGAGTTGTGGAATCGTTACTTATGTTGGGTTTAGTTATTATTTTTTTCTTTTTCAATAACATCCTCAATAAATTTTTTAACAAAAAAATTTGTGTGCTGAAGGTAGAATTCCATTACTTCTTTTTGGCTATTATGGCGAAATATAACGTCATTTCTTAATTTTTTACATTCGATTTCACTAATTATTTCAGATGGTTGTATAAATTGATTGTCTTTTAATCCCACATAAAGTCCATCCTGTTTCATCAAATCAAGCAATTTTGGATGTTCTAATTCGTTTTGAATCTCAGCTTCATTTCTAAATTTAGGTAAATTAATTTTCTCTGCTAACTCATTAAAATTCTGGTCAGATTTTGCAGCAAGTTTGATTTTATCCAGATGGCTGTAAAATAGTTTTTTGAAATATTTACCTCTTTCAACATCCATTAATATAATCCCCGATCTTTTTTCTAAAGCGAGTCTGATTAATATTTTAATCTTTGAAGATTCCTCTGAGGCAAGTTGATACAAAGAGAATGCTGTAGGATATCTTTTGTGTTGTAAAAGTAAATCACCATCATTTATTAATTGTGTGGCTTGATTACAGCATAGTACTATTCCCTTATCAATAACTGATATTTCTAGATTATTCATTTTTTAATTAAGAGGGCTTTACAAAGTTACTTTATCCAAATATACAAAAGATTTCTTTCGATAAGTTTTCTGAAATCTAAAATCTAGAATCTAAAATCTGGAATTTAGAATCTAAAATTTAAAATAATCAACGTCTATTTCCAGAAAGTTCTACCAAATCCAGCATTAAGCCAATTTGATTCACATTGTCAGCATTGTGATAACGAACATGGGAATAATCAAACCTAAAAGATGAAATTTTGATTCCAAAGCCAAAACTCAACCCAGAGAAATTTCTTTGGTCCAAAACAGCGAGTTCGTTTCCGCGTTTTACATTATAACCCATTCTAATGTTGAAGGCTTGTTCGGGAAATAATTCGATGCCACCAGAAAGATGATCCATCAATTTTCTGCCAAAACCAACTTCTTTGCCATTAATATCATACGATTGAGAAATATTAAATTGCTGCAAATCATGATAAGTAATGGTGTAAGCCAATGGAAAATCTGGCAAAATTCTGGTGTAACCGATATCTGCTCGGAAAGGCAATTGTTCTTTGGTTCCGTTGTAAGATTTGATTTGATATCCAAAATTTCTGAAAACTAGAGCTAAAGTTTCTTTGGATTGTTCGTTGTGATAAGTAACTCCAGCATTCGCAGAAATGGCCGAAGAGGTATAATTGTCGATTTTAGAAGTGAGGTAATTCACATTGGCACCAATCGTGAAATCATCATCAAACTGATAAGCATAACCTACGCCAAATGAAGCATCCATTGCAGAAAATTCGCCATTTACATTCCCGAATTCATCAGTTCTAGGTGTCTTTCCGAAGTCCAAAACTCTAGCATTGACGGAAATGAAATGTCCTGCTGATAAATCTTTCACGTAATTAATGCTCCCCAAATTAGAACCCGCAATGTAAGAACCGTAATTAATCCCGATTCTATTGTCCATGTCTAAATTCATGAGCGCAGGATTGATGGCTGCAAAATTCACGTCATAATCTCGTACAGAAACCGCATCGCCACCTAAAACAGCTTGTCTGGCAGAAACGGGAACATTCAGAAAAGGATAAACCTTGGTTCCAGTTTGTGCAGAAAACCATAATGCGAATAAACAGAAAGTTGTGGTAAATAGTTTCTTCAAAATTTCAATTATAACTTTGCAAAAATAATTTATTTTACACTTTAACAAAAATTAAATGTGAAAACATAATTCTATTAACGAAATTCTTTACGATTCATTATATTTGCAGTAAATTTATTTTTTGCCTCAAATCTATACTTTTTGAGACACCAATTTTGATAAAAAAATATAACAATGAAATACAAAAGAGTTCTTTTAAAATTAAGCGGAGAAGCTTTAATGGGTAGCAGACAATACGGAATTGATAATGATCGATTGGTAGAATATGCTAAAGAAATTAAAAAAGTAGTAGATGCAGGCGTAGAATTAGCAATTGTAATAGGAGGAGGAAATATTTTCCGTGGAGTAGCAGGAGCAGCCAAAGGTATGGATAGAGTGCAAGGCGATTATATGGGAATGTTGGCTACCGTAATTAATGGAATGGCGTTACAAGGCGCATTAGAAGATCAAGGCATTAAAACCAGATTGCAATCTGCGATCGAAATGGACAAAGTAGCTGAGCCTTTCATCAAAAGAAGAGCAGTAAGACACTTGGAAAAAGGAAGAGTGGTAATTTTCGGAGCAGGAACAGGTAATCCGTATTTTACGACAGATACTGCCGCTACGCTTAGAGCAATTGAAATAGGCGCAGATGTTATTTTGAAAGGAACTAGAGTAGATGGAATCTATGATTCTGACCCAGAAAAAAATGCGGATGCAGTGAAATTCAATTCGCTTTCTTACGACGAAGTTTTTGAGAAAGATTTAAAAGTTATGGACATGACTGCATTTACCCTAAGTAAAGAAAATAATTTACCCATCATTGTTTTTGACATGAATAAAGATGGTAATTTATTAAAAGTAGTCTTAGGCGAAGAAGTAGGAACTCTTGTGAATATATAATGTGTAACTTATCAAATTTTCAATATACAATGGAAGAATTAAACATGATTATGGATATGGTAAAGCAAGAAATGGATGCTGCAATTAAGCACCTTGATCACGCTTTCCAAAAAATTAGAGCAGGTAGAGCTTCTACGTCTATGGTTCAAGATGTTGTGGTAGAATATTACGGAGCAATGTCGCCAATCAATCAAGTTGCGAATGTATCTGTTCCAGATGCGATGACGATTTCTATTCAACCATGGGATAGATCAGCGATTAACGCCATTGAAAAAGCGATTATCAATTCTAACCTTGGTTTTGCACCTTCTAACAATGGAGATACGATTATTCTAAACGTTCCGCCATTAACTGAAGAAAGACGTAGAGATTTAGCAAAACAAGCGAAAGCGGAAACCGAGCAGACCAAAGTAACCATCAGAAATGCTAGACAAGATGGTATGAAAGAACTTAAAAAATTAGATGGCGTTTCTGAAGACATCATCAAAGATACAGAAGCTAAAATTCAAGAACTGACAGACAAGTATGTGAAATTAGCAGACGAACATCTTAAAGCAAAAGAAACAGATATTTTCAAAATATAATGCTATAAACATAAGCAAAACAAAAAACTCCAGAATTTCTGGAGTTTTTTTATTATAAATCTAGAATCTCATATCTAGAATCTCATATCTAGAATCTAGAATCTAAACCTATTGATACCTTTCGTGCTCTCTTTCTTTCACAAACTTGCTCCAAAGAGGCTTGGTCAGTGCTTTGTATTTTTCTACATCGAAAACTTGAGAATCGGTAAGTGCTTTATACGTGAGCCAAACACCAAAAGGAAATAAAACCAAATTAGAAAGCCAAGCTCCGAAATAAGGATTGAGTTTCCCTTTCCAAGTAATATTTTCTATGGTCAAGTTCATCACATAGAAGACAATAAAAATGATAATTGCAATCACCACAGGTAAACCTACACCTCCTTTTCTGATGATAGAACCTAAACTTGCGCCAATCATAAAGAAAATAAGACAAGTAACGGAGTAAGCAATAATCCCTTGTTGATACATGATAATCTTATTGTAATACTTTACAATATCTAAGATTTGGGTATCCTTGTTCTTTTTTTCGTTTTGTAAAAAAGAAATTTTAGTATACGCTTGATAGAGGACTTCTAACCTTTTATCTTCTTTTAATTTTTCTATCGCAAAAGGTTCTGTTGGTTTGGCAGGATTTTTAATTTTGTCGATGTAGGTCACATAATTATTGGTTTGTCCTACCATTTCAGAGTTAATGGAATTAAAACTAAAGTCGTTTTCTTTCTTAACCTTTACAATCGTTTTATTAATCTCTTTATAATTTTGAAAACGGTAATCGTCAGTAATTTTTTCGTCTTCTATGGCTTTGTTGATGACATCACTCACATCAAAATGTTGTACCAGAGAATCAAATTTGACCGATTGACCAGGCTGTTTCAGTCGTTCTAAATAATTTTTGTCTTGAATATTATCCTCGAAAATGTAGCCATCATATAAAACCAATTTCAAATAATTTCTATTCGCAGCAGGTGTAAATTCACCTTTTTTAGCGATAATGGTTCTTTGGTCTTCATAAGCATTGGCCACTTTGTGCACAAAAACGCCTTCTAAATGTTCACCGTTTTCCCCATAAATTTTGTCAAATTTCACGGTTGCTCCAGGCAATGAATTGATGAATTGTCCTGCGGTAAAGTTAATGGCGGGTTTGGTAGCGGCAATATTGTACATCATGTTTTTAGCCTTCCTCTGAAAATCTGGAATCACATTATTCGAAAACACAAAAAGCATGATAGAAAGTAAAGAAACTACTACAAACAAAGGCATCATAATTCTGGTGAGGGAAATTCCCGCAGATTTCATGGCGGCGAGTTCATAGCGTTCCCCGAAATCTCCAAAAGTCATAATGGAAGCCAAAAGAATCGTGAGTGGTAATACCATTTTGACAACGTTTACACTCAGATAAAACAAGAATTTTACAATTTCCCAATTGCTCAAGCCTTTTCCTGTAAACTGCGAAAGCTGAATCCATACAATATTCACCATAAAGATGAAAAACAGCACGCTGAAAATAAATAAAAAGGGCCCGAAAAAGGTTTTTATAATATATTGATCGAGTTTCTTTAACATTTGCCAAAATTATGAAAAAAGTTAGAATTATTTTGGTTTTAGTTCTTTTGTCTTGAAACAAAAGAACCAAAAGTTCAAGACTTGAATGCTCGGCTAAATAATTGAAATCTATTATAAAATCCTTGAAACTTGTCTTCGCTTTGCTTCGACTTCAAACAGCAGGAATTTTTTAACACCTAGATTTCAATTATTTTTTAACGCCTCCGCATTCTATGTCATAGAAAAATCCTTCTCAAAATGAGAAGGATTAACGTTATAATTCTGTAATGAGGTAATTCTTGTACTTGGTTTTGTCAAAGCTAAAAGTAGAAGCACTTAAACTTTGGTTTTCTTTGTATTGATTTACGGTAATCACGGCCAAATCATTGCTTGATGAAGTCTGTACAATTTTAGAAATCTGCTTTTTAGGAGTATTAATGTACAAAACCACACTTTTTACTCCATTATCTTTTACAGGAACCATTTTGATAAGGTCTAGACCGCCACTTTTTCCTGCATAGGTTACGGTGTATCCTGTTTTGTATTCATCAAGGTAGTTGATAGGGGAAAGCGCTTTTTCTGAACCATTCGGCTGAGCAATTGTCACTTCTTGGTCTTCTTTAGAAATGTTGTACACTTTTTTTCCGTCAAAAATCTGCTCATTTCCCATGATATTCAGTTTATACTGAGTAGGAGTAGAGTAGAAGATTCCCGTTTCGGTTTTACTTACTTTTCCAGTTCCCGTTCCGTAAGAAAACTTGAAGTACGTATTTTTTTTGGCTTTGTAATTTTTAGAAACGGTTTCTAAAATAGTTTTGGCTTTAGCATCTACTTTTTGCGCAAATGAAAAGGTAAAACTTCCAACCAAAGCACTTGCTAATATAATCTTGTTAAAATATTTCATGTTTTTATTTTTAATGATTCTAGGTGTAGATTTCAAAAAGCGAGCCAAGAAATCTTAAATTTTCTTAACGTTTTAATTTTTTCGTTTTCTAAGATACTTGCTAAATATATTTATGTATCTGTCATCAAAACGAACCAATGTTATTTGATTCCATTTAATTTGGGTTTCTTCATCACTCAAAAAACCTTTTGAATCAAAGTAATGGATATAAACTGAACTTTTGTTGACTTTAATTATTGGTCCAATATCAAATGTTTTATCATCTATGTCTTCATTTTCGATGATAACATTTAAATCAGTTTTTTTTATTGATTTAAATAATGTTTCCCAATTATTAAGATTTATTTTATGTTTTAAATTCACCTTTTCAAGAAGATTTTCACCTTGTAATATTTTATGATAATATTTGTCAGAATTATTTCTTCTTATTTTCTCAATTGTGGATATTGGAAAAATCACATATCCTAAAATATTGAAATCATCACTTTCTTGAATAATTAAAAATTCTTTAGAATACGCTACAATGAATCCGCTTATGGTTTCAAAATCTCCTCGAAAAATTTTACAAAAATTTTTCTCATCAAAATGAAGTTTAATTTGAGAACTTAAATTTTCCATGAGTATTTATTACTTCCTCAATTCTTCCAAGAAACTTTCCAAAGAATT
The DNA here is from genome assembly GCA_002422665.1 of Flavobacteriales bacterium UBA6196. Lineage (GTDB taxonomy): Bacteria > Bacteroidota > Bacteroidia > Flavobacteriales > Weeksellaceae > Cloacibacterium > Cloacibacterium caeni_C. The sequence continues at coordinate 10,738 of DITA01000120.1, forward strand.
TAGGTCAGAAATCATGACTTCTCTTGCTTTAGCACCATTGAAACCGCCTACAATTCCTGCTGCTTCTAATTGGTCCATAATTCTTCCAGCTCTGTTGTAACCCAATTTTAATTGTCTTTGAAGCATAGAAGTAGAACCTTGTTGTGTAGAAACAATAATTCTAGCTGCTTCTTCGAAGAGTTGGTCTTTTTCATTTGGGTCAAAACTTCCCACCGTAGAAGTGGTTTCTTCCCCAGAATATTCCGGCAACATAAATGCAGAAGCGTAACCTTTTTGTTCGCCAATGTATTCTGCAATTTTCTCCACTTCTGGAGTATCTACAAATGCACACTGCAATCTCAATAAGTCGTTTCCGTTGAAATACAACATATCACCTTTTCCTATCAATTGCTCTGCACCAGTAGAATCTAAAATCGTTCTGGAATCTACAGAAGAAATAACTCTAAAGGCTGCTCTCGCTGGGAAATTGGCTTTAATCATCCCTGTAATCACGTTTACAGATGGTCTTTGAGTCGCTACAATCAAGTGAATTCCTACTGCTCTTGCCAATTGGGCTAATCTTGCAATTGGGAGTTCTACTTCTTTTCCTGCCGTCATGATAAGGTCTGCAAATTCGTCTACCACAAGAACGATGTAAGGCATGTAACGGTGACCGTTTTCTGGATTGAGTTTACGCTCCGTGAATTTCTTATTGTATTCCTTAATATTTTTACAAAAAGCATTTTTCAGCAAATCATAACGCGTATCCATCTCTATACAAAGAGAGTTCAGCGTGTTAATCACTTTATGCGTATCTGTAATAATAGCGTCTTCGCCATCTGGAAGTTTTGCCAAATAATGTCTTTCAATTTTAGAATACAATGAAAGTTCTACTTTTTTAGGGTCTACCATCACAAATTTTAATTCACTAGGATGTTTTTTGTAAAGCAGTGAAGTAAGAATGGCGTTAATCCCAACAGATTTTCCTTGTCCAGTTGCTCCTGCCATCAATAAGTGAGGCATTTTGGCTAAATCTGCTACGAAAACTTCGTTAGAAATCGTTTTCCCGAAAACTACGGGCAAATCCATATCTGCATTTTGGAATTTCGGAGAAGAAATAACACTTCGCATAGAAACCATCGAAGGATTTTTACGTGGAACTTCTATTCCTATCGTTCCTTTTCCTGGCATCGGTGCGATAATTCTAATGCCTAGAGCAGATAAATTCAAGGCGATGTCATCTTGTAATTTTTTGATGGCTGCTACTCTGATTCCCGCTTCTGGAACGATTTCGTAAAGCGTAACAGTAGGACCAATCGTTGCTTTAATTTCTGCGATGCCTACATTGAAGTTTTTGAGTAACCCAACAATTTTATTTTTATTTTCTTCGAGTTCGTCTTTATTGATGGCGATTTCTTCGTTGCCATATTCTCTTAAAAGTTCAATTTTTGGCATTTGGAAATTCGCCAAATCCAATTTATGGTCATACAAACCGTGTTTGTCTACCAAATCCTTAGCTTTTCTTTCAGAATCGTCTAAATCTTCCTTTACTTCTTCAATGCTGAAAGCAATATTGTCTGCAGGCTTTTCTTCTTTTTGAAAACTAAAACCTGTAGGCTCTAAATCTTTTTTAACTGGAATATTGATGGGAGTTTCAGCAACAACTGGTGCTTCAAAACCTGTTTGATGGGGTGTTTTAATAGTTTCAAAAGTTTCTGTTTTAGGAGCTTCAACTTCCGAAGTGACTTTTAGATTTTCAAAAGGAGGTTCTTCTTTCAGTTCTTTGTCTGCTTCGAAATCTTCATCTGCATCATAATCTGGGGCAAACTTATCTTTAATAGAATCGATTTGATTTTTAATAGAACTCGGTCTTAGATTAAATTCTAAAACAAAATACAGGATAATCGCCGCTAAAAGCGTCATCCATAAACCGAAATCACCAATAATAGAAGCTAAATATTCTTGAATTTCATTCCCGAAAACGCCACTTAATGTTCCATTTCCTTTGGTGATGGTACCCATAAGAATGGGGAGCCAACAAAGAAAAAAGAGAGAGTGGGAAAGGGTTTTCCAGATTTTAAAATAGTTTTTCTTCAAGATTTGGAACCCTAAAACCATCATCAAAAAAGCTACAATGAAAGCAGCAATCCCGATACTATCGAAAATAAAAATATTCCCGAGCCAATCTCCCACTTTTCCAAAAATATTAGAAGATTTAATACTTTTATCCAACATTGCACCGGTCTGACTTTGGTTAGCCTTCCAGTTCAGTAAATAAGATGCAAAAGATAGTGCAAACACTACCGATAAAAACAAAAATAAAAGTCCGAAAAAAATTCTGGGTTTAGAGAGCGTCTTGCTGTCTTCTACCTCTTGTCTATTGTTAGATGCTAATTTTGCCATAATGTGATAACACGCAAAGGTAATATTTTATATGAAAAATGAAAACATTTGAAATCGTTTTTTGATTTTAAAAATAGTAACTTTTTAACGAGAAATAGCATTTAATTTTCTGATTTTGAGGTCTTAAAATGCTAAATGAGGATTTATCATTTAAGAGATTGAATTTTTATACATAGAAATCAAATGGTTCAATGAACCAAAGAAGTAAAAAAAAAAGCAAAAATTTTATAAAAATTTTAACACAGTTATAGATAAAATCCAACTATCAAAATTCGCTAATTCAATTTATAGAATGTATTTTTGTGCAGTTTAAAAATCTATAATGAAAAAACTGATTAATATTCTGATTTCTACGAGAACAATGGCTGTTTTATTGTTCGTTTATGCTTTTGCAATGGCTTATGCCACTTTTGTAGAAAACGATTTCGGAACACCTACTGCCAAAGCTTTAATCTATGAAGCAAAATGGTTCGAAGTAGTAATGATTTTACTTATCCTCAACTTTATTGGTAATATTAATAGATACAGACTTTGGAAAAGAGAAAAATGGCCGTTATTGGTTTTTCACTTGGCTTTTGTCTTTATTTTTATTGGGGGAGCAATCACCCGTTACATCAGTTACGAAGGGCAAATGCACATCAGAGAAGGAGAAACTTCTAACGAAATCATTACGGATAAAAATTTCTTTAAAATTCAAATCGAAAGAGGTGGCGACCGTTTAAGCTATGCCGAAATTCCTTATATGATGGCTTCTCAAGAACCACTCATTGCGAAAATTATTCCGCATAGATTTAAGGCAAAGTATGATTTCCACGGAGAACTTGTTCAGGTAGAGCAATTAGAATATATTCAGAGAAAAAAAGACAGTTTAGTTGTCAGCGATTCAGGAAAAGAATATCTTCACTTGGTTTCAACCAATGATAATGGAAGAGAAGATATTTATTTGGGTTCTGGTGAGGTAAAAAGCATCAATGGATTCCTAGTTTCTTTCAATAAAGGAATAGAAGGTGCAGTAGAATTCAAACAGGAAAACGGGAATCTATTCATCAAAACACCTGTAGAAGCCAATTATATGACCATGGCAACTCAAGCTACTGGTGTTACTAAGAAAGATGAATTCCAACCATTGGCTTTGAGAAGTCTTTATACCATCGAAAATTTAAAATTGGTAGTTCCGGAACCTTTGAAAAAAGGGAATTTGATTGCCTATTCTGGAGATAAAAAAAGAGACCAAAACGTTCCTGATATGTTAAAAGTATTGGTGAAAGGTCCTAAAACAGAACAAACCATCGATTTGTCAGTAGAAAAAGGAAATCCTAACGCATTTAAACAAATGACAATTGACGGATTAAATATCATTCTTGGATTTGGTCCGAAAGTATATCAAACTCCATTTGCTTTGAAATTAGATGATTTTGTGATGGAAACTTACCCAGGAAGTGATTCTCCATCTGCGTATGAATCACACGTTCAAATTGTAGATGAAGGCAAACAAACGCCTTATAAAATTTATATGAACCACGTTTTAAATCATAAAGGATATAGATTCTTCCAAGCGAGTTTTGATCCAGACAGACAAGGAACCGTACTGTCTGTAAACCACGATTTCTGGGGAACTTTGGTAACATATATTGGCTATGTATTCTTATTTTTAGGATTGTTTGTAGCACTTTTCTGGAAAGGAACACACTTCTGGAAACTGAACCAATCTCTAAAAGACATGGCGAAAAAGAAAGTAGCGATTTTCCTTTTATTGTTCTCAATGGTGGGATTAAATGCTCAAGAGCATCAACATAAAGAAGGAGAAGTTCATGCTGAAGCTGCGCCAACTGCTCAACCGCAAAGTGTGCCTCAACAAATGGTTCACGCCGAAATTTCTAAAGAACATGCCGATAAATTCGGGTATCTTCTCGTGCAAGGTTTTGACGGAAGAATAGAGCCGATGAATACTCAAGCGTTAGATGTTTTAAGAAAATTAGCTAAAAAAGAAAAATGGGGAGAATTGAATGCGAACCAGTGGTTCTTGTCGATTAACATCAATCCGATGGCTTGGATGAATGATAAAATCATCAAAATCGGAACAAAAGGTGGCGAAGAATTAAAGAAAAAAACCAAAGCCAACGAAGATGGCTATACTTCTATGATGAATCTTTTCGTAACCGATGCGATGGGAATGCCGAAATTCATTTTGGAAGAAGATTTTAATACGGCTTTTAGAAAAAAACCTGCGGAACAAAGCAATTATGATAAGGAAGTTATTTCTGTAAACGAAAGAGTGCAAGTATTCTACGGATTGCTTTCTGGACAATATTTTAGAGTAGTTCCTATTCAAAACGACCCTAATCATACTTGGAACTCTTGGCTAGATGCAGAGCAAAAAGCAGATCCACAAGCACAAAATGTGATTGCGCCTTATTTTATCAGCGTAGTAGATGCTTCTAGAAACGGAGATTGGACAAAAGCAGACGAAGCGTTAACAAAAATTCAAGAATATCAAAAAACTTGGGGTAAAAATGTACTTCCAGATGAGAGTAAAGTGAGCCTTGAGGTTTTCATGAACAAAGCAAATCTTAACTTCTGGTTATTGATTTTCTATACCATGATTGGCGGTTTATTAATTGTTTTAGGATTTATAGAACTCTTCAAACCGAATAAAATATTACATAAGGTAATCAAATTCATCATTTACATTGGAGTAGTAGGATATTTCCTTCACTTCTTAGGATTAATTGGTAGATGGTACATTTCTGGTCACGCTCCTTGGAGTAATGGTTACGAAGCCATTGTATTTATTTCTTGGGTGGGAATTTCAGCAGGTTTAATGCTGTACAGAAATGCCAATGCACTCATTCCAGCTGCAGGATTTATGGTGGCGGTAATCATGATGGGATTTGCGCATGGTGGTTCTCAATTAGACCCTCAAATCACACCTTTAGTACCAGTATTGAAATCATATTGGTTAATTATTCACGTTGCGATTATTACCAGCAGTTATGGTTTCTTCGCTTTGTCAATGATTATTGCAGTGATTTCATTGTTTTTCTATATTATTTCAAGTAAAAATACATTTGATAAGCACGACCATTCTACGATTAAAGAATTAACCATCGTTTCAGAAATGTCCTTAACCATTGGTTTATTTGCATTAACCGTGGGGAATTTCTTAGGGGGAATTTGGGCAAATGAATCTTGGGGTAGATATTGGAGTTGGGACCCGAAAGAAACTTGGGCATTCATTTCTATCATTGTGTACGCATTTGTATTGCACATGAGATTGGTTCCAGGTTTGAGAGGAAGATACGCATTTCACTTAATGACAATGTTTGCATTCTGCAGTATGGTAATGACTTATTTTGGAGTAAATTATTACCTATCAGGATTGCATTCTTATGCAGCAGGAGACCCAATTCCGGTTCCAGCTTGGGTGTACATCAGTATTGGAGTAATGACGGCATTAGGTCTAGGTGCTTATTACAAACACAAAAAATTGACCGCAAAGTAATATAAAATTCAAACCTTTATCTTTAATTTTGATAAAGGTTTTTTTTTGTGAAAAATATTAAATTGTAAAGTAAAATTTAAGTTGATAATGTAAGCCATAGTGCATCATATCTTCCTATGAAGTTTTGATACTGTAGGGAGAACTGTTCATCTGTAAGTAAATTTTTTACCTTTTTGTTTAAACCAATAAACCAGCTAGGGAATGTAGTTTCGTATTCAGAAAAATTACAAATTACCCAAACGTGTTCTCCTTTTTTATCTGTTTTTTTAAATACTAAAAGATGACTGTTTCCACTGTCTATAAATTCTAAATCATTATTGTCTGCAAAAGCAGGAATTTCTTTCCTCAAAGAAATCATTTTTTTTAAATTTTCAAAAACTGATTTTTGAATAGGATACTTCTCTAGGTTTTCGGCTATGTCCCAATTCATCATAGGGCGATGAAGCCATCGGTTATCGTGTTTTTTATCACTTTCATTTAAATAATTGTAGAAATTGGTAGAAGCAATTTCGTCTCCACTATAGATCATAGGAATCCCACCTAAACTTAAAATAATAGCATGCTGAAGATGAATTCTTTTCTGAGCTAAATGGATTTGAAAATCATTTTTTTCTTCTAGAGCTTTCTCTAGACCACATAAACTAGCCATAGAACCTGAAAGTCTTGCATTTCCGTTCGGTTCTTGCATAAAACGTTTTCCTCTTCCGAATGTTCCTTGTTCGTCACAGTAATATCTTAACATATATAATCTGTGCATTAACGGATTTTTCCCTAATTCATAAATCAATCTATCATCAAATCCCAAACCAATATCATCATGACAACGAGCGTAATTAATCCAAGTAGTATTCATAGGCTTTTTCGGGACAGAATACATAGATTTTCTTAATAAATCTGTATTTCCAGAAGCTAATGCTTCCCAACTTAACGCCATGAAAGTTGCATTATAAGCAATATCACATTCGTCACCTTCTGCATTTCCTTCCCCAAAATATTTTACAATTTCTTCTGGTGCCACTATTGCTTCGGCAATGTAAGCAACTCCAGGAGATACAATTTGTCCGCACAATTTAAAAATTTGTAAAAGCGTGTGAACTTCTGGTAAATTTTGGTTAAATCTTCCAATATCTTTCCACATATACGCTACAGCATCAAGACGAAATATATCTACCCCTTTATTCGCCAAAAACAGCATTGTATCTATCATTTCTACCAAAACTCGAGGGTTTTTGTAATTCAAATCCCATTGATATTGGTGAAAAAGCGTCATCACAAATTCCTGTTGTTCTTCTAGCCAAGTGAAATTTCCGGGAGCAGTGTCAGGGAAAATTTCGAGCATCGTTTTTTCAAATTCATCAGGAAGCGTTCTATCTTTAAAAAAATAGAAATATTCTTTATATTTTTCGTCACCGTTTTTAGCATTTATCGCCCATTCATGAGAATCTGCACAATGATTCAGCACAAAATCCATGATGACGTTCATTCCGTTTTGATGGAGATTTTTGGCAAGATTTTCAAAATCTTCCATTGTTCCCAATTTCGGATTGGTTTCTCTGTAGTTTTCTACTGCGTAACCTCCGTCGTTTTCGGGTTCTGGAACATCGAGAAAAGGCATTAAATGAAGCGTATTGATTCCTAAATTTTTGAAATAAGGAATTTTTTCTTCTAAACCTTTAAAATTTTGGTTAAATCTTTCGGTGTAGAGCATCATTCCTACGATTTCGTTAGAAGCATACCAATTCGGGTTTTTAGAACGTTCAATGTCAATTAATTTCTGTTCTTCTGAACGTTCTTTGAATTTTTCAACTAAAATTTGAATTAAATTTTCAAAGGCTTCTTTTTTATGAGGATGAGAATGGTACAATTTCTCAAATAAATCATAAATAATAGGGAAATTAGCACCAAATCTTGTGTGAAAACAAGAATCGGTAATTCCGTTTTTATCGGTAAGAGCGTATAATCTTGAAAGTTTATAGGCTTGTTGCATATTGTTTTAAATTTTTAAAATTTGTTCTAAAGTAGGCATTGCTTCTATCGCACCGAATTTCGTAGTAGAAATTGCAGCTACTTTATTGGCAAAACTTACATAGTTTTTTACTTCGTCGAAATTTTCTGGTGTTTTATCACAAATTTGTTTCAAAACTGCGCCAATAAAAGCATCTCCAGCTCCAGTGGTATCGATGGCTTCTATAGAAATACTAGGCACGATTTCAAATTTTCCTTGATAGTATAGTAGTGTTCCGTTTTTGCCAAGTGTGACAGAAACAATGGCGTTTTTCTTTACATCAAAAGATTCTATGGCTTCTTGCAAATCTTCTTTTCCTGAAATGAGTTTGGCTTCTTCGTCTGATAGTTTTATTAAATCTGATTTAGAAATGAAATTTTTAGAAAGTTCTATAAATTTTTCTGAATTTTCCCAAAGTGCATCACGGAAATTAGGATCAAAACTGATGAAAAAGCCTTTTTCTAAAGCATAATCTAACGTTTTGAAATAAGTATCTGTTAAATCTCCACCCAAAAAACCTGTGGCTGAACCGAAATGAAAAACTGCGTTTTCATGTGGTAAATTCATTTCTTCAAATTTCAGTAATTCATCTGCACCACGCATAAAAATAAAATCTCTGTCACCACCTTTTTTAATGCTTACATAGGCGAAAGTGGTGGGTTCTTTAGCGAGAATTAAATTTTCTGTATCAATATTGTCTTTTACCAAAATTTCTTTCAAAAACAAACCAAAAGCATCATTACCTACTTTCCCAGCGAAAGCAGATTTTCCGCCTAATCTATTACAAGAAATGGCTGCGTTTGCAGGAGCGCCACCTGCTTTTTTGATAAAATTTACAGATTCTACTAAAGAAGAATCAATATCTGTAGAAATCCAATCTATGAGAAGTTCGCCGATGCAGAAGAGGGTTTTCATATTGTATAATTGATGGTTGATAATTGATAAATGATTTTTAAAACTTGTTTCTTTTTACTTTGCTCTTTTTTTTGCTAGGCTCTTTTTTAATTCACGATTCACTATTGACTATTGACTTTTTTCACTTTCATAAATGTTACAGAAATACTTGCCAATACAAATAAAACTCCAGCTAATAAAATTGCATTAACAGGGTTGCTTCCCAATAAATTTTTATAAATAAAACCGAAAGAAATGGTTTGTATCAACATAGGAATTACAATCATCATATTGATAATTCCCATATAAACGCCACGTTTTTCTGCTGGAATATCTGGCGAAACCATAGAATAAGGCAATCCCATAATTGCAGCCCAACCAATTCCGAAAAGTATCATCGGGAAAAGAATAAAATATTCATTTTTAATGAAAGGAAGCATGAATAAAGCAATCGCAGTTCCGAATAAAGCGGCAATGTGAACTTTTTTGGTGGAAAATTTCATTGCTAAAGGAACCAGCATTAAAGCAGTAATCATGGTTACAATGTTGTAAGTTCCATTCATGAGTCCAGTTTGTCCGACTGCTTTTTGAACCAATTCAGAAATTTGATTTGCCCAAGATAAATCTGTTGAAAGAACGTTACTTCCTTTTTGTGCTAATTCTAAAATTTTAGAAGATTTGGTTTCATCTGTTTCTGTAAGTCCAAATAATGTTTTTTTGAGCATTGGTGTAAGAAATTGCCAATAGATAAACAGAGCATACCATTGAAATAAATAGACTAAAGCCAATTGCCAAAGGATTTTCGGCATGTCTTTTATAGCGTTTGCAATTTCTATGAATGGTGTAAAGAAATTGCTGTGTTCTTTTTCTAGATTTAATTTTGCCAATTCTTCTTCTGTAGGAGGATTTTCGGGAGTTTTGTAAACCGACCAACCAACAGAAGCGATAGAACAAAATGCACCAATAAAAAACGAATAATACACCCAAGTTGGAATTCCTGTTTCTGAACTACCACCAAAATATTTTTGAAAAAAGAAGAGTGATAAGTTGGCAAAAGTAATTCCTGCTCCCACAAATAAACTCTGCATTTGAAAACCAAAAGTTTGTTGGTTTTCAGGAAGTTTATCACCAATAAAAGCGCGATAAGGTTCCATTGCAGTGTTGTTTGCAGCGTCTAAAATCCACAATAAACCTGCTGCCATCCAAAGTTCTTTACTAAAAGGAAAAGCAAAAAGTGCAAGACTACAAAATAAAGCACCAATCATGAAGAACGGTTTTCTTCGTCCCCATTTTGGCGACCAAGTTTTGTCAGACATTGCTCCAATTAATGGCTGAATTACTAATCCTGTAACAGGACCAGCCAAATTAAGAATAGGTAATTGTTCTGCATGAGCTCCTAAAAAAGAATAAATAGGATTAATGGCAGTTTGCTGTAATCCAAAACTATATTGTATTCCAAAAAAGCCAACATTCATATTGAATATTTGCCAAAAATTAAGTTGTGGAAGTTTATTTTTCATGGAAAAAAAAATTACAATGAGTAAAAATAAGATTTTTAAAATGGTGGAGCACACAGTGTGATGCTCCACCAATTTTAACATGATGAAAAAACTATATTAGTGAATTAAAAATCAAATTTAATGCTCATACTTAAGCTTCTTCCTGATAATGGTCTTCCTCTTACAATTCCGTTTGCAGGGATAGAACCTTCTTCTGCTTCTGTAACACCAATTGCATCAAAAATGTTGTTACCATTAATACTTGCGCCTAAATTTTTAGTAAATTGATAAGATAAATAAGGATTTACAAGCATATAAGCAGGCATTGTTAATTTATTATTGTCCTGTGCAAAAGCTTCAGAAACACCAATTAAGTAGAAACCTGTGCTTACTTTTCCTAGATTTACGTTAGGATTAAGGTTATACATTAATTTAGGAGTTCTTCTTGGTGTATTTCCTACAATGGTTTTATCAAGTGCATCTTTAATTTCAGCCTTGGTATAAGTTAAACCTCCTCTTACTTCAAAAGTTTTATTGATTCTATAATATCCGTCTAATTCTAATCCCACAGATTTGTAATTGTTCTCTGTTTTTTTCTGTGTAGTAGCTTCGTAATTAGCTTCAATTGTATTAGCGTAGAAAACAGTAGTATTAAGGTAATAACCAGCTCCTCTTAATTTATAACCACCTTCCATTTGCTTTACTTCGTTTACTTTTACAGCATCTAAAGCTTTATCATCTGTATTGGTATAATTGTAACCAGAGAATAAAATTCTATCAGCAGAAGCGCTTCCACCTTTGCTTATTCTAGCAAAAACTGCATTTTTATCATTAATGGCGAAATTAGCACCAACAGAATATCCGAAAATATTATAATCATAATCTACAGGAGTAATGTTATTTCCTACAGTTGCTACGTTGTTTTCGTTAGGATCTATTGTACCATTTCCGTTCATATCTATTGCAGAAGTTTGTCCGTTTCCACCAGCAAAACTACCAGTAACGTTACCAATATCATATCTTGCACCGAAATCTAAACTTAATTTATCAATAGCATTTACTTCAATTTGAGCATAAGGAGCGGTTACATCATATTTAGTATCATAATTTCTGGTACAGCAATTTCCCCAAGCTGGTACTCCGTATGCTAATAGACCATTTGGTGAAAGACTTTGTCCGGCAGCATTTTTTACATCTATCATTCTAGCATTATTATCAGAAACTTCTTGTAGATATGAATTCCACAGCCAAGACATGCTTATATTTTGGACACCTTTATATAAACCAGCATTTACTTTTACACCGTCCCATTTTTTAGACAAATTGAAATCATTTACAAAATTATTGAAATTGTTCAATTTAGTATTAAACAAGTGCATAAGCATGTATGTTCCAGAAGTAGATGCCGCAGTATTGGTGCCTGCATAAACTGCAGAATTATAACCAGAAACAGATGAGATAATATCATTGTATGAACCTACACTTGCAGGAAAAGGCGCAATAAATTGTCCGCTATTTGCAGAAAATCTAGCTTTTTCTGATAATTTCCAACCATCACCAAAATCATAATTAAATTCTCCACCGATAGTTTTGCTTACAGAATGCATTCCGTCTGAAATATCACTTGATAAAACATTTCCGTCACCACCCATTGTGAAATCTTTTGTAAGATTGATGGTTTGCATAGCACCTGTTAAAGCATTGTAAGAAGAAAGCGAACCCCAATTTGGATTTGAATCTGTTCCTGTAACTTTCATTGGCATTGGCATATAAGCAGCAGTTCTGTCATCTAATAATTTACCGTAAATTCTGAAACTTCCGTTTTCAAATTTTTTAAGCAAAGAAATTCTGAACTGTCCTCCGTTATTAGAATTAAAGCCTGTTTTTCTTGGTCCATCGCCAACTCTATAAAAACCACCCAAACTAATGAATGTGTTGTCATTAAGTGGAGTTCCGTAATCGAAATCGGTTCTATAATTTTTGTAATTTAAACCTAATTGTTGAGTGATGCTTCCTCCTTCTTTTTCTCCGGTTTTTGTGATGAAGTTAATAATACCAGCTGGAGAATTACTTGCAAAAACAGAGGCAGAACCACCTCTTAAAGCTTCCACTTTAGAAACAAAAGAATCAAATCTTGTAAATTGGTCTTGCGTTCCGAAAGCAATATCACCAAATTGTAAAACTGGCAATCCGTCTTCTTGAATCAATAAATATCTAGAACCTCCTGCAGAAACAGGTACACCTCTTACAGTAATATTAGAGTTACCTTCACCACCAGAAGATTCTGAACGAATTCCTGGTATTGTACGAAAAATTTCTGCAGTTGTTCTTGGTGCTGCATTAATAATCTCTTTCATCTTTAATGTAGAAATAGAAGTAGATGTCTTAATAGAAGCTTTAGGATTAGCATTTCCTGTAATTACTACATCATCAATAGTTTTAGTTTTAAGAGAATCTTGCTCTTGTGCAAACATTATTGCACCTATAGAAAGAGCAGTAACGCTAAATAGTTTTCTTTGAGTAGTTTGTATTTTCATTTTTTTATTTTTTGTATGCTGTAAATCTATTTTTTTTTGTATCTTAAAAAATAGCAATTTTGTTAATATGAACTAAATGTTAATTTCAAACGTTTGCACAAACGTTTGCAGTGGATAACTTTTTAAAATATTGTCAAATTTTAACATAAAATTATCAAATTTTAACACTATTTTAACATAATTTTATTAATATTATTGCTGTTATTTTTACCAAAACTTTACTTAACTTTCCAAAATGAAGAGAATTACGATAAAAGACTTAGCAGATTTACTTCAAATTAGTACATCTACAGTATCTAGAGCGTTAAGTAATCATCCTGACATAAGTGAGGCAGTAAAACGACGAGTGAAAGAGGCTGCTGAAACCTTCAATTATGTTCCCAATGATTTTGCCATAAATTTTAGAAAAAAATCTTCTAAAGTAATAGGGCTCATTATTCCTAAAATGTCTATGTTTTTCATACCCTCTATTTTAGAGGGAATATCTGCAATCTTAAATAAAGAAGGATATCACTTTTTTATTCTGTCTTCTGAAGAATCTATAGAAATTGAAAAAGAGAATTTACAAACTTGTGCTAATTCTAGAGTAGATGGAGTGTTAATCTCGCTTACAAGTCAGACTCACGATTTTTCACACTTTAAAAAACTAGATGATTTAGAAATACCTATTGTTCTTTTTGATAAAAGCCTATCAGAGCAAAAATATGATCAAATTGTTTTTAATAATGAAAAAGATGCAGAAGAATGTGCAAAACAATTAATTGATAGTCATTGTAAAAATATTCTAGCCATTTTTGGAAATAAAGATTTAGAAATTACAGAGAGAAGAAGAAGCAGTTTTGAAAAATATCTCAGCAATTTTTCTGATGTTAACTATAAATCTATCTTTTGTAATTCCGCTGAAATAGTAAAAGAAAAATTAGAAATCATATTAGAATATGAAAAATTTGATGGTATTTTTGCAATGAGCGATGAAACTTTAGCTGGGCTTAATTATGCACTTAAAGTTAAAGGTTTAAGTGCAAAATCTTATAAAGTTATGTCAATTAGTGAAGGAATTTTTCCTAAGTATCTTAATCCTCATTTTCAATTTCAAAAGAATGATGGAATAAAAATGGGAATGATGGCTGCCAATGTTCTTCTAGATAAAATAAAAAACAACGAACAAAAAAGTATAAATACCTACTATATATAATGTCTAAAAATTATAAAATCCAAAAATCACCGTTTGTGGTTCCTACTACAGATGGTAAATTGATTCAAGAACATTGGGGAAATTCTACAGGGAATTCAGAAATTTCTATTGCGCACATGATTGCGCCACCACATTGGAGCGAACCGCATCAAACGCCAGAGTTCGATGAATTTACCATCATTATGAGAGGAAAAAAGCAGTTTGAAATAGATGGGGAAACTATAGTTTTAGAAGCTGGACAAAGCATTTTAATCCAAAAAGGAGCAAGAATTCGTTACAGCAACCCTTTCGAAGAAGAGTGCGAATATTTAGCCATCTGTTTGCCTGCTTTTTCAATGGATTTGGTGAACAGGGACGAATAAAGTATTCAAAATTACACCCTTTAGAGAAAGGAAAATAATTTTGAGAATGATTTTTTATGGATAAAAGAGATAAAAATTCACGAAAAATTAATTCTATTTATTGCATAATATTATATTTTTGTAAAAAAGTTTAAAAATTTGATTTCATATACCATTTATCAAAATTCAGAAAGTGCAGAATGGGTGACCTTTGTGCATGGAGCTGGAGGAAGCTCTACCATTTGGTTCAAACAAATCCGCGAATTTCAGAAGAAATTTAATGTCTTATTGCTCGATTTACGAGGTCACGGAAGTTCTAATAAATTAAAGGCGAAGAAATACACCTTTCAATCCATTGCTCATGATATTTTAGAAGTCATAGACCATCTTAAAATCAAAAGTTCTCATTTTGTGGGTATTTCTCTAGGTTCTATTGTGATTCGTCAGTTGGCAGAAATGCGCCCAGAACGAGTGAAATCTATGGTAATGGGAGGAGCTATTCTGAAAATGAATTTCCGTTCGCAGATTTTAATGAAAATTGGCAATATTTTTAAATACATTTTACCATATTTGGTTTTGTATCGTCTTTTTGCCTTCATTATTATGCCTAAGAAAAACCATAAGTCTTCTCGAAATCTCTTTATCAATGAAGCAAAGAAATTATACCAAAAAGAATTCATCAAGTGGTTTAAATTGACAACAGAAATCAATCCTGTTCTGCGTTGGTTCAGACAAAAGGAACTCAATATTCCCACTTTTTATGTGATGGGAGAAGAAGATTACATGTTTTTGCCTTCGGTAAAAGAAGTGGTAAAAAACCACGAAAAATCATCGAGTTTATTGGTGATCGAAAACTGCGGTCATGTAGTCAATGTAGATGCTCCACATGTTTTCAACAGCAAAGTGATCCGATTTTTAGAATCCCTCAAAAGATCTTAAATTGATCCATCACTCAACAGATATCACGAGTCATCATAAATCTACAAAATCACTTTTGTAGATTTTTTTTATGGTCAAACTTCCAAAATAGAGGTTATTTTAAAAATAATTCTTATTTTTGACTTCATTTTTAGATAAAATTTATGAAGTCACTCGATAAGTTAGATTACAAAATCCTCAATATTCTGCAAGAAGATAACACGATTGCCATCAAAGATTTGGCAGAAAGAATTGGTTTATCTTTCACACCCACTTACGAAAGAGTAAAATCTCTCAAAAACAATGGAATCATCAAAAAATATGTAGCCATCGTAGATAGAGAAAAAGTAGGGTACGAATTGGTGGCATATTGCAACGTAACCATCAAAAATAAATCAGTGGAAATTTTGAGAGATTTTGAGGAAAAACTCAACAAATGTCCTGAAATAGTAGAAGTAGTGAGCGTTTCTGGTGTGTATGATTACATGATTAAAATTGTGACCAAAAACATCAAAGAATACAATGATTTTGTAGAAAAAACATTTACCAATTATCCACACATCGGAGATTATCACAGCAGTATTGTACTCTGTACGGTAAAAGAAGAAACCAAAATTTTCTTGTAAAATTTTTAAAATAAAAGATAGGAAGTCACATCATCACGATGTGACTTTTTTGATGGAATATGTTTTTGATGAATTTAAAATTCTAATCCCAAATTTTTAAGTTCGGTTTCTAAATTCATGTTTTCATTCACATGAACCGTGATGAAATCTAAACTTTTTGCCGTTTCGATGTTGTGGAAATTGTCATCGATAAAAACAGATTCATCGGCTTTTATTTGGTATCGGTCGAGGAGAACTTCCCAAATTTTAGGATTCGGTTTGATGAGTTTTTCTTCGCCAGAAACTACAATTTTCCCTTCAAAAACATTGAAAAATTCATAATTAGCCAAAGCGTAAGGAAAAAACTCTGCCGACCAATTCGTAAGCCCGAAAAGTTCATATTTTCCTTTTAATTTATGTAAAACGTTTACGTTTTCTGGAATGTCTGAACGCAACATGATGTGCCAGTTTTCATAATACGCCAATATCTCTTTTTCCCACTCTGGATACTTAGAAATGAGCAAAGCATTAGCTTCAGCTACACTTCTGCCTCGGTCTTGTTCGGCATTCCATTCATTAGTGGCGATATTTCCCAAGAAATATTCCATTTTTTCGTCGTCATTGAAATAATCTCTGAAAAAATAACGCGGGTCCCAATCCATAACCACTCCGCCAAAATCAAAGATGATATTTTTGATATTCATGTTTTTCTTATTTTAAAATTCTACATTTTCGAAATGATAGTTTCCGTTTTCAAATCTTGCGGCAATATGCTGTAAACCATTGCTCAAAATAATTTTTTCAGCACCAATCACCGAATTGTATCTTGCAATTTGTTCAAATGTTTGTTCGGTAAGGGTGATATGTGGTGCTTTGAGTTCTACCAAAATTTTAGGAGCTGTTTTTTCGGTAATCAAGAGGTCTATTCTCTTGATGGTTCCGTTTAATTCTAGTTTTTTTTCTAGGATTAATGCAGATTTTGCATACTTTTTTACTTGAGTGAAATAGTGTACGAAATGCTGTCTTACCCACTCTTCGGGAGTGAGAACCAACCAAGATTTCCTTACCATATCATAAATAAAAAACGTATCTTTGTCTCGCTTGAGATCAAAAACAAAATCTTCTTTAAAATTTAATTTCGGCAGCTGCATTCAGATGAAAGAATTAGAACAGATTTTCAAACATATTAAAAATAGGGAATTTTTACCCATCTACTTTTTCCATGGCGAAGAAGCTTTTTTTATAGACGCAGCTGTAAAAGCATTAGAAAATGATGTGCTTACAGAAGACGAAAAAGCTTTTAACCAAACGGTAGTCTATGGCAAAGATACCAATTATAATGATATTTTGGCACTTTCTAGACAGTATCCTATGATGGGAGACAAGCAACTCATCATCGTAAAAGAAGCACAAGACTTAAAATTAAATGAAGACGAATCTAGAATTTTAGAAAACTACGCCACAAATCCTGTGGAATCTACCATTCTGGTCTTTGCACACAAGCATAAAAAAGTAGACAGCCGAAAAAAAGTATTCAAAGTTCTAGACAAAGCAAATATGCTCTTTCACAGCGAACCTGTAAAAGATTATAACTTGGCGAAATGGATAGAAGACGAATCTAAAAACCTTCAAATAAAACTAGCGCCAGGAATTGCTCAACTATTGGCAGATTACTTAGGGAATGACCTTTCCAGAATTTCCAATGAGCTGAATAAAATGAAATTGGTGCTGAAAGAAGGAGAAGTTTTAGATGGTAAATTGGTAGAAACGCACATTGGGATTTCTAAGGAATTTAATGTTTTTGAATTGCAAAAAGCACTCGGAAAAAAAGACAGCAATCAAGCCTTCAAAATTGCGTATTACATGGGAAAAAATCCCAAAACCAATCCTATTGTCATGACCATAGGAAATCTCTATAATTTTTTCAGCAATGTGGTGATATATCATACTGTAGCGAATCAAGGGCAAAGTCTCATCGCGTCTGCATTAGGCGTGAATCCATTTTTTGTGAAAGATTATGCAGAAGCTGCGAGAAATTATCCGTTGAAATTTTCGACCAGAGTAATCTCGGTTTTGAGGGAAATTGATTTAAAATCAAAAGGTCTAGGCGCAGTAAATATGGAGGAAAGTGAACTCTTAAAGGAAATGGTTTATAAAATTGTAAATATTGATAAAATCAAAAGCTAAAAATGATTAAAAATATCTGGAAACAAATCATTTTACTCATTCTTCGTTTACAAGGCGAAGCAGATACCAGCAGATATAAAGTCATTAAAACCAAAAATAATATTTTGGTTTCCCTAAGAAACGAATTCAAAAATTTTTTACTCATCACCATTGGTGTTTTTTCTGCAGGTTTCGGTTTCAAAGGATTTCTTTTGACAAATAAATTTATAGATGGTGGTGCAACAGGGATTTCGTTGTTGGTTTCTGCGTTGACAGAAATTCCGATTTATTACTTGATTCCGCTCATCAACTTGCCTTTCATTATTATGGGGCACAAAACGGTGGGAATCAATTTTGCAGTGAAAACAGCGCTCGCAATTGGTGGTTTAGCATTGGTTTTAGCCAACGTAGACTTCCCGAATGTAACCAATGATAATATTTTAGTGGCGGTTTTTGGTGGTTTCTTTTTAGGAGCAGGAATCGGTTTGTCCATTAGAGGAGGTGCTGTAATTGATGGAACCGAAGTTCTAGCATTGTATTTAAGTAAAAAATTAGGGACGACCATTGGAGACGTAATTATCATCATCAATGTAATGATTTTCTCTGCTGCAGCGTACTTTTTAGGCGTAGAAATCGCGTTGTATTCTATGATTACGTATTTGTCGGCTTCTAAAACACTCGATTTTATTGTAGAAGGAATTGAAGAATACATTGGGGTAACCATCGTTTCTTCAAAATGTGAAGAGATTAAAGAAATGATTTACAATAAATTAGGAAGAGGAGTTACCGTTTATAATGGCAAAAAAGGCTTTGGAAAACGAGGAATGAAAGAAGATAGTGATATTATTTTTACGGTTATTACTCGTTTAGAAGTGAGCAAACTGACCACGGAATTAGAGAAAATTGCGCCTACAGCATTCGTGGTGATGCACACGGTAAAAGATACCAAAGGTGGAATGATTAAGAAAAGACCATTGAAAAATTAATTTCAACTTTTCATCATATAAAAAATTTCAAAATTGGAAAATCAAATCAAAAATAGTTTTCATTGAAAAAATTCATCAGCGAATCATCATCAAAACAATAAAATTCACGAAATTTGCAACTCAAAAAATAACAACCCTTATATTCTATGGAAAATAATATATTAGATTGCGTGATTGTAGGTTCTGGACCATCTGGTTATACTGCTGCTATATATGCAGCCAGAGCAGATTTAAAACCTGAATTATACACTGGTTTAGAGCCAGGAGGTCAGTTGACTACAACGACCGAAGTAGAAAACTTCCCCGGTTATCCAAACGGAATTACAGGTCCTGAAATGATGATGGATTTGCAAAAACAAGCAGAAAGATTCGAAACCAAAGTACACTATGAAATGATTACGAAAGTAGAATTTTCTAAAGAAGTAGGGGGTGTTCATAAACTTTGGGCAGGCGAAAAAGAAATTCTGGCAAAAACAGTGATTATTTCTACAGGAGCTACTGCAAAATATTTAGGTTTAGAAGATGAGAAAAAATATTCTGGAGGTGGAGTTTCTGCTTGTGCTACTTGCGACGGATTTTTCTACAGAGGCAAAGACGTAATCGTAGTAGGAGCAGGAGATACTGCAGCAGAAGAGGCTACTTATCTTTCTAAATTGTGTAACAAAGTGACCATGTTGGTGAGAAAAGACCATTTCAGAGCTTCTAAAGCGATGATTCACAAGGTAAACAATACGCCAAATATCGAAGTGAAATTCAATCATGAATTAATTGCTATCGAAGGCGAAAATAGCTTAGTAGAAAGAGCAGTGGTCATCAATAACCAAACGCAAGAAACTTCTAAGATTGACGTTCACGGTATTTTCATTGCGATTGGTCACAAACCGAATACTGATGTTTTTGCAGGCCAAATTACCTTAGACGAAAACGGTTACATCATCACCGAAGGAAAATCTTCTAAAACCAATTTACCAGGCGTTTTTGCAGCAGGAGATGTACAAGACCACATCTACAGACAAGCGATTACAGCAGCAGGTTCTGGTTGCATGGCAGCAATAGATGCTGAACGTTATTTATCAGAATTATAATAATTCTTTTGAAAACCTTAGTTTACATATTTTTAGGAGGCGGATTAGGGAGTGTAATGCGGTATTTGGTATCGTTTTACACTTCCAAATTCCTTTCTATTGGGAGTTTTCCTCTCGGAACATTCTTGGCAAACCTCATCGGCTGCTTTTTAATAGGTCTTTTTTCGTCTTATTTTATTAAAGTAGACAATTCCCTTAAATTTTTATTGATTACAGGTTTTTGCGGTGGTTTTACCACGTTTTCTACTTTCGCAGCAGAAAACTATTCTTTATTACAAAATCAAAATTATCTCGTGCTTATTTCTTATGTTTTATTGAGCATAATCTTAGGAATTATAGCAGTAATATTAGGTTTTCAGGCAGCAGGCAATTAATTTTTGATGTTGAAAATTAATGCGTTATAAAAAATGTAGAAAAATCTAAAAAAATAATTTTGTCAGAATTTAAAAAGGTTCTATATTTGCACCACTGAAAACGAGATAATCGTTTCTGGAGAAATGGCAGAGTGGTCGATTGCGGCAGTCTTGAAAACTGTTGACTGTAACAGGTCCGGGGGTTCGAATCCCTCTTTCTCCGCAAGTTGAAAAACAAAATCAAACAAAACCCACTAAACTTCAATGTTTAGTGGGTTTTTTATTTTCTGTGGTATTCAATTTTTTCAATAATTCTTAAAATTTAGGTGTCTTAAAAGGTGTCACTTATTTTAGTCTACCAAGTGACTCCTCGAAATTTAGAAACTCCATTTAAAAGACAGTTTAGAGAGTGTTTCAATTTTTGTACATCTTGATTTTATAGGAATTTAAAATTAAATTGTTTAACAAATAAAATCACCACATTATGAATTCTACAGTATCTGTTCTTTTCTATATTAAGAGAGCAAAAGTTAATAAGGATGGCATTTGTCCAATCTATGTTAGAGTAACGGTTAATTCCAAAAGATTTGAATTTAGTTCTAATAAATTTGTTGCTCCAGATAAATGGTCAGCAGAAGCTTCTAAAATTAAAGGCAACAATGAAGAAGCTAGACTTATTAATAAACATCTTGAACTGCTCAAATTTCAAATTTTAGAAGCTGAGAATAAATTAATTATAAAAAATATACCAATTAGTGCAGACCGTCTAAGAGAAGAATTAATGGGAGTAAACACCACAAATAGAATGTTAATTCCCATATTTAGAGATCATAATGAAAAAATTAAAGTGCTCGTTGGTACGGAATATTCTCCAGGAACTCTAGAGAGATATAATACATCATTAAAACATACCCAAGATTTTCTTATGTGGAAGTTCCAAAAAGGGGATATTGACATTGTTGATATTGACCATGCTTTTATTACCGATTACGAATTTTGGTTAAGAAGTGTAAGAAAATGCGCAAATAATACTGCAGTAAAATATATTAAAAATTTCAAAAAAATTATCAGAATTTGTATGGCAAATGGGTGGTTAGATAAAGACCCATTTATCAATTATAAGTCTAAAGTTAAAGTTGTCGAAAGAGTTTTTTTAACCCATACTGAAATCCAAACTCTACTAAATAAAAGTTTTGTTTCAGAAAGACTAGAATTGGTAAGAGACATTTTTATTTTCAGCTGCTTCACTGGGCTGGCTTATGTGGATGTGAAAAAATTGACCAAAGAAAATCTAAATATTGGCATTGATGGCAATAAGTGGATTTTTACCCATAGACAAAAAACTGACACTCCTTCAAGAATTCCTATTCTTCCAACGGCTGAGGGTATTCTTGAAAAATACAAAGATCATCCTCAATGTATTAATTCTAATATCTTACTCCCTATTCTAAGCAATCAAAAAATGAATGCTTACCTCAAAGAAATTGCAGATGTTTGCGAGATTAATAAAGAGCTTACTTTCCATATTGCTAGACATACTTTTGCTACTACTGTCACTCTCTCAAATGGTGTTCCGATAGAGAGTGTAAGTAAGATGCTTGGTCACACGAATATAAAGACTACACAGCATTATGCTAAAATTTTAGATCAAAAAATTTCCACAGATATGCAGGTTTTAAAAGACAGATTAAAAGATTTGGAAATTTCTAAAATATCATAACATCATAAGTGTGTTATGTAAAATAGTTGTAATTTATTTGTTGCATAATTTTTATGTTCTAAAATTTTCAAGAAATAAATATTTTAGGAGCGTATTTTTGAAATACGCTTTTTTTTTTATAAACTAAATAACTTGGAATCGAAATCAATTAAACTACTAACGGAATTGAATAGACAAATTCAGTTCTTAGAATCGGAATTTGAAGATGAAATTATTAAAACAGAAAAAAACATTGAACTTATTTACTTATCAATTGAAAAATTAAAGAATGTTGTTTCTAATTACAACTTTAAAACTTGTATTGAGGAAATAAAATTCTTTAAGGAAATAAAACCAAAATTCACTTCTAAGTTAATTTACAATAACAATATTCTTAGAATTGAAACCAATAAGCCTATTGGCAGTAATCAGATAGTTATTAATTACTACCAGAAAGAACAGAAGAAAATTAAATATTTTTTTGAAGATAATTTAGAATTCTACAAGTACTATCGTACCAATTCAAATTATCTTGATGAAAAATATTTCACTAGAAATAATCATGATTTTAAATTGAATCTGGAAACCTGTTATGTTTCCATAGATAAAACATTTTCTACTTCCCATGATTTGAAATTAGCCAAACTCATTGCTAATGATTTGCTCTCAATATACTTAGAGAACTCGTAGTGCATTATAAAAAG